>CACCVU010000001.1 GCA_902549495.1 uncultured Pelagibacteraceae bacterium
CTGAACATCTATCCAGTCGTCAGGCACTGCAATAACTAAGTTGGCATTACCAAAGTCAAGTTTTTTTTGAATATTTATTCTGGCTTGTAAATTTTGATTAGACTCTTTAAAAAGATCTAACCCAGATATACCGATGTCTAAAGTTCCATCCCCTAACCTTTGAATAATTTCTTTCGCATGAAGAAAAATTATTTTAATTCTAGGGTTATTTTCAATGGTCCCAAAATAATTTCTCTCTTTTTCACTATGTAGAATCTTAAGACCTTTATTATTAAAAAAAGATATTGCTTTATCTTTTAAACGTCCTTTACTTGGTAGACCAATAGTTATTAAATCCTTCATATATTTTTTAAGTTAATAGCAGCGCCAACAGCAGGGATATTCTTTTTTGCACCTAGACTTTTAAGTAAATCGTCATATCGACCACCCCTAGCAATTTCTTTATTTCCTGAAAATACTTCAAACACAATTCCAGTATAATATTCTACATCTCTACCAAAATTCGCGATGAAAATAATATCTTGATCAATTTTTCTTAGACTAAGTATAGACTTAAAATCTTTAAATATATTTGTTTTAAGATTATTTTTTTTGGCAAAATCAAATAGCTTTTCATCAAGTTTAGATAGTTTACAATTTATTTGTAAAAAAGTTTTAATAATTTTAACAATTTTTTTTCCATCAACAAAAGATCTTGGATCTTTTAGCTTTTTATCAAATCTTTTTAAGATTTCTGAAATTGATCTTCCCGCAATTATTTTATCCTGATCCAATTTTTTCATTTCATAAAATCTTTTTTTATCTTCATCAAAAGTAATTGCATCAATATCTGTATTTTTTTCTAATCTTTTTAAAAGCTCTTCAAAATAACTTGGTCTCCAAAAGTGCCTGATTAATCTAAGCTTCCATCTTTCAGGCATGTCTAATGCATTTATCAGACGTTTAAATAAACTAATGTCTCCTACTTTGATTTGAATTTTTTTCTTTTTAATTTTTTTTGCTGAACTCAAAATTGTACTTATTACTTTATAATCATCTTGAATTTGATTTTTTGAACCTAAAATTTCAATACCTAGTTGATCATAAATAATATTAGATCCTTTTTTGTTAGATTTTCTATAGGCTTGTCCAGAATAATAAATTTTAGAAGATGACTTCTTTTGCAAAAAACTGATGCATGATGCTACAGTTAAATCTGGTCTTAAACACATCGTTTTTCCATCCTCACTATTAAAAGTAAGCATGGAACGTCTAAATTTTTCTCCAGACCTCTCAATTATATAATCAGAATCTAAAAGAACATCAGGTTCAGATAAAACAAAACCATTACTTTTAAAAGTTTTTATTATTATTTCAGATAATTTTTTTGATTTCATTTACTAATTCTTTAATTTCAATTGATAGTTCTTTGCCAGAACTAAGATTTCTTAAAGTTGGTTTGCCTAATTTTATTTCATTCTCGCCGTATAAAATTACAGCTGGTGATTTAATTTTGTTAGCATACTCCATTTGTTTCTTTAATTTTCCTTCTCCAGGATAAATTTCTGAACTAATATCAGCATTCCTTAATATTGCTTGCAAGTTAATGTACTCTTTAATTAAATTTTTATCGAAAACACAAATCACAATAGGTTTAGATTGTTTAACTTTGAATTCCTTTTTTTGCATTAAAGCATAAACCAATCGATCTAGTCCGATTGATATGCCTGTAGCTGGAGCATCATAATTTCCGAAGTTGTTAACTAAATTATCATATCTCCCACCACCTCCAATAGAGCCGAATTGGATTACCTGACCTTTATTATTAGTTACGTCAAAATTTAAATTCACCTCAAAGATTACACCAGTGTAATATTCTAGTCCTCTAATAATTGACGGGTCAAATTCAAAATTATTAAAATTATAATCTTTTAAAATTTTAAATATCTCAATTAGATCCTCTGTTTCAGGTAATTTTTTCTTGAGTGTTTCTTCTATTGTTTGAATGTCTTTAGCTTTTAAATTCGCACCTTTTGTGAAGTCTCCAGATTTATCTTTTCTTCCTTCGCCTAATAGTTTTTTTACTTCATCCCAACCAAGTCTATCAATTTTATCTAAGGCTCTTAAAGCAGTAAGTTTTTGATCGTTATCTTTTATATTTATCTTTTTAAACAAATTTTCAGTAATCTTTCTTGATGATATCTTGATTATATAATCTGATTTTGATAAACCGCACTTCTCGAGAATTTCTGAAATCATTACACACAATTCAGCATCTGCTTGTAAACTTTTAGTGCCGACGAAATCAGCGTCGAATTGTAAAAATTCTCTAAATCTCCCTGGTCCAGGTTTTTCATTTCTCCAAACAGTGCCAAGTTGATATCTTTTAAATGGTTTTGGGATTTCTAAATAATTTTTTGCAACATATCTTGCTAGAGGTGCTGTAAGATCATACCTTAACGATAACCACTTAGTTTCATCCTTAAATGAAAAAACACCTTCATCAGGTCTATCTTTATCAGGTAAAAATTTACCAATACTATCTGAATACTCAAAACTTGGCGTTTCGAGATATTGAAAACCGTATTTGATCATTACTTCTTTAATATTAGAAATTATAAAATCACGTACGAGTAATTCTTTTTCTTGTCTGTCTACAAACCCTAATGGAAGTTCTTTAGAAGGTTTGCTCTTTTTTTCTTTTGTCATTTTTTGGTACAGCAGGGTGGATTCGAACCACCGACCCCTAGTTCCACAAACTAGTGCTCTAACCAACTGAGCTACTGCTGCATCCCTGTTATTTTTATCTTAATTTTAGTTAAATTTATATATTTTTGATTATAAGCTAAGCAATAGCTTAGCGTGCATTCTGTGTGAATGTGATCTTAACGTTGAAATGACTTTCTTATTTATAATCATGATTCTTTATTTAGAAAATAATTGTGACTTTTTCAAGATGAAATTAGCGGGACAATTAAGATAGTAAAAACTACAGTTAATGTCCCGATAATCAGTGATTTTGGAAATTTAGATTAAGATGTTTTCTGCAGTTTTACTGCTGAAGGACCTTTTTCTGTGCTCTCCACTTCAAACGTTAACTCATCACCCTCGTTTAAATATTTTAAACCAGCTTCTCTAACCGCAGAAGAATGGACGAACACGTCTTTTTCTTTGTCTTCTCTTTCAATGAAACCATATCCTTTAGTACCATTGAACCACTTTACTTTACCTTTTAGTGTACTCATATTTATTGTTTTTCCTTATTATTATTAACTTCAACTAACCTTTAGTTAGTCTTGTGATCCTTTAATAGATTTACGCGATGGAAGTCAATAGGAGAAAAATATTATTTGCCGCAATTGTTTTTATGCAACAATACTAAGATAATAAAGCAATTAAGCCGATTATAACTATAAGTCCAAACCCTCCGTAAACAAATTTATTTTTGTTTATTTGAGATTTAAGTTTATTGAAGGCAGATTCCTGATAACTCAATCCTCCGTCGGTGATATTAGAAGATTTGCTGAACCCTTGATCTCTTCCTATTTGTAAAAATTTAGATTTTCTGTGGTCATATATTTCATCCTTACTAAAACTTTCAAAATTTTTTAAATTTTTAATAATTGAAAACTTAATATCTGCAGCAATAGCCTCCGGGTCTCTATGAGCGCCTCCTAGTGGTTCCGGAATTACCTCATCAATAATTTTTAATTTAAGTAAATCTTTAGCAGTAAGTTTCATTGCTTCAGCGGCTTGTAAAGATTTACTTGGATCACGCCATAAAATAGAAGCGCAACCCTCTGGAGATATTACTGAATAAATAGAATTTTCTAACATTATAACTTTATTTGAAGACGCCAAAGCAATTGCTCCGCCAGATCCCCCTTCTCCAATTATTATAGAAATATTCGGGACAGTTAATGACATGCAGCATTCAATTGAATTTGCAATAGCAGAAGCTTGCCCTCTTTGCTCGGCTCCAATACCTGGGTAAGCTCCTGGAGTATCAATAAAACTTATAACAGGTATTTGAAATCTATCAGCAAGTTTCATAAGCCTTATACATTTTCTATATCCCTCTGGACGCATCATTCCAAAGTTTCTTTCAATCCTACTATTAAGGTCCTCTCCTTTTTCCTGCCCAATAATCAAAACTGATTTATTATCTATTAAACCAAACCCAGCAATTACAGACTTGTCGTCTCCGAAATATCTATCACCGGAAAGTAAAGTAAATTGTGAAAATATTTTTTTTATATAAAAATTTGCTTTAGGTCGGTCTTCATGTCTTGCGACTTGAGTGCGTTGCCAGCTGTTTAGATTAGAATATATCTCCTCTAATTTTTTATTAATTTCTTGCTGAGTATTCTTAATTTTATCTGTGTCAACTTCAGATATCCCCTCTGAACCGAAAGGACTTTTTAACCCATCTACTTCTTGCTCCAAAGCTTTTATTTCTTTTTCAAAATCTAAATAATTTTTCATAAAATGTTACAATAATAATAGTATTATTATATTATAAAATATTGTAAAGATCGGCTCATGATGAAAATGGTAGAAAAAAGTGGCTTAAAGGTTAGTTCATCTCTCCTCGAGTTTATAAATAACGAGGTGATTCCAAACACTAACATTGATATTGATAAATTTTGGAACAAATTTTCTAAAGTTGTCCATGAACTGTCGCCAATCAATAAAGCTTTAATTCAGAAAAGAGAAATAATACAAAAAAAAGTAGACGATTGGCATAAATCAAATAAAGGTAAGGACTTTAATAAAAAAGAATATGTGAGTTTCTTAAAGTCAATCGATTATTTAATCGATGAAAAAAATGACTTTAAGATAGATACAGCCGATGTTGATGAAGAAATTTCCTCTATCGCAGGACCTCAACTAGTAGTTCCAGTAGATAACGCTCGTTACGCATTGAATGCCGCAAATGCGCGTTGGGGGAGTTTATACGATGCACTTTATGGGACAGATGTTATATCAGGAAGTATAGGAAAGAGTTGGGACAGAGAGAGAGCCAAAAAAGTAATAAATTTTGTAAGAGATTTTTTAGACGAAAGAATTCCATTGGTACAAATTAGCTGGCAGAATATTTCAAAATTTAAAATAGAGGAAAATAAACTTGTAGTATTTTCGGATTCTAAAAAATACTTTCTCAAAAACAATGAACAGTTCATAGGTTATACAGGTGATAAAGAAAATCCAAATTCAATTTTAATAAAGAATAATAACCTTCATATCGATATTTTAATAAACTCTGAAACCATGGTTGGAAAAATTGATAAAGCAGCTATCTCGGATATAGTGGTGGAGTCCGCCCTGTCAACGATTGTAGATAATGAAGATTCTGTAGCTGCCGTTGATGCTGAGGACAAAGTTAAATGCTATCGAAATTGGTTAGGTCTAATGAAAGGAGATCTATCTTCTACTTTTGAAAAAAATGGAAAAAAAATTGTCAGAAAACTAAACCAAGATAGAGAATATATCTCTAAAAATGGAGAAAAAATCAATCTTCATGGCAGAGCTTTATTGCTTAATAGAAATGTAGGACATTTAATGACAAACCCAGCAATACTTTTAAAAGATGGAGCGGAAATACCAGAGGGTATTTTAGATGCATTTGTATCTACATTATGTGCTTTACATGACTTCATAAATAAAAAAAATTCGAGAACAGGTTCAGTTTACATTGTTAAACCAAAAATGCATGGACCAGAAGAAGTAGCTTTCACTAACACTTTATTTGATAAAGTTGAAGAGACTCTAGGGATTAAAAAGTACTCTATAAAAGTTGGAATTATGGATGAGGAAAGAAGAACAACTGTAAATTTAAAAGAATGTATTAGACAAGTTAAAAATAGAATTGTTTTCATTAACACTGGCTTTTTGGATAGAACTGGAGATGAAATGCACACATCTTTTGAAGCAGGGCCAATGATATTCAAGGGAGAAATGAAAAAATCAACTTGGTTGAATACTTATGAAAATTGGAATGTGGACATAGGTTTAAAATGTGGTTTTTCAGGTAAAGCTCAAATTGGTAAAGGAATGTGGGCTATGCCAGATCAAATGGCAAATATGATGGAACAAAAAATTGGTCATCCAAAATCTGGTGCAAACTGTGCTTGGGTGCCATCTCCAACTGCAGCGACACTACATTCTCTTCATTACCATAAAGTTAATGTATTTGACGAACAAGATAAAATTAAATCAAGAGATATGGCAAAAGTAGAAAATATCTTAGAAATTCCAAAAGCTGACAGGCCTAATTGGTCAGTTGAAGACATCAATCGTGAAATTGAGAATAACGCACAAGGTATTTTAGGCTACGTAGTCAGATGGGTTGATCAAGGAGTTGGTTGTTCAAAAGTACCAGATATTAATAATGTAGGATTGATGGAGGATAGAGCAACACTTCGAATATCATCTCAACATATTGCAAATTGGCTTCATCATGGAATTTGTAATAAAGAGCAAGTCATGAAAATAATGAAAAAGATGGCAAAGACAGTTGATGATCAAAACAAAAATGATCCTAAATATAAAAAAATGTCTGAAGATTTTGAAAAATCGATAGCATTTTCTGCTGCTTGCGATCTTGTTTTTAGAGGAAGAGTTCAACCATCAGGATATACTGAACCATTATTGCATCAAAAAAGATTAGAAAAAAAATCTACAAATTAATCGGTTACTGGAACTCTATTCTTGAAAGCAGAAAAGAGAGTGCCATCATCGAGTTGTTCTATTTCACCACCTACTGGCAAACCCTGGGCTAACTTAGTAATTTTAATTTTATCACTCTTAATAATATCCTCTATATAATGTGCTGTTGTTTGGCCCTCAACAGTAGCACTTGTTGCAATTATTACCTCTTTTAAGTTGTTTTTTTTAATTCTACTTACTAATGATTGGATAAGTAAGTTTTTTTGCTCATAGTTTTCGTTTGAATTTAATGTGCCACCAAGAATGTGATAATGACCTTTATATATATTAGCAGAGTCAATAACCCACATATCGGCTAGATTTTCTACTACGCAAATCTTATCATAAGAATTGTCCGAGGTGCATATACAAATTTTATCAATAATTTTCAAATTTCCACATTCAGAACAACGAACTACTTTCTTATAAACTTCAGCTAAAGACTTAGCTAATGGTTTTACCATATTGTCTTTATTGTTAATTAATTTTAAGATAATTCTTTTTGCAGATTTAGGGCCAAGGCCAGGCAATTTTGCAAACTGTTTAATAAGCTCATTAATTTCTGGGATCTCGTTATCCATTAAAAAGGTAGTTTAAAATCCATTGGAAGATTTAGCCCGCCTGTCACTTTAGATAATTCTTCAGCAGATTTTTTTTTTAAGTTTTCTTTTGCATTATTATATGCAGCAATGATTAAATCATTTACTATTTCTTGTTTTTCTTTTTTTGCTTCATCAGAAATTAAAATTGATTTTATTTCGTAATCTCCTGTTAAAATTACCTTTACTAGACTACCTCCGGATATACCTTCAACTTCTATTTTTTTTATTTGTTCTTGGGCTTCTTTCATTTTCTCTTGCATTGCTTTTGCTTTTGAAAGCATATCTGAAAAATTGGTCACTTACTATTCCTCCTTAATTTCAACAAGTTTAGCATCTGGGAAATTAATTTCTATATCCTTTGCAATTTTACTTTTTTTAAATTCATCAATCTTAATATCTATAATTTCTAGATTTTTTTCATGGATGCTTTTTGCTTCTGAGTTTTTACTTAAAGAAATAATCCATCTTTCACCTGTCCAACTTAATAGTTTATCAGTTAAGTTTTTAATAAAGTTTTTGTTTAATTTTTCGTTAAAACTAATATCAATTTTTCCCCTATTAAAACTTACTAATTTAACGTTTCGCTCCAAATCATACTTTAGTTCTATTTCTTTCTCTCTACTTGCTAAATCTATTAATTCTTTAAAATTTGTAATTTTAATTTTGGATTTATCGTTTCTGTTATCTATTTTTGGAATAGGACTTGTTTTAATTTGATTAGTACTTTTTAATTGATTTTTTACTTGATTAGGCAAATCAGTTTCTAAATTTTTATTTTCAATTTTTTTTCCAGACAATTTTTCCTTGCTTGCTGAAATATTTTCATTTTGAATATCTCTTTCATCTTTTTCTTCTAAATTCTTTAAATGACACAATTGCATAATATACATCTCTAGAGCTAAGTTTTCATTACCAACTATTCTGAGATCATCTATAGTTTTAATAGTTAATTGCCAGAACAAACCAATATCTTGCATGTCAATATTTTTTGAAAACTTTTCAATCATCAAAGTCTCTGACTCAGAAATAGTCATATCTTTTTCGATAGTTCCTAAATTGATTCTTCTGCTAAATAGATACAAAACTTCTAAAATATCGTTTAGAAAATTTTTAGCATCTAACCCATCATCTAATAATCCTTCAAGTATTTTAAGAGCATCTTTCTCTTTGCCTTCTAAAATTTCTTTAAAAAGGGATATAACTTTACTTCTATCTGCGAGGCCCAACATGTTTCTAACGTCTTGTTCTTCGATAGTGTTATTTTTTATAGATTGCGAAATTAAAGCCCGGTCAAGTAACGAGATTGAGTCTCTTACTGATCCTTCTGAAGTCCTAGCGATTAATTTTATTGCATTATCTGTAATTGAACCTTTTTCTTTAATTGAAATATTTTTTAAATGTTTACAAAGTTCTTCAACACTCACTCTTTTAAGATCAAACCTTTGGCAACGGGACAAAATTGTAACTGGTATTTTTCTAACCTCTGTTGTTGCTAGTATAAATTTTAAACTTGGCGGAGGTTCTTCTAAAGTTTTGAGCAAACCATTAAATGCTTGCTTGGATAGCATGTGAACTTCGTCAATAATAAAAATTTTAAACTTCGCGCTTGTCGGACTATATTTTGAATTTTCTATTAATTCTCTTACATCATCTATTCCGGTTTTAGACGCAGCATCCATTTCTAAAACATCCATATGATTAGAATTTACTATATCTTTGCAATGACAATTTTCATCAGAGCATATCTCACCATCTGACAAATTTTTTGTACAATTTAATGCTTTAGCGATCAGCCTTGCTGTTGTTGTTTTTCCCACTCCTCTTATTCCAGTCAACAAATAGGCATTTGGTGTTTTGCCTAATTTAATAGCATTTGTAATTGTTTGTGCCATTACTTCTTGGCCGATCAAATCTTTGAAACCTTGAGGTCGGTATTTAAGAGCTAAAATTTTATTCATCATTAATCTTTAAGAGGCAGGCAACAACCTGAATAATTTTCACTACGGCTGCTTCTTTTCAGACCTGACCGGGTTGATGAAACATCCACCTGATGCCAACCTCAATATGAGTATATCAAGATCGATTCAAATACTACAAGAGTAGAATCTAGTTTTGTGGACTATTTTTGCCTAAATGGCGAAGCCTCGTAAACTCCCAGAATATCTAAAGTTTCAGTATGAAAACCTAGTTCTTCAAGAGCCTTTTTTACTCCTGGTTGTTCCAAATGACCTTCAAGATCAAGATAAAAGTTTGCTTGATCAAAAGTGTTCTTAACAGAAAAACTTTCTAACTTAGTTAAATTAACTTGGTTAGTCGCAAAACCGCCAAGACATTTGTAAAGCGCTGAAGGTTCGCTTTTTACTCTGAATATACAACTCGTAATAAATTTTTTTTCTTCCTTAAATTCGGGTTGTTCAATATTTTTACCCATTATTAAAAAACGAGTAACATTTCCTTTCTCATCCTCAATATTTTTCTCTAGAATTTTTAAATTATATATTTTTGCAGAAAGTTCGGATGCTATTGCGGCTATAGTTTTATCTTTACCCTCTGCTAAATCTTTAGCCGACCCAGCAGTATCTGCGGAGATTATCGGTTTAAATTTTTTTTTAGTTATTAAATTTTGACATTGTCCAATCGCCTGAGCATGACTTCTAACAAATTTTATATCACTTATAGTTGCATTTGGTTTACATAATAAGTTGTGCTCAACTGCTTGAAAATGTTCTCCATGAATTTGTAATTTATATTTTGGAAGCAGGTAGTGAATATCAGCAACTCTTCCTGCCAGAGAGTTTTCAATTGGTATCACAATTTTGTAACTAGGATCGTTGTAAGCTTGTTTAAAAGTTTCTTCAAAAGTAGTACACGTTTTTATTTCGGAGTCCTTATAAAGATTTTCCGCAGCAATGTGTGAGTAAGCTCCAAGCTCACCCTGTATAGCAATTTTATTTTTACTCATTTGTTTTCATTATCTTTTTAATTTCTTCTAAATCTTGTTCAGTGTCTACACTTAAAGGTGATGAGTCCACATAACCAACATGTATAGACATCCCATTTTCCATAGCTCTTAGTTGCTCTAATTTTCTTTCAAGTTCAAGTTTTGATCTTTTAAGACCTACATAACGCGATAAAGCTTTATTAGTAAAGGCATAAATACCAATATGATGGTAAGCTTGAAGTTCTTGTATATTTTTGAGTCTAATAAAATCTAGGGCTTTAACATACATGCTTGTTTTTAACTTTTCTTTTACTAAGACCTTAACAACATTTTCGTCATCTAGTTCTTTGTTTGAACTTAATTTACTTGCTAAAGTTCCTATTTCACAATGACCTTTATTCATGTAATCGACTAAATTATTAATAGTTTCTGGTGAGATATTTGGCATGTCACCTTGTAAATTGACAATAATGTTTGGATTAGCATTTAAATTTTTTTTAAAGACCTCAAATACCCTATCGGTTCCAGTCTGATGATTTTCTGCTGTTAAAATTGCATTTCCACCAATTTTTTTTACAGTGTCGATTATTTTTTTATCTGGAGTTGCTACATAAACTTCCCCAGCGTTCGCCTTCATAGCTGCCTCATAAACATGGAGAATCATCTCTTTGTTGTTTATAAGTTTAAGAGGTTTATTGGGCAATCGTATAGCATCCAATCTTGAGGGTATTATTATTGCAGTTTTATTCATAATTATGCGTCCTAGAGACGCAAAAAAATTTGGTAATTTTAAGTTTTTTTTTTAAAACTCGTGTTATACGTCTGTTAAGTATTTACCAAAATTATGGATAGTTTTGAATTAAATAAAATAATAGCCGCAGTCCTTCTAACAGCCCTAATTGTTATTGGTATTGGAAAATTCACAGACATATTATTTCACGTAGAGAAACCTGAGCAAACAGCCTATAAAGTTGAGGGGTTAGAAGTTGCCTCAACTAGTGGAACGACTGAGTCTACTGAAAAGGTTCCTGAAATGGTAGATATAAAAGCTTTATTAGCTATGGGAGACTTGGCTCATGGAGAAAAAGTTTTTAAAAAATGTAGCGCTTGCCACATGATTGCAGCTGGTGGAAAAAATATGATAGGTCCAAATTTATGGAATGTGATTGGAAGAACAGCTGGTTCGGTAAGTGATTATAAATATTCTAAAGCAATGGTTGCTTATGCTAAAGAATGGTCTTTTGAAGAAATGAACAGTTACTTAATTAAGCCGCAGGCTTATATTAAAGGTACTAAAATGGCTTTTGCAGGACTTAGAAAAGAAAAAGATAGAGCTTCAGTTATTTTATATATGAACTCTAAAGGTGATAATCCAAAACCTTTACCTTAGTCCAGACACCACTTAATAATACTTTTTTGAGCATGCACTCTATTCAATGCTTGTCTCCAAACCACTGATTGGTTTCCATCAATTACTTTATTTGTAACTTCTTCTCCTCTTCCGACTGGAAGACAATGCATAAATATAGCGTCCGAATTTGCCTTGCTCATTAATTTCTCATTAACTTGATAAGGTTTTAAAGTTTTCTTTTTAGAAATTTTATTTACTTTATCATTCATAGAGATCCATTTATCAGTCATTACACAATCAGCACCTGTAGCCGCTTCTAGAGGTTTAGAGGTAATTGTTAATTTTACTTTTTCCTTTTTGGCTAGCTCCAATATACTTTTATTTGGAGAATATTTTTTTGGACAACCAATATTAAGTTTAAAATTAAATTTCCCAGCAGCTTCTATTAAGGAATTTGACATATTATTATTACCATCTCCAATCCAAGAAACAGTTTTACCCTCAATAGAACCATTACTTTCTTCGTAAGTAAGAATGTCAGACATAATTTGACAGGGATGACTTACATCAGAAAGACCGTTAATAATTGGGATATCTAAATGCTTTCCAAATTCCTCTAAATTTTTGTGAGATGAAGTTCTCAACATAACGATATCGACATACTCAGATAAAACTTTTGCTGTATCTTTTAAAGTTTCCTCTCCCTTGCCGTAATGTATACCATCTGGATTTAAAATAATTGATGATCCACCTAATTGTTTAACAGCGATATCAAACGACATTCTTGTTCTTGTTGAGGGTTTTTCAAAAATCATAGCCATCGACTTACCTTCAAAGGGCTTATCTTCATCGGGCGCAGATTTATTTAATCCAGATCTATTTTGTTTTCTCTTCTTTGCTTCTTCAATAATCGCTCTAAGCTCTACTGAAGAACAGTCAGAGATATTTATAAAGTTTTTCATTTAAAATTTTTTGCAAACTTTCTCTATTATTTTTAAACCTAAGTTTATTTCGCTCTTTGTTACATTCAAAGGAGGCAAAAGTCTGACAACATTTTCAGAAGCTCTTACTGTCAATAAATTATTATCTAAAAGTTTTTGAATAAATCTAGCTTGATTTACATGAAGACAAAGTCCAATGAGCAGACCTTTACCTCTTACTTCTTTAATAACTTTAGGATACTTATTTTTAATTTTATCAAGTTGATTTATAAAATATTTTCCATTTTTGCTTACATTATTTAAGAAACCTTTTTTAAACATAATATCCATCACTGCATTACCTGCGCTCATGGCTAGAGGGTTTCCTCCAAAAGTTGATCCATGGGTTCCGGGCTTCATGCCTGATGCTACTTTTTTATTTACTAAAACTGCACCTATTGGAAAACCACCACCAATTCCTTTTGCTATTGGAACGATATCAGGTTTTATTTTTGCATATTCAAAAGCAAAAAATTTACCACTTCTTCCAATCCCGCATTGAACTTCATCAAGAATTAATAAAATTTTTTTCTTATTACATAGTTTTCTTAAGCCTTTAAGGCAAAAATCTGGAATAACTTTAATGCCCCCTTCCCCCATGATTGTCTCAACCATAATTGCAGCAGTTCTGCTGGTTATAGCTTTTTCTAAACCTTTGTGGTCACCAAAGTTAAAGTGATCAAAACCGTCTACTTTAGGTTTAAAGCCTTCAATAGCTTTTTTGCTGTTGCTTGCAAAAATAGCTGCGATAGTTCTTCCATGGAAACTATTATTTATACAAAGAACTCTATTTTTTCTTGGTTGACCTTTTGAATAAAAATATCTTCTAGCAAATTTAATAGCAGCTTCTGTCGCTTCGGCACCAGAATTTTGAAAAGTTACGTAATCAGCAAATGTTTTTTGGGCTAATCTTTTTGCTAATCTCTCTTGCTCAGGAATAGTGAAAACGTTTGAAACATGCCATAATTTTTTAGATTGTTTGTTAATAGATCTTATTAAATAGTCATTAGCATGACCAAGGCAATTTACAGCGATTCCTTGTACAAAATCTAAATATTTTTTTCCATTCGTTGTATATAAGAAACTTCCTTTTCCCTTGGAAAAAGAGATTTTCTTTCTGTTATAAGTATTTAAAATTTTACTCATGATTTTATTTTATAGCCTTTTTTATACAATAAATAACAAACAAGCCAGCTAACAAAGCTCAAGACAGTTAAATACACTAAACCAATAGAAATTGAACCATCTGAAGTGCCAATAAAACTATATCTAAAACCATCAATCATATAAAAAAACGGATTAACTTTACTTACTGCTTGCAAAAAGTCAGGGAGTCTCTCTATTGAATAAAAAGTGCCTGATAAGAAAGATAATGGAACTATTACAAAATTAGTAACTGTTGCCATATGATCGAATTTTTCAGCCCATAGCCCAGCAATTATTCCAATATTTCCTAAAATAAAAGAAGAAAGTAAGGTGAATGCTATAAGCGTTAAATAATTTTTAATTTCGATATCAATTATTAAATGAAATACAATAATTGAAACTATTCCTATTACGACACTTCTTGTTACAGCTGCAAGTGAAACTGAGATGGTAACTTCTCCAGCAGATAAGGGAGCAAATAATAAATCAACTATAGTTCCATCAATTTTCTTAATCATAAAAGATGATGAGGAATGTGAAAAAGATTGCTGAATTACCTGCATAGAAATCAACCCTGGCGCTAAAAAAGTAATAAAAGGTACACCAAGAACATCTCCTCTATCAGCGCCAATAGCTAAAGATAAAACAAGTAAAAAGAGTAAAGATGAAATTAGTGGGGAAAAAATAGTTTGTATCCACACAATTAAGAATCTTAGAACTTCTTTTTTATATAAAGTCCATGTTCCGTACCAATTCACTAATCCAAATCTTCTTTTTCCAATTTTATATTTTTTCGAAATTTCAACCATTGATAGTCTTATAACCTGTTATTAAAAAAACTGTGCAAAACTAAATCTACTCACAGCTTTGATGCGTTTTAATGTTTTAAACCCCAATATTATGCCCTAAGTTTTTATAAATTACTAAATATTGTAATTATATACTATGAGTTGGACAGAAGAAAAAGTCGCTAAATTAAAAGAACTCTGGTCTAAAGGGCATACTGCAAGTCAGATAGCCGAAGCATTAGGTGACACCACTAGAAACGCAGTAATCGGTAAAGCCCATAGGTTAAATTTAGAAGCTAGGGCGCCTTCTAAGCAATCTAATTCACCTAGAACCAATGATAACAAGCAGATTAGAAGAGGACCAGCGCCAACATCAAGAAAAGCTAAATTTCAATCAATATTATTAGATAAAAACTTCGAGCCAGAAAACCCGAAATCCCTTGAAGAACTTACAGATGAAACTTGCAAGTGGCCTATAGGTCATCCTAATGAAGAAAAATTCTATTTTTGCGGTAGAAAACCTGAAGGAGATTTTCCTTATTGTAAACTTCATGTTTTGTATGCCTTTCAACCTAAAAATCAAAAAGACGATGATCTTGGTGATGAGATACCAGAATTTATCGAGAAAAAAGTTAAAGCCTCGTCTGGTTAACAAAACTTTAACATTACAATCATATAATTGATTATGAAGTTTATTAAAAAATACCTTAAATGGTTAAGTACTTTTTTAGTTCTTACAGGTATTTTATTAACAAATTTGAATATGTATCCAGTAAATATAATGTTTCATGGAGCGGGAGTTGTTGGATGGACTATTGCAGGTTTTATTTCTAAGGATAAAGCAATATTAACCAATTTTGGGTTGCAGATTCCATTATTTATTATTGGTTTTTATCAAATTTTGGTTCCGTAAGTTCGGGACACTTCAATACATTTTTTATGAGGAAAATAAAAACAATATTATTTGTTTGTACTGGAAACTCTGCGAGAAGCATAATAGCGGAAAGTATTGTAAACAATAATTTCCGAAATCAATTCATCGCATTTAGCGCTGGAAGTAATCCTTCAGGAAAAATCAATCCCTACATTAAAGAGTATCTTGAAGGAAAAAAATTTAATTTAGCCACGTATTATTCAAAAAATTTTGATGAATTTTTAAAAAATGATATTGATATTGATTACGTGATTACAGTTTGTAATAACGCCAATAAAGAAGTTTGTCCTGTATGGCCCAAAAAAAAGACCATTACGCACTGGGACATCGCGGACCCTGTTGAAAAAATTAAAAAAACTAAAAATAAAGATAAAATAAATTTAATAGCTGAAGAAACTTATAATATAATTAATGAAAAAATTAAACATTGGGTAAAAAATGAAAAGTAAAAAGATATTTATTGGTGAATTTATAGGAAGTTGTTTTTTAGTCATGATTATTGTTGGTTCAGGTATTATGGCTCAAAATCTAACTGATGATATCGCTGTAATGTTAATAGCGAATACTTTAGCTACAGGTGCAGGATTATTTGTTCTGATTACTTCAATCGGTGATATCTCCGGCGCACATTTCAATCCTGTCGTTACTTTAGCAATGTATTTTACCAACAAGATTAAAAAAAATTTAATTATCACTTATATCTCTGCTCAAATCTTAGGTTGCATGTTAGGGGTAATGTTAGCAAATTTTATGTTTGATCTTCCTTTGTTGCAGCTTTCACAGAAGATTAGACCTGGAATAAATATTTTTACAGCTGAGATCATTGCAACTTTTGGATTAATTTTTGTGATATTTGGATCTTTAAAGAGCGGCAAACTTGCGGTCGCTTCATCAGTAGCTACTTTTATAACAGCGGGGTATTGGTTTACCTCTTCAACTTCTTTTGCAAATCCAGCGGTAGCAATCGCAAGAACTTTTACAGACACATTTACTGGAATTAATTACTTAAATACTCCTAGCTATATCATTGCTGAGATGCTTGGTGGAATATTGGCTGTCTATTTAATCAGAAAAATTATTTTGTAATTGGAGGCCAGCCCAAGGAAATATTGATACCTTGGGCTGATGGGCTAATTAATTAACAACACAGTTGGGAGACTGTTAATCAGTTAATAATATATAAATGCTAAAAAAATATTTAAATTAAGTTAAAGATTTATTAATTTTCAAGAATAAATGATATTGGAGTCGACATTCATCTCTCTTGCCAGGTTTTTAAGTCTTTTAGTTACTTGTTTTGAGACAATATCGCTATGATTGTTAGGTATTTTCAAAAAAATAGTCTTATTTCTTTTATAAATTTTAAATTCATCTAACAACAAAGAAGACATGCTAGTGAGTGACTCTGCTAATCTTAAAGCAGATCCCACTTGCTTTGAGGATAAAATTTCGTTGTTATTTAATAACGATAAAAACTGATAATTCGGATTATATTTTAAGCCACAATGTCTCCAAAAACTTGCTGATGCAACTTTTACTCTATCTCTATGTTCTAGTTTTAGTAATGGAGTATTTAACACTTCCATAAAAACTAATTCTGCTTTTTGAAAAGCTCCTAGGCCCCAATCCATTTTACTTAAGATGCAAGCCAAGGTTAGTAATCTTCGATTAAAATATTCGTTGTCTTCAAATAATGGTGAAATAAAATTAAAATATTTCTCAAAACTCTTTCCATAGTCCCCTTTTTTAAAAGATATACCGTCAGTTTTTAATTTGAAAATTTCATCCTCGCTCATTCCTTGGTTTATAATTGTATTCATATGTCCCTCTCTCAGTCCACTGATTGAGCAAATAACTTTTGAGGGGCTTGCTGCTTCAATTATTTCGTTTAGTATTATAGAGCTAAAAGGTAAATAGGGAGTTCTAGATTTAGTAATATATTCCATTGATTTCAAAGATGATTTATTAAATTTTGAAATTCTATTTAAGTATTTTACTGCTACATCTTTTGAGAGTTTATATTGGTGCAAAATATGTAATGGGTGTTTTTCTTTAAAGAGATGATATTTAAATAATGATCTCCAAGTACCTCCTACCAAATAAATATTTTTAAATTTCTTTTTAGAAAGCCATTTTTCATCTCTTAAAAGTTTTCTAACATATTTTCCCAAATTTCTTTTTTTTATAATAGGATTATTTTCAAGTCTTAATACTCCAAGAGGTAAAGAGGTTGTTTCAAAAATTTGATTTTTAGAAACTCTGGCAAGTTCTAAACTTCCACCTCCTAAATCTGCAACTAATCCATCTACTTCATCAAATCCTACCATTACACCATTTGCTGATGTTCTTGCTTCTTCCTCGCCAGATAATACTAGTGGTTTTTTATTAAATATTTTTTCAATTTCTCTTAAAAATTCACTTGCATCAGTGGCCTCTCTAAAAGCTGCTGTTGCAATAATTTCTAAATCTTGAACGTCTGAAATATCTAAAATTTCTTTGAATCTATTTAGAACTTTTAAAGAACCTTTAATTCCATCGGGATTTAGTTTTTTAGATTTATCTAAATTTTTTCCAAGTTTGCAAACTGCTTTTTCATTAAAGACTGGGATTGGAGAAATTTTAAAATTATCGTATATGAGCATTCTTACTGAATTTGATCCAAGATCTATTATGGCTTGCTTAGACTTTTTATTAGACTGAAATTTAAAAAGATTTTTTAATTCTGGTTTCATTTTACTAATCTTAAATTTTGAGGTTTAGCTCTTAAAATTGACTTACCACGACCTGATAAACTTGGGTTCTTCATGAAATAGGAATGTGCGGAAAAGCCTTTTTCTTGTTCTTTATGATAGTTTCCCAAACTATCTAAATACCATGTTTCTGATTTATCTTTAAAGTTAGCTAACATAATTTGATCTAAAATTTGCTCATGCACAGTGTTGTTTTCTATCGGAATTATAATTTCAATTCTTCTATCTAAATTTCTAGGCATTAAATCTGCAGATGAAATATATACCTGATTCTCTCGAGAGGGCATAGAGCTACCATTTGCAAAACAATAAATTCTTGAGTGTTCTAAAAATCTGCCAATAAGGCTTTTTACTTTTATATTTTCAGATTGACCTTTAATTCCAGGTCTTAAGCAACACACTCCTCTTACTGATAAATTTATTTTTACTCCTGCGTTTGAAGCTTCATAAAATTTCTTAATAATTCCAGGGTCTACAAGAGAATTCATTTTTGCCCATATTTCTGCAGGTTTTCCTTTACTTGCATTTACAATTTCATTTTCAATTTTTTCTTCAAAAAAATTCCTGCTATTTAATGGAGACATAAAAATTTTATTCAATTTTTTTGGTTTTGCATAACCAGTTACATAATTGAAAAATTTTTCGACATCTTTGGCCAAGTCTTGATTAGAGCTAAACAGTGATAAGTCAGTATAAATTTTTGCGTTAATTGGATGATAGTTTCCTGTACCTAAGTGAACATAGCTTCGCGTTTTAGCTCCTTCTTTTCTTAAAACTAAACTTGCCTTTGCATGCGTTTTATATTTTGCGAATCCGTAAACAATTTGAACTCCAGCTTTCTCTAGTTTCCTAGATAATTCAATATTAGCTTCCTCATCAAATCGAGCTTTTATTTCTATTACGGCTGTAACAACTTTTCCGTTTTCTGCTGCTCTACTTAGTGCTTTTACGATAGGAGAGTCAGGTGTGGTTCGATACAAAGTTTGTTTGATACCGATAACTTTGGGATCTTTTGCTGCAGCTTCTAAAAATTGAATTACTACATCAAAAGTTTCAAAAGGGTGGTGTACAACAAAATCTTTACTTCTTATAGCTGAAAAAAATTTATCATCAAATTCCTTCAATCTTTCAACTTCTCTAGGATTAAACTTTTTAAATCTCAGCTTTGGATCTTTCTTTTTACAAATTTCATCTATATCTTGTATTCCAACCAATCCTTCAACCTCATAAATATGATCTTCATCCATTTTAAATTTTTTTGAAATAAAATTTAAAAGTTTTTTGTTTGAATTAGTGATTACTTCGAGTTTAACTACGTTTCCCCTTCTTCTTTTCTTAATTGCTTTTTCAAAATATCTCACAAGATCAGCAGCTTCATCATCTATTTCAATTTCGCTGTCTCTAATTATTTTAAACTGCAAACTTGCCTCGATATTATGGTCTGGAAATATTTCATTAGCAAATTTACAAATTACGTCATCAATTGTGACAAATTCATTTATTGTTTCAGAATTATTTAGCGATACAAATTTTGGAAGTGCTCTTGGTATAACTATAATTGCATTTAGTTCTCTTTTTTTTTTAATTCTTGTCATTCTTAATAAAATTGCTTGGCCTTTATTTGGTATAAAAGGAAAGGGATGTGATGGGTCAATGGCAGTAGGTGTTATTATAGGATAAATTGTTTCCTGAAAATATTCTCTTAGATACATAAGATCCTTCTTATTTAGTTCTGACATTTTTCGAATGAAAATTTTTTCTTTCGATAGCTCTTTTTTCAACTCTAGGAATGCTTCGTTTTGCTTCTTTAATAGATCTTTAGTTTTTAATACGACCCTATTCAATTGATCCTCTGCAGTTAATCCATCTGCGCTTAATTCGTCAAAACCATCTTTAATTTGATTAAAAAGTCCAGCGACTCTTACCATAAAAAATTCATCTAAATTTGTACCTGCGATTGATAAAAATTTTACTCTTTCAAATAGAGGATTTGTTTTATCTTTTGATTCTTCTAAAACACGATCATTAAACTGAAGCCAAGATAATTCTCTGTTTATGAGTTGATTGCTAATATTAGCGTTTTCTGAAAATGATGCTTTCGACATATTTAAATGTTAAATTAAAAATATGTTTAAATTATATGCGATGAGACATGCTAAATCTAGTTGGGATTTTCCAAATTTAGATGATCATGACAGGCCATTGAATAAAAGAGGGGTAAATTCAGCAAAATTAATTTGTGAATTTTTTATTAAAAAGAAATTAAAATTTGATTTAGTTTATTGCTCATCCTCTAAAAGGACAATACAAACATTAAATATATTGTCAGAAAAAATCAGTTTTAAGAAAATTATTAAAAAAAAAGCGCTTTATCATGCTAGTGAGGATGAAATTATTCATATCTTAAAACAAACAGTTGATAATTATAAAACTTTACTTTTAATCAATCATGAACCTTCAATGAGTGAACTCATAAATCGAATCTGTCTTAAAGAAAACTCTGAACAATTTGAAAATTTAAAAAGAAAATTTCCTACTGCAGCCGTTGCTGAAATAAGTTTTAATTTCAATGATTGGGAAAAGTTATCAAAAGTTAAAGGAAAATTAATATCATTTATAAAGCCAAAAGATCTTCAAACATCTAAGGAATAGCCAGCAGATCTTACTGTTCTGATAAGATCTTTCTTGCCATCAATATTTATTGCTTTTCTTAGTCTTCTGATATGAACATCTATAGTTCTGGACTCAACATAAATATCATCTCCCCATACAGAATTTAGAAGTTGCTCACGCGAATATACTCTTTTTGGATTCTTTATTAAAAAATCAATTAGTTTAAATTCGGTTGGGCCGACTATAACTTGTTTATCTGCTCTATAAACTCTTCGTTGAACTCTATCTACTTTAAGATCCTCAAATACTACAACATCAGCGGCAACACTTGGTTTAGATCTCTTTAATAAAGCGTTAACTCTTGCAATAAGTTCTTTTTGGCTGAATGGCTTAGTTACGTAGTCATCAGCTCCTGTTTCAAATCCTTTAAGTTTGTCTTCTTCCTCACCTTTGGCTGTTAACATAATGATTGGGATATTTTTGTGAAGATTGCTTCTTTTCAAATTTTTACAGACTTCAACACCTGAAATATCTGGCAACATCCAATCTAATAAAATTAAATCAGGATTTTTTTCCTTTATATTTCTAATAGCGTCTTCTCCATTGACTGCATAATCAACTTTGTGACCCTCTTTTTCTAAATTGTATTTAAGTAAAGTTACGATGGGCATTTCATCTTCAACAATGAATAAATTTGCCCTCATTATCCTTTTGGTCGGTCTCCCTCTAAATAATCTCCTGTAATCAGAAAATAAACTTGCTCTGCAATATTGGTTGCATGATCTCCAATCCTCTCAATATTTTTAAGCATGAAAAGTAGTTGGGTTACTTTTTGTATATCGTTTTTATTTTTTTCTAAATGCTTTACTGCAGCTTCCATATTAGAATTAGTCATTTGATCTATTTCTTCATCAGAATTCCAAACATTTTCTGCTGTATCTTTAGCTCTATGTAAATACGAATTTAAAACTGCATTGACTTGTTTTGATGCTTTTAAACCAGCTATTTCGAAATTTTTAGTAATATCATTAGGTAAATCAGTTCCAATTTTAGTTAATCGTTTTGAGATGTTTTTTGCTAAATCACCAATTCTCTCTAAGTCTGAAGAAACTTTTAAGGCAACAACTGTTTCTCTTAAATCTATTGCCATAGGTTGCCTTAAGGCAATCAAATTTACAACTTGCTCTTCTATATTGATTTCATACTTATCAGTCAATTCGTCATCTTTGATAGATTTTTCTGCTAAACTAATGTCTTTTTTAACTAAAGATTGAATAGTGTTTTCAAGCTGTTTCTCAACTCCAGTTCCCATTTTCACTATTGTATCTTTTAATAACTGAAGTTGCTCTTCGTAAGATTTTACAATGTGCGGTTTTTCACTCATTAACCAAACCTTCCTGTAATATAATCCTGAGTTTGCTGATTATCAGGATTTTTAAATATTTTATCTGTTGGTCCAAATTCTATAAGTTTTCCCAAATGAAAGAAACCTGTTTTTTGAGATACCCTAGCTGCTTGTGACATTGAGTGGGTAACTATCACAATTGTGACCTCTTTTTTAAGATCATCTATAAGTTCTTCAATTTGAGCTGTTGCTATTGGGTCAAGCGCTGAACATGGTTCGTCCATAAGAATCACTTCTGGACTTACAGATATAGCTCTAGCAATACAAAGTCGTTGCTGTTGACCTCCTGATAAACCAGTTCCGATTTCATCAAGTCTATCTTTAACTTCGTTCCACAAGGCAGCTTTTTTCAAACTTGTTTCAACTATTTGATCCATTTCTTCTTTGCTCTGTGCAATACCGTGAATAGTAGGACCATAAGCTACATTTTCATAAATTGTTTTAGGGAATGGATTGGGTTTTTGAAAAACCATACCAACGTTCTCCCTAAGTCTCACAACATCTAACTTTCTTGAATTCAGTTCTAGGTTGTCCATTTTAATACTGCCTTCAACTCTACAAATTTCTATGACGTCGTTCATCCTGTTCAAGCATCTTAAGAAAGTAGACTTTCCACACCCAGATGGTCCAATTAAAGCTGTAACTTCTTTTTCTGCTATATCTATAGAGACGTCAAATAATGCCTGTTTGGATCCGTAATAAACATTTACATTTTCCGCTTTTATTTTACTCATTTAACTCCATTTCTTTTCAAATTTGTGTCTAACGATTTGAGCTGCCAAGTTCATTAAAATTAAAAAAGCTAGAAGCACCATAATACATGCAGATACTTTTTCAACGAAACCCCTCTCAGCACTTTCTGACCATATATATATCTGAACTGGTAAACTTGCAGCAGGATCAACTGGCGTACCAGGTATTGTATTCACAAAAGCAACCATTCCTATTAAAATTAAAGGGGCTGTTTCCCCTAAAGCTTGAGCCAAGCCAATTATCGTTCCAGATAAAGTTCCAGGCATTGATAGTGGCACAGTATGATGCATGGTTGTTTGCATATTACTTGCACCCATCGCTAAAGCAGCTTCTCTTATACTTGGAGGAACAGCTTTTAAAGAAGCTCTTGCAGCAATAATTATTGTTGGTAATGTCATAAGAGACAAAGTAATTCCTCCAACAAGTGGTGTCGATCTTGGTAAATTAAAAACTGCTAATAAAACACCAAGACCTAGCAAACCAAATACTATCGATGGAACAGCTGCTAAATTATTAATGTTTACTTCTATAAAATCTGTAAATTTATTTTTTGGTGCAAACTCCTCGAGATAAATTGCAGCTAGCACTGCAACAGGAAATGAAAACGCTAAACATACTAGTATACTAAAAACTGTTCCCATAAACGAGCTAGCTATACCTGCTAGCTCTGCCTCTCTTGAATCAGGACTTGTAAAAAAACTAATGTTAAACTCTGATAAAATATCCCCTCTTTCATTAAGCATATCGTAAATCTGCAACTGATAATCATTTACTCTTCTATTCTTTTCAGGGATATCTCTTGGATAATTTCCCTTATGAACTTGATCAACATCATCAGAAGCTGTTAATTTTATGGGAACTATTTTACCCAGAAAGTCTGGATTTTTTAAAAGTAGGTCTTTAACCTCTGCCTCATATTTATACGAAACCATTTGTATCAATTGACGATCCTCTTCTTCAGGAAGTCCAGTATCTAATGAGGTCATAGCTTTGTAAGCAACATCATAATAGTCTGCATTTTCTAAATCATCTTTTGATGGGCTTTCTGCATCGATTAAAAGTAATTCTTTATCATAATGAACTTCTGTTACTATCCAAGTTTTTTGGAAAGCTGAGTAACCTTTTGAAAATATCTGAAACATAAAAACTGCTAAAAAGCTTAAAGCTAATCCTATAGCTATTTTGCCATACCATTGAAATCTTCTTTCAGCGTTATATCTTTTTTTTAATAAATTTTTCTTAAAACTATTCATATTTTTCCCTATATTTTTTAACAACTGAAAGAGCGATTACATTTAAGAGTAAAGTTACTATAAATAAAGATATTCCTAATGCAAAAGCTGATTGAGTTTTTGGATCTCCAAATTGTTGGTCTCCAATTAAAATTACTACAATTTGCGCTGTAATGGTAGAAGTTGACTCAAGTGGATTCATTGTAAGATTAGCCGCTAGTCCTGAGGCCATTACAACAATCATTGTTTCTCCTACCGCTCTCGATACTGCTAAAAGTATCGAACCTACGATACCAGGTAGGGCTGCTGGAAAAATTACTTTTTTTACAGTTTCAGATTTTGTTGCGCCCATTGCGTAACTCCCATCTCTTAAATTTTGAGGTACTGCCGTCATAACGTCATCGCTTAGACTTGAAATAAAAGGAATTATCATTACTCCCATAACTGCTCCTGCAGCTAAAGCGCTCTCCGCTGAAACTTGTAAACCCATAGCGTTACCAATTTCTTTAACAAAAGGACCGACGGTTAAAGCTGCAAAAAAACCATATACCACTGTTGGAATACCAGCTAAAATCTCAATAATAGGTTTCGCATATTTTCTTATGCCTCTTCCAGCATACTCAGATAGATATATCCCACTCAGCAAACCTATGGGGATAGCAACACACATTGCAATAAAAGCAATAAAAAAAGTTCCAGCAAATAAAGGCACAGCTCCGAAAGCATCCTTCATTAATTCAGGATCTGGTTGGCCATCTCTTACAAAAGTTTTAGCAGGATACCAATGAGTTCCGAATATAAAGTCAAAGATTTTTACTGCTTGAAAAAACCTAATCGCTTCGAATAAAAGTGAAAAAACTATTCCGATTGTAACTAAAACTGCGCCTAATGATGCAACAAATAACACCCATTTAAGAAAAATTTCTACTGGTTCTCTCATTCGATCATTTTTCTGAACAGATCTATACGCAAAACTCAGAGAGAAAATTAAAATTGCTAAAATAATTGCTACTTTAGCGCTGTTAGCTATTCCTTTTAATTGAATGTACTTATTAGCAGACTCATCTAGAAAATTAGTAATATTTCCCGTGTAAGTTCCTGCGGCTAATGCTTTAACCTTTGTGTAAATAAGCTGAAGCTCATTTTTAGTTAAGTTCTGATCAGTGTAATCTTGTAAAATAAATGTTTTAACTATTGATGGTTCAAAAACTGACCAAAGAGCAAAAATTATTAATGCTGGTGCAGCACACCAAGCAGCTAAATAATATCCATAAAATTTTGGTAATGCCGTAAGTCTTTGTGATGATTGAATAACTAGAGCTTTTTTTCTACCGAAATAATAACTTGTGAAAGCTAAGAGAATAATAAAAGTTACAAGTATTAAATTCATATTGAGCTTCCAGAGATAAAAAGGGGGTAAAATACCCCCTTTTTGTTTAATTGATACTACTACTTCTTAGCAGGCATGTTAACTAACTTCGTAGCGTTAGTTCTAGATGTTTTGTATAACTTGCCATCTAGAGGTACTAGCCCGATATCAGTTAAATAACCTTTATTACCCATAGCTTTTTTACTTGTGAACTCTTTTACAAATTCATGTAAGCCAGGTACAACGCCCACGTGAGCTTTTTTCACATAGAAGAATAAAGGTCTTGCAACTGCGTAACTGTAATCTTGAATCGAAGATAGACTTGGTTGACCACCTTCAATGCTTGCAGCTTGCAATTTATCTTTTGCAGCTAAGAAATAACTGAAACCAAAGAAACCGAACATTTCTTTGTCCGCAGCTAATTTTTGAATAATAAGTGAGTCGTTCTCACCAACTTCAATTACCGCACCATCTTCTCTTAACGCTTTATATTTAGCGCCAGCTTTTTTAGAAGCATCATCGATACCTTTTTTCATTACTAATGAATTCCAAGCATCTCTTGTTCCTGATGTTCCTGGAGGCACCATAACTTTGATAGGGTAGTTTGGTAATGATGGGTCGATATCACTCCAATTTTTATATGGATTTGGTACTAACGCACCATCTTTAGCAACTTCTTTTGCTAATGCTGCCCATAATTGTTTTTTTGTAAAGTTTACTGGTTTAGCATCTTTAGAATAAGCTAACGTTATTCCGTCGTTACCAACTGTAATCTCTACGATTTCTTCAACACCATTTTTTTGACATAGCGCATACTCTTTAGCCTTCATAGCTCTAGATGCATTTGTTATGTCTGGGTGCTCTGTACCAACTCCAGCACAGAATAATTTAGCTCCACCACCTGTTCCTGTTGACTCGATTACTGGTGTTTTAAATTTACCAGACGAACCAAATCTTTCAGCAACGATTGTTGCATAAGGGAATACAGTTGAAGAACCTACGATTTTAATCTGATCTCTAGCTTGAGCAGAAGTTACAACTAACATTACAACTAATGAAGCTAAAGCGATTGATAGTTTTCTCATTGTTTATCCTTTCATTTATTAATTAATTAACAAACATTGGACTCATAGAATTAAGAGGACTCTTAATTATTACAGATATGTTACAAATTTATTAAAATGATAACTTTTTAGTTGAACTTTCTAGTTATCTCGATTTGTTGATAATCAGAGGCTAAAGACCCTCCGCAACTAAAAGGTCTTACTTTATTTTTAACTGCGTAGGATTGAGTAGGCTTTAATGTAACTTCTAGTTGTACAAAGTTAACTAATTTTTGAGTAAAACCTTTATCATATCTCCAAGCATTCCATTGTGTTGGAGCGGTGAATACTTCACTTAAATAAGATGCAGCTTTTGAGTGAATCATATTGCTCTCGTTTTGTCCTTTTAAAAGATTATTTTTAACTTTTTCAAAAATTTTTCTACATTTAATTGAGTCCACCATGTACGAGTTAGCATTTAAATGAGTGCTCATCGGTGCTGACACAATTAATTGAATTCCATCGTCTCTTCTAGAAAATAAAGCTTCAGTATAAATTGTAGATACATTTTTATTATCTACTTCAAGAACTAAATCGTTTTTAGCTTGCCTAAGATCGTTTTTAAGTCTTAAAAGTCCAAGATCAAAAACTGTGAGAGGTTGAGAACGTAAAGTTTTCTCAATTAAGTTTACATCTGCCTTAACAGTTGTAAAAGTTAAAGTTAATAAAACCAGAATTATATAATTTGTTATTCTAGTCATACTAGAATTTTAACTATTTTACTGTCTATCTCAAGACATAATTTAATAAATTTGTGATATTTGCTAAAATTTAGAAAAGTGAACCTTTATTTCGGTGCCCCTTTGAGCCTCACTTTTTATTTCTAACTCACCTCTATGCTGATTAACAATGTGCTTCACGATCGCCATTCCAAGTCCAGTGCCACCAACTTTTTTACTTTTAGCTGCATCAACTCTAAAAAATCTTTCAGTAATTCTCGGAAGTTGTTCAGTTGGAATTCCAATACCATTATCTTTAATGGACACGGTATAAGAGTCTCCTATTACTTTTCCGTTACCTTGTCCACAATTAACCTCGATCTTTTTATTTTTTTCTGAATATTTTATACTGTTATCAATAATATTTGAAAAAACTTCAATTAATTTTTCATGATCGCCTTTAATAAAGAAATCATCTTTTATATTATTTTTAAATTCAAAAGATTTTAAATTTTTTTGATGGATATCTTCAACGTTACTTAAAACTTCTTTTAAATTTACTTTATCTTGAGGCTGTATATGTTCCTCTAACTCAATTCTACTTAATGAAAGTAAATCTTTAATTAAGCTTTCCATCCTATCAGCTTGCTCAAGCATTATCGGTATGAATTTTTTTTGTGCTTCTAAATCATCTTTCGCATGTCCGCTTATAGTTTCTAAAAATCCTTTAATAGAAACTAAAGGCGTTTTAAGTTCATGGCTGACATTAGCTACAAAATCAGATTTAAACCTTTGCGCTTTTATAATATCAGTTAAATCTTTTAGAAATAAAACAACTGAGTCAGGATCATCGACATATGAGGTCGGTCCAGAGAATAGATGAACTTTAAAGAACTGAAATGAGGGAGAGGATAATTCTAAATCCATAGTAATTGTCTCTTTTTTTAAAAGTACTAAATCAATATTTTGGAGTAAATCAGGAACTCTCAATAAAGTAGCCACGTGCTTATTTAAATTATTTTCTCCAAATTTTTTTTTTGCACTATTATTAAAAAATTTGATATTTTTAAATTTATCTACAATTAAAATTAGATCATCGATTTGATTAATAATCTTTACTTGCTCATTAGTTTTTTCAATATTTTCATTGGTGATGTCTTCTATCCCCTCTTCATTATTACTTGGTTTGTTCTCTCTCTTAACATCGGATCTTGCCTCCATGCCTGCTACAATGGATTTTCTGGATACTGCAATTACTACGATCACAATTATCCCAGCAAGAGAATAAAATAATAATTCCATGATTTGATTATACTTTAAAGATATAGACTAAAGAAATATTTTTTAGCGGTTTGATACCGCACTATTTAAAAAGATTTTTGCGCAATTTTCCCAGGTATATTTTTTTGCATGCTCAATGCAAGCGCTTCTATCTGACTTAAGAGCTTCAAGTGCTGCTTTTTTAAGATCGTTGTTTAACGAGCCAATGTTTGTTCCGTTAAAAATATCTTTTGGTCCTGCTACTGGGTAAGCAGCTACTGGCAATCCACATTTTAAAGCTTCTATAATTACAATTCCAAAAGTATCTGTTTTGCTCGGGAAAACAAAAACATCAGAAGAAGCAAAGTAACTTGCAAGCTCACCATTTGTTCTCTCTCCTTTAAATATCGCTTCAGGGTATTCTTTTTTAAGTTTATCTAAATCAGGTCCTTTACCAACAACTAGTTTCGTGCCTTCTAACTCTAAATCCAGAAATGCTCTTATATTCTTCTCAATAGATACCCTTCCCACATAAAGATAAATTGGTCTTTTATACTCTAAATTAATCTTTTTAGGCTTTTGAAATGCCCCGTGGTTTGCCCCTCTAGTCCAAACAACCATCTTATCCTTATCAAAACCAATATCTTGAAGTTCATCTTTCATTGACTGAGTTGTTACTAAAATTTTTTCAGCCTTTGAGTGAAATCCTTTAAGGAACTTTTGAGCAAGCTTAATTGGCAAATAAGGATAGTATAGCTTCAAATATTTATCAAATTGAGTATGGTAAGACGTAGTAAACTTAAGCTTATTTTTTACACAATATCTTTTTGCAAATATTCCTATCGGGCCTTCTGTAGCTATGTGAATTATATCAGCATCGGCTTTAGAAATTAATCTACCTACTCTAGGCCAAACATTAAGAGAAAGTTTTATTTCATTATATTTTGGCATTGGCACAGTAAAAAATTGATTAGGTTCAATATATTCAACCTGATGTCCAATTTTTTTTAATTCATCGCCAAGATTTTTTAAAGTTCTACAAACACCGTTCACTTGCGGATACCAGGCATCAGTAACGATTAAAATTTTCATTTATTTATTTACTACTTTTAAATACGGCTCGTAATCAACAACGTCACCTCTGATTTTATCCCAGTCAATAACTTCCATGCGACCATCAAAATGTTCTACCAAGAAAGTTGCACCTTCTACCCAATCACCACAATTTAAATATCTCACACCATCTAAGACTTGATCGGCAGAATGATGAATATGGCCGCAAATTATGCCATCAACATTTTTTCTTTTAGCATAAATTGCTAAAGTTTTTTCATAATCGCCTATATATTTTACAGCGTTCTTTACTTTGTGTTTTAAATATTTTGCTAAAGACCAATTACCCTTTTTAAATAATCTTCTAAAAAAATTGATAACAACATTAAACTCAAGTAAAAAACTATAAGCGATAGCTCCTACTTTTGATAACCATGGAGCATATTTCATCACTCCATCCCAAGCATCACCATGAACAACAATATACTTTTTATTATCTGAACTTACATGTATGGCTCTATTTACCACTTCAATATCGCCAAAATGTAATGGTAAAAATTTTCTGAAGACATCATCATGATTTCCCACAATATATTTTACTTTTGTTCCATGTCTTGCTTTTCTTAATGTTTTTTGAATCACATCATTATGTTCTTGAGGCCAGTAAAATTTTGTTTTTAAAGCCCAAACATCAATGATATCACCAACAAGATATAAATTCTCTGACCTTGAATGTTTGTAAAATTCTAATAATTTGTTTGCTGCACTTTTTCTATGCCCAAGGTGCAAGTCAGAAATAAAGATGCTTTTGTAATTTAAAATCTTTCCTTTAGATTTAGTTTGAATTGTTTCCATATTTTTTATAAAACGAATCTCTAGTATAAGTAGAATCATAAATATGTTACAGAATTGTTAAAATATGGATAAAAAATTGAATTTTGCCGTTATATTTAATGCTAATGCAGCAGGTGGTAGAAAACTTAAATTAATTAATAAGGTTATTTATCTTTTAGAAAAAAATCACCTTGTAGATCTTTTTAAAACCGAAAGCGAAGATCATGCAAGAAAAGTTTTTAAAGAATTATCTAATAAAAAATTTGATCGGTTAGTATTTGCTGGCGGTGACGGGAGCGTATGTTTTGGTATTAATGAAATGTTTAAAAGTGATAATCTAAAAGACAAATTAGTAGGTTACATACCTGCTGGCACTGCAAATATTTTACAAATAGAAACTCAAATTAAGAAAAAGGCGGAGGAGATTTACAACGTCCTCGTATCAGATAATCATAAGAAAATTTCATTAGCAAAAATAAATGATAAGTACTTTTTCTTGATGGCTGGTGTAGGTTTTGACTCTCGAATTGTTGAGTCCATAAATATTAATATTAAAAAGTATCTTGGAAAAGTAATTTTCGCTTTAAAAGGTTTTCAGCATTTTTTATTTTTAAAAAATAATAAAATGGAGGTTGAGGTAGATAATGAAAAAATTATGGCTGATTGGATTTTATGTACTAATTCAAAATACTATGCTGGTCCCCATTCTATAACAAATGATACCAATATATTTGAAAAGAGGATAGTGGCTTACATATTTAAAGACCTGACTAGAATAAAATTACTTTATTATGTTTGGTTGATTTTAACCAAAGGTGACTTAACTCCTGCAAAAAGTGTAATTAAAAAAGAATTGAACAGATTAAAAATAAATGGTGTAAACAATAAAGTTCTATCACAGGTTGATGGTGAAAATTGTGGTTACGTAAACAGTCTTGAAATCCAAAAAACAGACAGATTTATAAATTTATTAGTTCCGTAGGATTTTCTAAATTTTTTCAACTTTTAGTTTAAAAGATTTTTCTTAATTTAATTTGAAAAATTTTTTAGATTGTTTTAGATTTTTCTTTTTTGGAGGAACAATATGAAAAAAAAGTTAAAAAAAAACGAAAAGAAAAAGAAAAAAATACTAAAATCAATCGATAAGCTTAAAAATAAGATAAGCACTAAACAAAAAAAACTATCAAAGATTGATCTAAAGATAGCTAGTATCGAGAAAAAAATCGCTGAAAAAAGAGCTAACAAAAATAAAGAACCTATCACAGCATCTTTAAATAATTAGTTTATAAAGAAATTAAATGCCCCTGATTTAAAAATATCAGGGGTTTACTTTAATTTACCAAAAAGGTTTAAAAGTATTACTCCTGAAACAATTAAAATTAATCCAACATTAGCATAAAGATCAGGAGTTTGATTATATTTAAATATACCAAATAATGTAACTGCTGTTATCGTTAATGCTCCATAAGATGCATATGCAGTTGACACAGGAATAATGCTCATCGCTTTAGACAAACAAAAAATGCAAATGATAATACTTAAAATACAAAAAATTGTTGGGCCGAGTTTTGTAAAACTTTGGGTAGTTTTCAAAAAACTGTTAGATGCTATACCGGTAATAATAGCTAAAAATAAATAAATATATCCTGAAAATAAACTAAGACTTTTCATTATACTTTCCCAAACTAAATTGACCTCGATCACGAAAACGGACTAGCCATTTGACCATTGCTTTTTCTACATCTGCAGGCTCAATGTCTAGATCCTTAAGTGTTAAGTGATTATTTGATACAATATTATCTTGTTCTGAGAGTATCTCACATTGATCTCTTGTAAGAATAGGAGGAAAAGGTAACAAATCAGTTATGGCACTTTGAATTTTTGCAAGAGGCATAGGCATCTGAATAATTAATCTTTTTTTTCCAATAGCTTGCATAATAGACTCTATCATTTCTTTAAAAGTTAAAATTTTAGGTCCTCCTATCTCATAAATTTTGCCAAAATTATCTTTCAATTCAATTGCTTTCATTATTGCTTTAACAACATCAGCTACTAATATTGGCTGAAATTTGTAACGAAGATTTGGTATAGGGATTACAGGAAAAAAACTAAGTCGTGCAAAAAGGTTGCTGAAGTTTGAAGAATGACTCTCAACAACAGAGGGTCTAAGTATAACAGAATTTTTAAAATTATTTAATACATTTATCTCCCCTTGAAATTTTGATCTTTGATATAACGAGCGACTTTCTTTAGATGCGCCTATGGCCGAAACTTGAATCAGCTTTTCAACATTTGACCTTGCACAAATTTTTGCAATCGCCTCAGGAAGCTTTGCATGTAGTTTATAAAATTTTTGTTTTCTTGTTTCATAAAGAATGCCAACAAGATTAATTACAACATCAGAATTTTTAATTGCATTTTCAACTTCACTTAAATTTTCAGTATTCCATTCTAATAATTCAATAGCTCCAGGTGTGGCTTGCGTCTTCAAATGTCCATTTTGGAAAGCTGACCTTGTTACACAAATAACTCTATAGTTTTTTTTGATAAGAGGCCCGATTAAATTTGATCCGATTTGACCAGACCCACCAAACAAGGTGACAATTTTATTTTTCATGATATTAATTAAGAATTATATGAAAATTCATAAAATACAAGGCGACTTAACTACAGAAATAACATCCAAAATTAAAGATTACTGCAGTATTGATTGTGAGATGCAGGGCTTAAAACCTGACAGAGATAAATTATCGATTGTGTCTTTAACTGCTGACGAAGAAAACGTTTATATTATTCAACCTAATAAAGATTATAAAGCTCCTAATTTAGTTTCAATTTTAGAAAATGAAAAAATTTTAAAAATTTTTCACTTTGCAAGAATGGACGTTCATTTTTTAGATGTATATTTAAAAACAAACGTTAAAAATTATTACTGCACTAAGCTAATGTCTCGACTTGCTAGAACGTGGACACAAAACCATGGCCTTAAAGACCTCACTTCGGAGATTTGTAAAGTCAAATTGGATAAAAAATATGGTAGTTCGACGGATTGGTCCAAAGGATTGGAGTCAATTTCAGATAACGAACTTAATTATGCCGCAAAAGATTGCTTTTATCTTAAAAAAATTAAAGACTCTTTAGAAAAAATTTTGAAAAGAGAAAACAGGTTTGATTTATTCGTAAGTACCATGAATGGTTTAGAAAGTAGAATTAAATTAGATAAGGCAGGGTTTAAAGATCCAGATATTTTTGAACATTAATGAGAAAAAATAATTATATTGCACTTGCAAAAAAGGCTTCGAGTATTCAAATAAATGAATTAAAAAAAATAAAAAAAGTTTTCAACCATTCCTTTGTAAAAGCAGTTGACCTTATCTTAAATTGTAAAGGAAAAATCATATTTGCAGGCGTTGGAAAATCAGGTTTAATCGCTAAAAAAATTTCAGCAACTTTTTCCAGTGTCGGAATACCAAGCTTTTTTTGTGACCCTGCTCAAGCACTACACGGAGATATGGGCCAAATAGAAAAAAAAGATGTTCTAATTATTTTTTCATATTCTGGAAATACTTCCGAACTTAACAATATGTTAAAGTACGCAAATAGATATAGGATTAAAGTGATCGGTGTTGCCTCTAAAACAGATAGCATTCTGTTAAAAGCAAGTGATATAAAATTAGTTCTCCCAAAAGTGAGAGAGTCAGATGTCACTGGTATGGTGCCAACTTCAAGCACAACAATAACATTACTTTTGGGTGATTGTTTAGCTACAACAGTAATGCATCAAAAAAAATTTTCTAAAGAAAGATTTAAAATTTTTCATCCTGGAGGGAATATTGGAAACTCTTTGCTGCTAGCAAAAGATATAATGATTGGTGGTAATAAAATGCCAGTAATTAGTTATAAAAAAAGTTTTAAAGAAGCTCTTAAAATTATGAATAAAAAAAAACTTGGTATAGTTGTAATTCTTAAAAATAGATTTATTAAAGGTCTTGTGACTGACGGAGATTTAAGAAGAGAACTGAAGAATTTTTCCAATAGAAAAAATCTTAACGATTTTATGACTAAGAATCCATTAGTAGTAAACGAGAATATGCCCGCTTCAAAGGCATTAGCAATAATGAATGAAAAAAAAATAACAAGTTTGTTAATTGTTTCTGATAAAGATTATAAAAAGGGCAACAAAGTTTTAAAAGGAATTATTCACATTCATTTTCTTTTACAAAAGGGTATCTGATGATTGAAAGAAAGAAAAAAATAAAAATTATCCAAATAACTTTATTATTTGTGGGTATGTTGATCATTTTTTTTACTTATATAAAAAAAGAAAATATATCAGAAGACAAAATCATAACCTCAGAAGCTCAAAAAAAAATAAAGCGACAAATGGAAAATCAGTCTGAACAAGATATTTTTTACAATATTGAATATTCAGGATTAGATTTAGCTGGGAATAGATATATTCTAAAGGCAAGCGAAGCAACAACAGATAAGACTAATCAAGATATTGTTAATATGAAATCTACGACAGCAATATTTTATTTTAAAGATGGAACAGTTTTAAATGTTTCATCTGAGAATGGAGTTTATAACAACAAGTCACTCGATATGCTTTTCTCTGGAAAAGTAAGAGCTTCCTACATTGAAAGTAAACTATTTGCAGATAAAGCAGAGTATTCAAATTCAGAGGGTTTTTTAACTATTACAAAAAATGTAATTATAGAGGACTCTAGAGGAACAATGATTGCAGATGAACTTTTATTTGATATTAAAAAGCAAACACTTAAAATAGCAGCTTTTAAAGATAAGAAAATTAATGCTAATATAAAATTAAAATGAAAAAAGGTTTTAGAATTTTAAAATTTAAGAAATCTTCTCCAATTTTAGAAATTAAAAATTTATCAAAAAGTTTTGATGGTCGGCCTATACTTAAAAAGCTCTCTCTAAAAGTTTATCCAGGTGAGATCGTAGGTTTGCTTGGTCCTAATGGAGCTGGTAAGAGTACACTATTTAATATTGCTATAGGTGCAGAAGATGCAGATAGCGGTGAAGTTTTTGTAAACGGAAAAAATATTACTCAAATTCCAATTCATTTAAGAGCTAAACTAGGCTTAGGTTACATGCCCCAACTTAGATCACTTTTTGATGATCTCAGTGTTTTTAATAATCTGATGGGGCTGATTCAATTATTTGAAAAGAATAATAGAAAAGCTAAAGAAAAATGTGAGTTGCTCCTAGAACAATTTAACCTAACTCATCTACGTTCAATAACAGCAGGAAATGTCAGCGGAGGTGAAGCTAAGAGAATTTCTCTTGCTAGAATTATGATTAATAATCCAAAAATTGTTTTATTAGATGAATCATTTTCTCATATAGATCCAATTCATGTGCAAGAAATGCAAAAATATATAATGAAAATTCAATCGCAAGGTGTTGCATGTATCTTAAGCGAACATGGCCTAGAAAATTTATTTAAAATTACTGATCGTAACTATTTGATTAACGATGGTCATATAGTAGCCGAAGGCACTAAACAAGAGTTACTTAAAAATTCTGAAGCAGTAAAAAGTTATTTTGGATTGGATTTTTCCAAGTAAAAATGTCTCATAAAAGTTTTTCTATTAAAATAAAAAATAGAATTAAACCATATAATAAAGCAATTGAAGTTGACTCAGACAAGTCTTTGTCAATCAGGTCTTTTTTAATTGGCTCAATTTGCGAAAATATTTCAACAGTGACAAATATATTAGAATCTGAGGATGTTAAAAGTACTATAGAGGCATGTAAAAAACTTGGAGTAAAAATTTTAAAATTGGGTCCAGGTTCGTATAAAATTCATGGTAAAGGTCTTGGGTCTCTATTCGCAAAAAAAAATACAATCATAAACTGTTTCAATTCGGGAACCTGTGCACGTTTGCTTTTAGGAATTTTATCAACAACCCCAAATATAGAAATTAAAATTACTGGTGATAGCTCTTTAAAAAAGCGGAGTATGAAAAAATTAGTTCAACTGTTATCAAAGTTTGGAGCAACTTTTCTTCCAAAAAATAAATTTAATTTTCCTCTCAAAATAATTTCAACAGATATGCCTATAGGTATTAATTATTTTGCAGGGGTAAGTGCCCAACTTAAGTCTGCAGTTATACTTGCTGGACTTAATAGTTATGGAAATACAAAAATTATTGAGAGCATTAAATCACGTGATCATACCGAAAATTTGTTAAAAAAAAATACAGCAGCAATTAAAATAAAGTATGGTAAGAAAAAAATAATAGAAGTTTATGGAAAAAAAAGTCTTAAACAAATCGGATTAAATGTTTCTGGCGACCCTTCTAGTGCAGCTTTTTTTACTGCATTAACTTTACTTAATAAAAACTCATTTATTAAGATAAAAAATGTAGGTTTAAACCCTACAAGAACAGGTTTTTATAAATTGCTTAAAATACACAAAGCAAAGATTAAATTTTCGAATGTTAAAAAGGATAACAATGAACTTAGAGGAGATATATTGGTAAAGAGTTGCAAGCTAAGGCCTATAACTTCGCCAGGTTACTTTTATGCTAGTACAGCTGATGAATATCCAATACTTTTTGTATTAGCAGGACTTACTAAAGGTGTATCTGTGTTCAAAAACTTAGAAGATCTTTTTAACAAGGAATCAAATCGCGTAAAGGAAATGCAAAAAGTTCTTAAGCAGGTTGGTATTAAAACTATCTCAACTAAGACTGAGTTGAAAATTTATGGTAAAGGAATGATAGACGCCAGTAACAAAACAATTACTATACAAAAAGGTATCCACGATCACAGAATTCATATGGCAAGTTTTGTCCTAGCATTATTAACTGGCTCAACAACTAGATTAAAAGGCTTTGAAACAGTTTTCACATCTAGTCCGTCATTTTTAAAAATAATGAGACAATTAGGAGCAAAATTTGAAATTAAAAAATAAAAATTTAAAAATCACTTGTGACGGTGGTGCTGCAACAGGGAAAACAACTGGCGCAAAAATGATAGCTAAAAAATATGGTCTTAATTTTTTATCGAGCGGATTACTTTATAGATATTCTAGTTATTTAATTTTAAAATATAAACCAAAAAACTTGACTTCTTTTCTGAGAAAAAAATTTAAAAGACTTGATTATCAAAAATTAAAAAAAATTAATTTACATACTCCTAAAATATCATCTCACAGTGCAGAAATAGCAAAAAAATTGAGTGTGAGAAAAATTCTTAAAAGGTATCAATTAATGTTTATTAAAAAAAATTTAGGTTGTGTATTAGAGGGCCGTGATGCGAGTACAAAAATTTGTCCAGAATCTGATGTAAAATTTTTCTTCGAGTGTAATTTAGACACAGCTGCCAGAAGAAGATATAAAGAGCTAAAAAAAAGAGGAGTTAAAATTAATTTTAAAAGCGTGAAAAAGGCTTTAAAATTGAGGAATATTTCAGATAAAAAAAGGAAATATAGCCCTTTAAAAAAACATAAAAATGCAGTAATTGTGGACACGAAAAAGTTGAATAAACAAGCTATGTTAAAAAAAATGATTAAACATGTGGAAAGAGTTTTAAATAATTAATATGTCATCTGAGCAGACATTAATTGATAAAAATCCAGCACAAAAAGAGTTCTCAAAACTCTTAGAAGACGATTTCAAAGATAGAAAGCTAGTCGAAAATAGAATTGTAAAAGCTAAGGTAATAGAAATATTAAAAGGTTATGTAATCGTGGATGCCCGAGGTAAATCAGAGGCAATGATTCCTCGATCAGAATTCAAAGAAGAAGAAATCGCTAAACTTAAAGTAGGATCATCAATTAATTGTTTTGTTGAGAGAATAGAAAGTATGAAAACTGGTGAAATAGTTTTAAGTTATGAAAAAGCTAAGTCCTTAGCTGCATGGGAAAAATGTATCACTGCACACGAGAATAAAGAAGAATTAACTGGAGTAGTGACCAATAAAATTAAGGGAGGGTATGTCTGCAAACTTTTTTCTGGAGCTATCTCAGCATTTTTACCTACTAGCCAGCTAGACCGAGTTCCCATAAAAGGTTCTGCTGTAGACCGTTTAATGAACACTCCAATAAAGGTAATGATTGTTAGGATTGATAGAGCTAGAGGAAACTTGGCCGTGAGTCGTAGGGAAGTATTATCTAAAAAAGTAAATGCGGAGACAGCTGAAGCCTTGAAAGAAATTAAGGAAAATGACATTGTAACTTCGACGGTCCACAATATTAACGATTGGGCTGTTTTCACCACTTATAAAAATATACAAATGATGTGTCATGTTTCGGATTTGAGTTTTTCTCGTGTCAAAAAACCATCAGACTTAGTTTCTATAGGTGACAAATTAAAAGTTCGTATCATCAAGATAGATAAAACTACAAACAAAGTATCGTGTTCGGTCAAAGCTCTCAATGAGGATCCGTATTTAAATATTGAAAAACGCTATAAGGTTGGCGAGATTTACGAAGGAACAGTGTCATCCATAAAAACTTACGGTGCCTTTGTGCAGATTGAGTCTGGAATAGAAGCCCTATGTCATTCTTCGGAGATTTCACACCTAAATAGGAATATAAATCCTAGTAAAGTATTTTCAGTTTCAGAAAAAATTAAGTTTAAAATTTTAAGCATTGATAAGGAAAATAGACGTCTGTCGATCTCGCATAAAGCGTGTTTTACCAATCCATGGGATAAAATACAAGATCAACTCGGAGAAAAGGTAAAAGTTAAAGTGAATAACGTAACTGACAAAGCCGTCTTTGCGGAGATAGAAGACTCTGGTCTGAATTGCATGATGCACTACAAAGAAATCGATTGGCTCGAGAATATAGATAGTCTTAAAAAATTTAAAAAAGGAATGACTTTGACTGTAAAAATCATTGAAGTAAAAGATGAACGTATAAGAATTAGTTTGCGAGCTTGTGAAAAAGATCCATTAGACTGGTTTAAGGATAATAAGAAAAAGGTAGGTTCAGTAATATCTACAAAGGTAGTTGAAGTTTTAAAATCTGGAGTCAAAGTAGCTGTAGACCCTGAAAAAAAAGTAATTGTTATGATTAAAAAGAATCAATTAGCTATTGAACTTGCTGATTGTCGCCCAGAAATATACAGTGTGGGTAATACTATGGCAGATGCGCTCATTGAGGAATTAGATTACGAGAAACGTAGAGTAGTGTTAAGTCCTAAAGCAGCCCAAAAAAAAGAGCAAGACTCGCTAATCAAAAAGTTTGGAGAAGGTGCCGCAAAATCAGGGGCCACGTTGAAGTCAATATTCGATCGAGCTTTGGGTAATAAAGAGAAAAAAAAATAATTGTCGAGAAAAAAGATTATTAAAGAATTAAAAATAAAAAATCCAGCACTGACAATATTAGAAATTGAAAACATACTAGATATTTTTACAGAAAGCATAGTCAATGCATTGAAGGACGGCCAAGCAATTCACCTAAGGCGCCTAGGTCGAATTTATCTAAAAAAACTTAAAGCTAATGCAAACCTAAGAAATCCAAGAACTAATAAATTAATCTACCGTCCAGAACGAATTAAGATTAGATTTAGAGCATCAAAAGAATTAAATAAAAAGATAAATGAAAATTAAAAAAAAAAAGGTATTTATTGCTTGCGATACGACCGATCCAAACAAAATAAATCAAATAATCAAAAAAACTCAAAATTCAAAAATAAATTTTGGATATAAATTTGGGTTACAGTTTTTAAACTCTAAAAATGGCAGAAAATTTGTTTCAAACCTAAAGAATAAAATTACTTTTGGAGACTATAAATTAGCAGATATTCCTAATACCTGTGTATCAGCTGTAAAAGCTGTTCGAGATTTAAAATTAAATTATATTACAATTCATATAAGTTCAGGCTTGAAAGCGCTTAAGGCCGTGAAAAGAGTTTCAGGTAAAACAAAATTAGTTGGTGTTACGATACTTACTTCGCTTGATAATAAATCTTTAAAAGAAATTGGATTTGATAAAAATTTAAAGAAATTAGTGCAACATCAGGCTAGGTTGGCAACTAAAGCAAAATTAGATGCAATTGTATGTAGTCCCCATGAAATTAAGATTGTTAGAAGAGTGTTTAAAAAAGAAATAATTACTCCAGGCATTAGATTATTAGGAGACAGTAAAGGTGATCAAAAAAGAGTGATGTCACCCAAACAAGCTTTTCATAATGGGGCAACGGCCTTAGTAATGGGTAGAAGTCTGACAGATAATATTGAAAAGAATATTAAAAAACTTATCAAAGATTTAAATTAATATGAGAATAAAAATTTGTGGCTTACACCCGGTCAGAGATGTACAGCTATGTCTCGACCTTGGAACAGATTTCTTAGGATTTATATTTTATGAAAAATCTCCACGAAACCTAAACTTAGAAGATGTCCAAAAATTAAAGAAATACAATAAACAAAATTCTTTTTTTACAGCTGTAACTGTGGATCCAACTGATGAATTTATCAAAAATACAGTTATTGGCAATTTCGATTATATACAACTTCATGGTTCAGAGAAGCCCGGAAGAGTAAAAGAAATCGCATCTATGGGATTAAAAGTAATAAAAGCTATTAAGGTAAAAGATGAATTGGATATAGACAATTATAAAAGTTATAATACTGCAGAAATAATTTTATTTGATACTCCTGGAATGGAAAAATCTTTTGAGTTTCCAAAAAGTTTAATCTCAAAACTTCCTAAAGGGAATAGATTCGCATTAGCTGGCTCGATCAGTGAAAATAACGTTGAAAATCTTGTAAAATTAGGGGTTAACTTTTTTGATTTATCGTCTAGTTTAGAAACTAAATTAGGACATAAAGATCATTTAAAAATTCAAAATTTTATGAAAAAAATTAACTCAATAAATGAAAATTCCTCCATTTAAAGAAATAAATCCGCCTACAAAAGATGGTTTTTGGATTAATAAAAAAACTAAAGAGCGGTTTGGTGGTCAGTATATCTCTCCTTTGCTTGTTCCAAATCTAAAAAGAGTAGAGAAAGGTTTTTTTAAGGCCATTAAAGATAAAAAGTTTATGACAGAGCTCAACGAGGAGTTGCTCTCTTTTATTGGTGTTAATACGCCTGTTCATTTTAGCCCAGAACTTACTAAATTAGCTGGAGGTGAAAAGAAAATTGGCAAAATTTATCTTAAAAGAACAGACTTACATACAAATCATAGTCACAAACCTGTATCTGCCTATTCTTCTTGTAAGCTAGCAAAGTATTTAGGCTTCAAAAAAATTTTAACAGAAACTGGTGCCTTCCAAAATGGTCGTGCCGTTGCCTCTGCTTGTGCTGCTTTAGGACTGGATTTAGATATATACGTTGGTGCAAAAGATGCAAAAAAATTGGCAATTAATAAAGATATATCTGCCCTTCATGGTGCAAATATAATTGAGGTACATGACTCCACAAAATCTTTATTACCAGCTATGGCCGCGGCTCTTCGTGCTTTCCAAAGTGAACCTGACTCGATGTATGTAGTTGGCTCGGTCGCAGGTCCGATGCCGTACCCATTGCTCGTAAGAACATTCGCTAGTGTCATTGGCAGAATTACTAAAAAACAATTTAAAGATTTAGTTGGTAAAGATCCATCAACTATATTTTGCGTCTGCGGCGGCGGATCTAATATGCTTTCAATTCAATACCCCTATCTTAGAACCAAAAATACAAAATTATATGCAGTAGAGTCTGCTGGTAAGGGTTTAAAAACTGGAAAACACGGAGCTACTATTGGTGGCGGTGGAAAAATGGGAATTTTACTTGGCATGCAATCTAAAGTTTTGTTAGCTGGAGAGAATATTGCTGAAAGCTTCACTGAAGCTTCGGGCTTAGATTTTTCATCTATAGGGCCAGAAGTAGCATATCTCCAGTCGATAGGAAGGATAAAATTTTTGACTGCTACGGATTTAGAAGCAAAAAAAACCTTTATGATGATGGCTCGTAAAGTTGGTTTAATTTGTGCTATCGAGGCTTGTTATGTGATTCATGCTGCAATCAAAGAAATTAGAAAAATAGGAAAGCCTAAACAAAATCATTTAATTCACTTATGTGGCGCTGGAGAACCAAATGTTGCACAAATGATGGAACATATGAAAAAAAATAAATGAGTAAACTTAATATTCTTTTTAAAGAAGCCAAAAAAAATAAAAAAAAAATATTTATTGGATTTGTAACAAGCGGTGATCCCAATTACAAATCATCCAAAGAAATTATGAAAGAAATGACAAAATCTTGTCAGATTATTGAAGCAGGGCAAAGTTTTTCCACTAGCACAAGTGACTCGCCAATTATTATGGAGGCAAATGATCGGGCTATAAATTCTGGTATGAATATGAAAAAAACTTTTAAACTCATAAAAGAAGTGAAAAGAGAAACCAAGACAAATACTTGTTTTGTCATAATGACATATTTAAATCCGGTAAAGATCTTTGGATTAAAAAAATTTGTTAATCAATGTAATTTTGTGGGTATCGATGGTGTTATAATAGTAGATAGCAATCTAAACTCGCCAGAGGAAAAGATTTTAATAAATGGTCTCTCAAAAAATAAAATTGGTTACGTTAAAATCATTAGCCCTACAAACGACGATGAGTTTATTAAGCAAAGTATAAAAAATTGCCATGACTCTTGGTTGTATATTACTTCTTATTATGGACTAACCGGCTCTAAAAACGTAAATATAAATAATGTTAAAGCAATGATAAAAAGAGTTAGAAAATATTCTAAAGATATACCTGTGGCAGTTGGATTTGGCGTAAAAACGCCATCTCAAGTAAAGCAAGTCTCTAAATATGCTGACGGGGTAATTTGTGGCTCAACTATAGTGAATAAAGTGGCACAGGGCCATAAAAAAAGGTTAAAAGGTAAAAAATTAGCCACATTTGTCTCATCTTATGTTAAGAAACTATCAAAGGGAATCAGGAAATGAACTGGATCTTAAACTTTAAAACTAAATTTGTAGAAAAAGTAAAACAAACCTTTAAGCGAGATAGGCCTTCAAAGGTAGACCAAGCGAATAGCGCTTGGATTAATTGCCCTGGTTGCAACCAAATGCAATTAAGAGAGGACCTGAAAAAGAATTTTAATGTTTGTAAATGTCAATATCATTTTGATTTAGATCCAAAAATTAGATTTGATAAACTTATTTTTGATAATGGTTACGAGTTAATTCCTTGTCCTAAATATGCAGACCCCGATCCAATAAATTTTGTTATTAATGGTAAAAAGGCTATTGATAAATACAAAAATTATCAAGAAAAAACTGGGCAAGAAAGTGCAATATTAATTGCAGCGGGTAAAATGAATGGCCTAAATGTTGTTTGTGCAGGGTATAACTTTGCTTTCGGTGCCAGTGCGATATCGTTACGTGAGTCGGAACACTTACTTGCTGCTATGCAGTACGCACTAGATAACAAAGTAGACTGTTTTATAAGTTTTTATTGTAGTGGGGGGATGGATGTTAAGGGGAACCTTTTTTCTTTAACCAAAGGAATGTCGGCTATAATTTTAGCAATGAATGAATTAAAAAGAAAAAATATTTTAACTGTTGGCGTGCTATCTTCGAAAACAACTGGAGGTTTGTTTGTTGACACTTTTGCTAACGATACTCTTTGGTCAGAATGTAAGAGCTCAAACAACTTATTATTTTCAGGAAAAAGAGTTTCTGCGGGTGTCAGATCATCTGATAAAGAGGAAATGCCAGAAGACTATGGAGAAGGAGCCGCACTAACTCGAAATGGAATGAGCGACGGCTATTTTGAAAATAGATTAGAAATCAAAGATAAGTTATCTACTTTAATAAGAGTGCTTCTTAAAAAACCAGAAAAAGAGGCAAAAGCTGAGTCAACATCAAATGTCAAAGTTGATATACCAGCAATTAGCGCGTCATAAATTATTTAACAAATCTGTTAAGTTTGGTCTTACAAGAATTAAACTTGCTCTCAATTTATTAGGAAATCCAGAAAGAAAACTTAAAAACGTCATTAGCGTACTTGGAGAGTCAGGAAAATTCACTACGTTATGGTCATTAAAAAATTTCATAGAAGCGAACAATCAAACTGTATCAACTTATACTTCGCCGTCAATTTTTGATATTCGAGATAGATACTATATGGGAAAAGGATATTTATCTTATAAAGAAATTAAAGAGACTATTAAAAAAATTGAAAAGTTAAAAATTCCCTTAACTGTGTATGAAGTTCTTACTTTAGTTTATGTAATAAATGCCTCCAAACTAAATGTAGATTATTTTATTATAGAGACAGGAGCGCTGTGGAAAAATGATTGTTCGAATATATTTTTTTTCCCGCTCGCTCAAGTTGTTACAAATATAAATCTTCAACACAAGATATTTCTTAAAAAGAAAACTCTTGATGAAATAATAAAAGAAGATACAGGGTATTTATCCAGCTTTAGTAACATATATATAGCAAAACAAACTCCATATGTATTAAAGAAGGCTAAACTTTATTTGAAAAAAAATAAAAGTATAATCCATTATCCAAGTTCTTGGAGATTAATAAAAAAAAATAATCTTTATTTTTACCAAGATAAGTCAACAAAAATTAAGCTTAATGCTAAAAATGTACATAGCGAAGGCATGTTTAGCAATATTGCTCATGCTATCAAAATAGCTTTAGATTTAAATATCAGCAAAAAAGTTATAGAAAAAACTATTCCCAATCTAGCTTTTCCAGGAAGATACGATTATTTAAAAAAAGGTAAAATAAAAAAAATGTTACATAAAAATGAAATGATAATGATAGATGGTGCTCATGCACCAGCAGACTCGTTGAATTTGTATAAATATCTTAAAACAATAAGATTACCCGTATATGGTGTTTGGGCTATGTCCAAAAATAAAGAGCCAGATGAATTCATTAAAAACTTGAAAGGTATTTTTAAAAAGATAGTTACCATTCCTATAAAAGACGAAGATTCCGTTTCTGCCAAAAAACTCAACAAAATAGCCAATAATAATAAAATTAAGTCTGAAGCAGCAAAAGATTTTAAAGATGCATTAAAAAAAATCAGTAGTAATGAAAAAAAACTTATCTGCTGCTTCGGTAGCCTATATTCCGTTTCAAATATATTAAATCAAAACTAAACGTTTGCTTTTATCCAAGCTGTAACTGTTTCGTAATCCAAGGCTCCAACTTTTTGGGAAACTACCTTCCGATTTTTTATTATGAACATTTGAGGGATGGATCTGATTCCAAATTCGGTCGCAGTCTCCACACCATCCTTATCAATTTCCATAGAAACAAAATTTACATCAGGAAACGACTCCGATGCTTTTAAAACCACAGGGGTGAGTTGATGACATGGCCCGCAAAAATCTGCTTGAAATTTTATTACTGTTGTTTTCGGGTTATCTAAAACTTCTTTTTTATAAGTTTCGTCTGTAACTTTTTTTATCGGCATAAGGAAAATTATAAATATTAATGATAAAAGTCAATTTTTTAAAATTAATTATATATTGCAATCTGTTTATAACATTGAGGTTTTGTCCTGCTCCGGCCCACTTCAATTCTCTGGCCGGTATCTTTGACGCAATAGATATAATAATAAAATTCGTTGTTTTCGTAGTCTCTTACTTCTTCAATTCGAATTTCTGTAATTGAGTTTTCTAATTCTTTATTATTATGTAGCTTAATGATATTTGTCATTAGTATCTTTTTTATGATTGCCGTTATGAAGATGCTTATTACTTTTAACTAATAATGGTGTCACCTCATCCATTAATTCTGAATATTCTTGTTTTAATCTATTTAACCTTTCTTTCTTATCTTCCGCATCAATATATTTTTTCATTATTTCAACATCCACTACAGCTCTTTCGTAATCACGCCTATCTTTTAAGTAATAAAGATAGTTTAAAATATTTGTAGGTAAGTTTATGATCCAAAGCATTAAAGTTGTTAAGGGTAATCTAAATAGTAATTTATACTCTGTTTGTTTATAAAGTTCTTTGTAAGTAAAATAATCTTCCATTTGCCTCATATATTTAATTCTACCTTTAATACTCTTTTTAAAATGATAATAAATTCTTGTTTTCATATTTTTAAATATATTTCTCGTAGCTTGATTGCATATTAAAAAGATACTTATCAAGTTTAATTAGTTTTTTCATTTTTTCATTATCTTCATCATTTTCAGCTTGTAGTTTTAAAGTATCGAGTCTTGCAAACTGCGCTGGTATATTTGTAAATACTGAGTCGTCTCCATCATTATTTAAAATAAAACTAGCTATTCTTTTTTTTATTCTTGTATAATCTCGTTTACTTAATATCTTAATAAAATCTTCTTCGGTATGTTCCTCATAAATAACCATTTCGGCTAAAGTCTTTATTTCGTCTCTTTTAAATTTATTAAATATCTTTTTCTTTTCATCATTTGTTTCCGCCAGATTAAATGCATCCATTAATTTTCTCTCTTCAATAGATGGGTTGAGTTTATAAATCATTTGCTCAGGCTCTAATTTTCGCTGATCATTTTCCATTTTTTCATCTAGTCTCTCTTGTTGAATTTTCTTAATTTTATTTAATATTTCCTCTCTATTTTGACTTATAACTTTTTGTCTTCTCTCTAACTCTTTCATGCCTAAATTTTTATAAACATCATCATTAAGCGCATATTTCTTATCCATTAAAAGAGGGGATCGATTTGCTTTTTGTGTTCTGCACCACTTAGGAGAAGCATCCAGTTCTTTTTTAAATGCATCAGTGTCATTTAAAACACTCAGAATTTCTTCTGGCGATTTACGAAGATCATACGTCAAGTACCACGAAGGGTAGATCCCTTCTCCAAGTAACGTTCCCGCATATATCTTTGCAACCCTCCATGCTTCCATCCAACAAAATATTGGCGTCGATAGAAGTTTTGGAAGTACGTCAGATTTTCTTCTTAAAGCTAGGGACGCCTTAAAAACTTCAGGAGCTTTTTTAGCTAACAACTCTCCTAACTTCATAGTACTTACAGTATCTCCATAACTAGTATGAGCTACAGTTTTTATATTATTCACTCTACAAACCGACTCGAGTTTATATATGGGTAAATTTTTATCGTTTAGTTCAAAAGAGATAGAATTAGGTGCAAAAAGATTTACTGATCTCACGACAGGTAATAAATCAAACGAGTCGGAATTAGTCAGATAAGGCCAACGTAAATTCACAAATAAACTATGATTTAGTAAGACTGTATCGTAGTTATGATTATTAAATCCAACAAATATAGCTCCCATTTTTTTCCACTTAGTAAATTTCTCTTCTAATTTTTTTAACATCACGCCGTAAGTATCTTCTTTCATTAGATCATCTATATCTAATCCATTTACAAGCATCGCATCAACCTCAAGCGGTCTACTTTTTCGTGGCCTAGAAAGTAGTGTAAACTGGTCTAATATTTCAAACTTATCTGTCGTCAGCACTCCCGAAATACTCAGTACGCTCGCCTTGGTACATGCGCCGCTGTCACTTTCTATATCAAACCAACAAAAATACATTTTTATTTTATGCTCTTTTCTTTTTTAAAATATTGTTTTTATTATCATCTTCAAATAATCCATCCGGAAGAATTTTTCTTATTGAAGGATGATTGTTAATGTTTTTCATATAAGTTGTTCTTCGATACTTATTAACTAAAGCATCTATCTCGAATAATTTTAAATCTTTTTTGTTTAATATTTGATTTATATAATCTATTTCTTCATCATTAGTATTTTGATTTCTTCTTAAAAACTCTGGTATTTCAAAATCTACTTCTTGATTTGAGGTATTGTTAAATAAATTTGATAATTCTTTTGGTGCTGTGAAACCTGATTTCCATATCACTTTTCCAAGAACTCTAGGATTTCCATCATTGTCGAACGCAGGGAAGGTTTGTCTAGAATATTCTTTGTTATCAGGTAATGAAATTATTTGAAACGTGTCTTTAAATTCAGAAAATTGCAGCCTCCTGACACATAATCCTTTCATCTCATTTACTAAAAATAAACCACTTTCAAATTCCTTATTGTTTTTTAAATCTTCTCTATTATTTAAAGTTACTCTTTCAATTAAACAATCATCTCCTAATGAAATTGTAGGATGCATATAATCGTCATTTGCTTTAAAAAAGAACAAATTGGAAAAATTTTTAATTTTGGATTTTTTTCTAATTGCACTTTTTTTTATTAAAAAACCACTTTCTTGGTCATTTATAAAATTGATTTTTTTATACTCTGAAGGTGAAAAAAAATTAGGTAAAAATATTTTTCTAAGACTTTCACAAATTACATAAAAATTTTTAATAGCATTTATTTCAATTTCAAAATTTTTAAGTTCTTTTAATTTTTTTTCTCCCAGTTCGTCTTTATCATTTTTAGTTAAATTTTCTATACAATCAAAACCTCTTAAAGATAAAATATAATTTTCATATTTTTCCGACTCTACTATTGAAATATATTTGTTTATTATAACTGATTCATCTTGATCAAAAATGTCATTCTTATTTATTGTTACATTATCCCCTTCTCCAATTTTTATTCCCCTGTTTAAACTCGAGATTGATAATATATGGTGTTCTAAAGCAGGGATCAGGAGTTTCTCAATTACACCTCCATGTTCGAGTATCAAATTATAAAATAAGTCAAACCTACTTAAGTTTTCCTTGGGTTTATGTTTTTTAGCTAAAGCGCGATAAATACTTAAAAGAAAAAAATAAGAGAAGCTTCTCGGAAATATTTTTTTATCATATCGATAAATATATCCAACTAGCGAATTTCTATGATGGCTTAAAGTTAAAGAACACTGTTGTTGTGATAAGTCTGCAAACTTTAATAAATTAGTTAAAAGTAGCTTATTGATAGCCAGCAATGTATTTTTAGAATCCATGCTCTTTATATATACTTATTTTATGCAGAAAAAAAGAAAAAAAAGTGTAAATTTACTGTTGACAACAGTATTTATATATGATTTGCTGCTTTTATGAGTAAAAATAAGACAAATATTAGGATGTCCTTTCCTTTCTACCTTTCTGATCCTTTTACTTGTCTTTTTTTACTCATTAACAAAAAAGGAGAAAAAAATGCCTAAAGTGAGAAAAAATAAGTCTAAAGATAACGTTGTACCCTTTAATAAACCTAAGGTTGATAAAGTAGCCGAGGAAAAACGTGAGTTAAGACAAAGTGAACAAGATAGACTAAATGCTGTGATAAAAGAAAAATGCAGTGAAATTTTAGAAATAATTGATTTAAGCCAAATAGAAAAACAATGGGGCTTATATGCATTTTTATTTCATTGTAAACAAATAGCTGCATTTGATCTACACCCTTCAGAGTATGTTCGTATTAATGATGCAACAAACAAAGAGATCATTAAAAACCAAAGAGAATATTTAGAAGAATCATTCCCTGAGTTTGTAAGAGACGAATCAAATACTGAAGAAAATACAAAAAAGGTATTACATTAATGTTAGAACCAATATTATATATATTCGTAGGGTTTGCATTAGCTTCTGTTGTTTGGTTTTTTTATTTTAAAAACAAAAACTCAAACTTAATTGATAGATCTGTTGTCGAAGAAAAAGAAAATTATATTAAAGACGCAGATCTATTAAACAAAGAATTAGAAGGCAAACTTTTAACAGTGCAAAAAGAAGTTGAATTAATAAATAAAGCAAAAGAAGAAGTAGGTAAAACTCTCGCTTTAGAAAGAGCAAATGCAAAAGAACAATTAAAAACAATTAATAATGTCGAGAAGTGGAGAGTAAATTCTGAAAAAGATTTAAAAAAATATGACGAATATGTCAAAGATACACTAAATTTTGTAGATAAATTAACAGGTGATGTTAAATACCAAGGGGATATAGGAGAGAAACTATTATGTAAACTCTTGGAAATTCATGGCCTTCAAATTAATACGGATTTTATTGTACAAGAAGGGAATCAAGTTTACCAAGAAGTAAATGATGAAATTTTGCAAAGAGTTAGACCGGATGTAATTTTGAATCTTTCAAAAAACGAGCATGTGGTGGTTGACAGTAAAGTTTCACTTGTCGACTGGAAAAACTTTGCAAATGAGAAGAATGATGAAAAAATTAGAAAAACTCACCTGAAAAAACACGTAAGTGCTATAGATAAACATATAACAACTTTATCTGGAAGAAATTACAATAAGCTACTCAACAAAAATGTTTTTCCGAGCGTGATATTATTTATACCTTTTGTGCCAGCATATCTGGCTGCAATAGAAGCTGATAATGAATTAATGGACCGAGCATATAAGAAAAATGTTATCTTGGCTTGTCCGGGGTCTTTGTTGCCAGTAATTAAAATTATTGAGACAATAAAAAGCAAAGATAAACAAATGGAAAATATTAAAGATATTTCCAGTAATGCAACTTATTTGTATAATAAATTTGTTTTTCTAAAAAAAAATCTTAAATTAGCAATTAAGTCCTTCAGAGACCACTCTATTAATCTACAAAAAGTTATAGATACTGGTTGGGGAAATAAATCTTCTTTAGAAAAATCTTTTGAAAAATTTAAGAAGAAACACGGCTTGAACGAATCCAAAGAGATGCCCACAAGTACCTTAGAGGAAAATCAAATTAGCGATTTAGATGATCCTGAAGAAAAAACATCTGTAAATTAATATGAAAAAACACTTAGAGTATACTGATGCAAAATCTAATAAGTTCTGGGAGATAGAGCTTAAAGATAAATCGATAAATATTTGCTATGGCAGAATTGGTATTGAAAATCCTGCTAAACAAAACAAATCTTTTCCATCTGCAGATTTAGCTAAGAAGTATTACGAAAAAAAATTAAGAGAAAAGATTAATAAGGGTTATAAATAAATTAAAGGTACTCTATAATTTTTTGCGCTGGAATCGTTTTTTTAATCCAAGCTAAAGGGATATTCCTTTTTTTTAATGCAGAAAAATAAGATCCACAAAAAATAGCTCTGCTGCAGTTACATCCTCCAGCTTTAATTGTCTTAATGATTGCAGACTCATAATTGCTTGAAGTAATTATGCAATGAATTGAACTCTTGAAGTTCGAATTATCTGAGCATGCCTTCCCCAACATTCTTGTAACGTAAGTATGATTTTGATTTTTAAGTTTTAATACCTTCTTAATGTCTGTGATTACATCTTTAAAATATCTATTTTTAATATTTAATTTAATAAATTTTTGAATAGGATTTTTCTCCCCTTTGCTAGCTAAATCTATAATCTTTAATCTGGCCAATCCATAAACTTCGTTTTTATGAGAATTTGCGCAAGTTCTAATAACTTTTTTAATTTCTCTATCTTCTTTGCTTACTAAAAAATAATACGGTAATGCCGCATTAAATCCATCTGTTTCTTGAACTTTTGTACCTCCTGTGATCCTTTTTTTTTCTTTAATATTCCGAATGGTCTCAAGCGTGTTTTGGTGCAACCAATTGCCCAGTAACGGACGCTTCCATTTAATCTTTTTATATTTTTTTCTCTCTTTTAAATTTTTCCAGTAATTAGAACCAGGACCAAAATGCTGAACTATGTTTTTTTTAAAATTTGGAAGTATGTCTGATTTCTTTTTAGAAGTTATTATTGTTTGAAACATAACTAATCCCATGTCTGCGTAGCCTGATGTTAAACCCGTCTCTAAAGCATAAAAAGGAGATTTGTTTTCTTTTAGAAAAGCAATTTCTTTTTTCCCTTTAATATATCTTTTAAGTTTGTTAGGATCATAAACCCAATGAAGAGGGCGGGCTGCTGCGTCTGCTACAACAGCTCCTAGGAAAATATTTAAGTCTTGAAACATTAATTAACTCTTTTTAATGCTAGGCTACCACAAGATGCATTGATGTCTCTACCTTTTGATTTTCTGAATAAAGCCAAGAAACCATTATCTTGAATAATTTTAGAAAAAATATCGATATTTTCTTGAGTGGCGGGTTTGAAATCCCTATTGTCTAAAGGGTTGTACTCAATCAAATTCAATTTGCTTGGTACTTTTTTCATTAATGAAACCAACGCGTTAGCGTGCTCTTTAGTAATATTATTTTCTAACGCAACATATTCTATAAATATTGGTAATTTTGTTATTTGATAATACTTTTTAAATTTAGGAATTAAATCATCTATTGAATAATTACCGTTAGGCATCATCTCTAACCTTTGTTTGTTTATAGGATTATGTAAACTCCAAGCAAAATAAACATCAAGTTCCCTAGCCGCCCACTCTATAACACTTAAATCTTTTATCTTATTACCCAGACCTACGCTCGAGACAGTAATTCGAGTCCTACCATAATCTAGAGAGTCTTTGTGTTTTGCATTCTGAATATAAGTGCGAACATTTTCAGCGTTTAAAGCAAAATCTCCAGACCCCATCAAAACTTGTGTCTTAACTAATTTATTACTTGTCTTCCAATCATTTAAATATTCTTTGCAAAGCATTATTTGAGACATAATCTCTGCAGCTGATAAGTTTCTTACAATTTTTTTAGGTATTTGCGCCGTAGCACAGAATTGGCAGTTCAGGAAGCAACCAACACTTACTGAAAGACAAATTGTGTATTTAGATTTACTTTTGTCTGGAATTAAAACTGTTTCTGTCTGTCGTTTATCCTTTTTTAATTCTAATAAAAATTTAATTGTTCCATCGCTCTTTGATTTTTGAACTTCAATTATTTTTGCAGATTTTTCTAAGCTAATTAAATCTTTTATTTTTTCTCTTAATTCTAAACTAAAAGTTGTTAATTCATCGAAACTTTTGATGTTTTTTTTATAAATAGCATTGAACATTTGCTGAGATCTCATCTTAGCTTGTTTTTCAACAATGCCAACTTTGTCAATTAAAAATTCTTTTAACTGATCAAACGTAAGATCATAAATACTTTTTTTTTCCATAAACTGATATTAATGACTTGGGCGAGCTTTTAAAAGCCCGCCCTATAGAAATTTAGAGCTTTTTAGGCTCTGTTTTTTTGTGACCAAGAATTTTTCCTTGATTCGAACCTGAAGACAATTTTATCCCGAAAGTTCCGTTGTCTCCGGCTGCTACAGCCTTTTTTGCTTTAGATAACTGTGAAGAAAGATTCTGCTCAAGTTTTTTATCTCGCAGATCTTTATACAGTTTGCTAAATCTGTCAATCATAGCAACTCCTTTTGTTTCTGCGATCTTTATAATCCCTACAGGATCCAGCATGATCTATGCTGTACACTTTGCAAGATGAAAACATCATCTTATCCATGTGATATGGAATTACCTGAAACATTAATATATGTATATATAAATTGTCAATGGATAATAAGTTTATATTAGGTTTGTGTATCATAGGTTTTGGTCTCTTGTTATTGATGTCACCTGAGAAACATAGCTGGATTTTCAGCGCTTTAGCGGTGGGGATAGGTTCAGGATTAATCCTTAAAAGAAGTGAAAAAAATGATAAAGACGATAAGTAATGTCTAAAAAAGTTTTTATTGCATTTGCACATCCTAAATATAAATCTGGTGAAAGTTTCAACTCATGTGTTCGTGATGAATTTATTAAAAGTTCAAAAGAGCGTAACTTCGAAATAGATCTAATGAATATATACGAGGAAAAAACTATTAAGTTTTGGGACGGTAGTCCTCCTGACAATCAAATTTTAGACATTCAAAACAGAATGGAAAAAGCGGATATAATTTTTCTTTTATCGCCCTGTCATAATTTTACAATGGTAGCAGCAATGGAAAATATGTTGAGTCACGTGATAAGCCCTCCATTTGCATTTAAATATAAGAAGATAATTGGAAACTGGGGCGCCCCTCAGCACGGAAAATTGAAAAATAAAAAAGTTGTAATTGGAATGACGTATGGATCTCCTTCCCCAATTATCACCTTTGCTGTGCATCAGATACCAAGAAGAATAAAAAAAATGGTTTTTAAACACCTTTGCGGTTGTGATGTTCAGTACCTCAGAATGTACGAAGTTCTGCCAAATATGCCTCAAAAAGTTTTTGAAAAACACATGAAAAGTGTAAGAAAATTAGTGCGAAGTTTATAATAATTTAAAATTTTTTTAAAAAGTATATAAATAAAATATGGAAAAAATAAAAAATTGGTTCGTAAACGCTGCTTCAATAATGTTCGACGATTCAGGTTCCAATGATTTTAGAAATTTACCGAAGGTCGTGAGGCTACAAATCCTTTGCGTCATGAGCTTTCTATGGAGCTTATTATTTTCACTTTACGTATTTAATGTTACCACTTTTGCCCTGGGTTTCGCCGGAGTATTTGTTGCTCATGTATTGCTAATAATTTTAACGTACTATACTTTTAAAGTTTTTCATAAAGCAAAAAAACGAGAACAAACAGGATTTGAAGAACAGAAAGAATTAAGCCCGCCAAAAATTTTTGCAGTAATTTTTATTATATTTTTTATGTTTATTTTTACAAAAGGTATAGATGTTATGACAAAGTCAAACTCGTACGAGGATCCTAGCTATACCGGGCCAGACACAAGCACACTGGACCGTATAAAAAGATTTGTGAAATAATTTAATCTTTATTACAATTAATCAATGAAATTATTGAGAGTAGGTGAACTAGGTAAAGAAAAAGTAGCTGCTTTAGACAAGAATAATGTAATCAGAGATTTGTCAAAACATATTGAAGATCTAACTCCTCAAAATTTTAATGATACAACTTTAAGTAAACTAAAATCCATAGACCTTTCCAAAGAAAAAGAAGTTAACTCAACAATAAGAATTGGTTCGTTTATTAAAGATCCAAAAAATTACTTTTGCGTTGGAAAAAATTTCAAACTGCACGCACAAGAAGTTGGGTCAAAGGCTCCAAAAAATCCTATGATTTTTTCAAAAGCTAATTGTATATCTGGACCTAATGATGACATTATAATACCAAGGGATTCAAAAAAAGTTGACTGGGAGTGTGAAATTGGAGTTTGTTTAAAAAGTGAAGTTTATCAGATTACCCAGGATGATAGTGAAAAATGTATTGGTGGATATTTTTTAGCTAACGACGTGAGTGCAAGAGATTTTCAATTAGAAAAGTCTGGTCAATATATTATAGGAAAATCCTCACCTTCTTTCGGACCAATCGGCCCATATTTAGTAACTCCAGACGAAATAAAAGATGTAAATAATTTAAAAATGAAAACAATAGTTAATGGAAAAATTATGCAAAATGGTAACACCAAAGATATGATACATTCCATAAACTATGTAATTTCATATCTGAGTACTTTTATCAAATTACATAGCGGCGACCTAATAGTTTTCGGCACACCAAATGGGGTAGCAGCTGGCCAGACTAATCCTGTTTTTTTAAAAAATGGTGACACTATTGAACTTGAAATTGAGAGTCTAGGAAGGCAAACTCACAACGTAAGAGACCAATAATTATGTCAAAAAGATTTTCAGGTGCTTGTAGAAAAGACAGAAGTTTCAAAAAGAAAGCTAAGTTATCTTTAAAAGAAAAAAGAAGACTTAAAAGAGAGAAAAGAAATAAATAATTATGTGCGGAAGATATAGTGTTCAGAAAAAAACTTTGCTTGTAGCTAATGGTTTAGTTAAGAAGAATATTAATGTTGATCTCGAGCAAGACAATTTTAATTGTGCTCCTGGAGGAAAATACCCGTGCATCAAATCTGCTACTAACGGAAAATATCTTGAAATGACTATTTTTGGCTACCTTCCATCTTGGAGTAAGCCAGATTTTAGGCGATTACACAATGCTAGATTAGAGGGTATAGAGACCAAAGTAAGTTTTAAAAAACTTATTGTAAATTCAAGAGCGGTAGTGCCTCTCTCTGGATTTATTGAGTGGTCTAAGGTGAACGAAAAGAAAGTTCCCTACTATTTTACCAGAGCAGACTCTGAAGATATCTTTTGCCCAGCTATTCATGATGCAGGACAATTCACAATTCTTACCAGAGATGCCACTCCTCAGAATGCTAAAATTCACCACAGACAGCCAGTAATAATCTCGAAATCTCAAATTAATAATTATTTTAATTTAAATAATAATGCAGTAGAATTTTTAAAAACTGTAAAACCACCTGAGCTAAAATACCATGAAATTTCAACTAAAATTAATAATCCAAGTGCAAACGACGCAACATTAATTAACCCTATAAACTAAATGAATTTATCAATTACACCTGGAACAAATAATGTTGGAGCCTACATCAACAATGTTGATTTGACGAATCTGAATAATAATCAAGCTACTGAAATAAAAAAAACTTTAGATAAATTTGGCGTAATATTTATAAAAAACCAAAATCTTGATCCAGAGTCTTACCAGAATTTTGCCAAGCAAATAGGTCAGCCCGTAATTTATCCAAGACTTAGAGGCTTAGATGAAAAGTTTCCCTACATTAATGTTATTGAGAGAAAACCTGATGATAAAAGCTTGAGCTTCGGTTCATCTTGGTTACACCAAGATACGAGCTACGTGCAAACTGATAGACCTCGTTGGACAGCATTAATGGGTATTGAAATTCCTCAAGGTCAAGGTAATACAATTTTTTCTTCTGGATTTAATGCATATGAAAAACTACCAAATGAAATTAAAGAAAAAATCAAAAGTGCTACAGGAATTTTTTCTTCCGCTGGTCCTATAGCAGTTACAAGATTAGAAAGGGAAAAAGAGATGGGTATTAAGTCGTCAAAGAGTATGGAGGCTGAACATCCTATAGTGCAAACTGTCGATGGTAAAAAAACGTTATATGTTTCACCTGGACACCTGATAAAAATAAAAAATGTTAATGAAAATGAAGCAGAGTATTTAAAAGATTATTTAATCGAGCATGTAAATAAAAAAGAATTTATTTTTTCTTATGAGTGGGCGAAAAATGATATTTGCATCTGGGATAATTTAAGCTGCTTACACATGGCCTCAGAAATTAAAAACTGTAGAAGAGTGATGCATAGAATTACAATTAAATAATTAATCTTTTAAAATTGTAATATGACCCATTTTTCTTCCCTCTCGAGGTTCTTTTTTTAAATAATCATAAAAAAATTCATTTTTTTTAAAAGTCTTTTTTCTGTAATCAAGAATTTCAGAACCTAAAATATTATACATTTCCGCATTAGATATTTTTCCAATTGGTTTTGAACCTAGGTTACATACTGCTCTAACATGATTTTCAAATTGGGATATATTAAAAGCATTGATGGATAAATGATTACTGTTGTGGATTCTTGGGGCGACCTCATTTACCAATAATTCATCATCTTCGGTTATAAAAAATTCTACTGTTAATACACCTATATAATTAAATTTTTCAGATATTTTTTTTGCATCAGATATAGCTTTTTCAAATATTTTATTACTTATATCTGCTGGTATTTTAGATTTGAATAAGATTTGATTTCGATGCTCATTTTCTATTGGTTGGTAAAAAGATAATGTTCCATCCTTAAATCTTGTTATAACTACTGATATCTCTTTTTTTAAATTTACTTTTTTTTCTAAAATATAATCAGCCGTAAAACACCAGTCTTTTTTAACATCATCTAGAGAATTTAAAATGAACTGACCTTTTCCATCATAGCCTAGAGTATTAGATTTTAATATTCCAGGCAAAAGATTGTGATTTTTTTTTATATCTTCAGCAGTCTTTATATAAGCCCATTCAGTTGTTTTAATGCCTAAATCATTTACAAAAGTTTTTTCAAGTTTTCTATTTTGAGCAATTTTATTTATATTAGGGTTAGGTAGGACTGGTCTTTCTTTTTCAATTAATTTTAAAAACTCTACTGGAATATTTTCAAATTCATAAGTTACGATATCCGTATTCTCTATAAATTCTTTTATTTTTTCTTTATCATCATATTTGCCATAAATAAAATTATCACAAAAATTCTGTGCAGGTCCATCTTTATCATCAGTAAATACAGTAGTAGAGATTTTTAGTTTTTTTGCTGCCGTGCAAAGAAAACTACAAAGCTGTCCCGAACCAACGATTCCAAGTCTTTTATTTAACATTAGTTATCTAGGTTTTTTTTTTACCGATTGAGTTTGTAAACGTCTCCACTTATTTAAGTTTGATTTAATTTTTTCATCGTAATTCCCAATAATAGATGCAGCTAATAAACCGGCATTAAATCCTCCTTCGATGGCCAAACAACCAATTGGCACGCCCTTCGGCATCATGACCATTGAAAGTAAAGAGTCTAAACCTTTTAGTTTTTTGCTTTCAACTGGTACACCAAGTACTGGAAGTGTTGTTAACGATGAAACCATTCCAGCAAGATGAGCTGACATCCCAGCAAAAGCACAGATCACACCAAATCCTTTTTTTTCAGCTGACTCTGCAAATTCGAACATGCGTTTTGGAGTTCTGTGTGCACTTACAATTAAAACTTCATGCTTAATTTTAAGTTTTTTTAAAATTTCTACACAAGGCTTAGCGTGTTTTAGATCGTTGTTACTACCTAGTATAATTGCTACTTTATTATTTAGTTTATTACGCTTCACAGATTAATTTAACAATTATTATTATAAAAACAATGGCCTAATTAGATTAAGCCACTGATTTATTTAGGAGGAAAGATTATGCTCGAACTCTAAAATTTAGAAATTTTGGACTATTTTGAAGTTCGAAGAGAGAGATTTTTTTAAATTTCTTGTTAATATTAGTTTTTAACTTGTTTTTTTTTAACTGTTTTATTCTCATAATTCCTTTTAGTTTATTTTTAACTCAATGAGTATTGCTGAATTTGCAAACTTGAGTTGAATATAGTTTATAACGAAAATTTAGGCAGATATTAGGCGTTTCTTAGCCAAATTTAAATTTTTGCAAAAAAATCTTTAGAAAGTTTTTTTATTGACCCACTTCGATCTACCACTGCTAGTTCCACTTCTGCACTAACAAGAACCTCCCCACCTCTTTTAACCTCTTGAAGCAAGTTTAGTCTAACGTTGGTTTTTTTTAAAACAGCTGTTTCTACACTTAGATTATCTTCAAAAACTGCTGATTTTATATATTTAATGTTGCATTTCCTAACGACAAACATTATGTCGTGCTCGTTCATAAGTTGAGTTAAAGTAAGACCAAATTTTTCATGTATTAGCTCCGTTCTAGCCCTCTCGATATACTGAAGATATCTAGAGTAAAATACTCGACCAAAGTCAACGTCTTCAACATAAACTTTCAATTTATAAATGTGGCTTTTAGACATAATTTCAATCATAAGGCTAAAGTTTATCTTATTCAATAAAGTTTCAATTTCTTTTTTTGGTCCAAATTATGCCAAGCAAAGCACAGACTCTAACTTTAAATTTTAATCATGAAAATATTATCTACTTTTATGTTGTTGCTTATGTTGACTAATTGTGCTGGAAGCAACATGGCCAAAGTAAAATTTGGCAAAAGATGTACAGCTGCCGATAAAAATGGTTTAAAAGAAAGCTCGTATGTTTGGGTCATTTCAAAAGAAGCACTTAAATCATTTGATAAGAGAATAAATAAATCTAATTGTTCAGATATTTAATTTCCTTTTAAATTTAATTGTCTGTGCTAATAAGGGGTATGCGAATACCCCTTATTCTGTGTACATTATTTTCATTTAGTATTAATTTAAATGCTATGGAAAAACCTTACCACCATGTTTATGAAAATGGAAAGTTCAAAGAATTTAGAAACCTTCCAGCCGATGTACCACAATGGGGGAAAAGAAAGTGGCCCTATTTTAAATGGACAAAATTAAAAAAAGAAATCGATACTTTTGTTCCTAATAAGTTTCTACTTTCAAAAGAAGAAATTTTAGAAAACATAAAAAAAATGGACAAAACACCATCAATTCAGTGGCTTGGTCACAACGGATGGTTATTTAGAAATCTAAAAGGAAAAAACGTTTTGTTTGATCCTGTTCTAGGAGACACTATCGGTCCTATGAGCATATTTGGAAGCAATCGTTTCACACCAATTCCATTACAAATAGATGAATTACCTAAAATAGATGTATTAATTATTTCCCATCATCATTATGACCATAGAGACTATTTCACTTTAAAAAATATTAAGAATAAAAAAGATATTGAGGTTTTTGCTCCATTAAGATCAAAAAGTTTTTATAAATCTTTAGGTTACAAAAAAATACATGAATTAGATTGGGATGAGTCTAAAACTATAGGTGATTTAAAGTTTACAGCTAAGACTTCTTATCACTGGAGTAAAGTCGGTCTTACAGATAGAAACAAAACATTATGGTCTTCTTACCTTCTAGAATGGGATAATAATAAAGCTTGGCTTGGTGGAGACAGCGGTTATATCAAAAAAATATTTGATGAGGTTGGAAATAAAATAGGTGGCATCTCTTTTGCGATTCTCGGGATAGCTGCTTACGATTTTAAAAAATTAGGTTTTAATGAGACTTATATGCACACAACACCTAGTCAGGCATTAGAGATGGGAAAAAGTTTAAAGGCAAAAAAAGTAATAGGATCACATTTTTTAACTTTCGTTCTTTCTTTAGAAAAAGTTCTTGATCCACCAAAATTGTTAAAAGAAAACGCTGAAAAATATGGCTATAAAAAAGACGATGCAGTGATTTTTAAGATAGGAGAAGTAAAAAATCTTAAAGAATTAACTAACTAGCTTTTCTTTTATTTCTTTCTCTCTCAAGTAAAGCAGTAAGAGAGTCTACCATAAAATCACTGGCATCGAAGATCTGGTCTCTCTTAAATTCTTTTGAAATATTTTTTTCTGAATCAGTCTTGTCCTCAATGACTATCCCTTCAGTCGGAGAGTCATCTTTTAAATAAATACAAATGAGCCACTCTTCTTCAGGCGTATCATCCCATTTAATATATATAGCTGACTCCTCTATCCTTTTATCTATACACCTCATTATAGGAAGATGTTTACTTAAATATCTTTTTGAAATCATAAAACAAAGTGAGTGGGAAGCCCTGTAGAAAGACTCAAGTGCATATTCTACCTTCTCTCGTTCCTCGTTATAAATTCTCTCCTTTTCTAATAATATTTCTTTAGTATCACTGTCTTTTACTTCAACACCAAATTGAGTTAGTCGTTCTCTAATTGCTTCCTCAACTTTTTGTTGTCTTAAAGCTTTATATTTCTCTTTAATTTTTTCTATTCGTAGTTTGACTTCTTCGTAAGACTCTCTTTGTTGATTTAAGACATATTTTGAGAGTGCTTGAACTTCCTTTTCTTCTCTACGGACAAAGCTTTCTATTTTCTTTTCAAGCTGTATTTGTTCTAAAAACTTCCTTTGTTTCTCTGCACGTTCCCGTCTGAGTTCAGCTTGATCCTCGCGCAAAAATCTTTTTAGATCGATTGATAATTTGCGACTTAGTTCTTTTTCCTCTTTAAGCTCAAGAGCTTTGGCTTTTAATGCTATTTCCTCTTGCTGCATGAAGCGTTTCTTTGCCTCTATTTTTTCTCTCTCCATTTCTTTTATTTTTTTCTGTTTCTGTTTAACTCTTTCTTCTTGAATAATTTTTTTAATATTTGAAACTCGGTTAGAAATACCTTGAAAAAAATTTTGAAGAGATTTATCTATATTTAAATTAAACCTTAGCATTGATTTAATTTTGTCACTTAAACTAAGAATTCCTGAAACTACTGCTCTTGTTTTTTGAGTTTTTTTTCGCCTCGTGCTGAAAGGAATAACTTTCTTTTTTCGAGCCTTAATTTTTTTTCTTCTTATTTTGACTTTTCTTTTTATTTTAGATTTTCTTTTCGAAACTTTTTTTCTTTTTTTAATAGGTTTTCCAAATTTAAGTCTTTTTGATTTAATTGACTTATTTTTCTTAAGTTTCTTTTTCTTTCTTTTCATACTGTTATCTTATTTAATAACAGTTTTTAGTTATAAATGTAATCTCGAGTTCTAGAAGCAGTTGAAAAGTTCTTAACAAGTTGGATTTGAAAAACAAGTAGATCTCGATATCTAAAAGCAGCACTTGTGGAACTTAAGTAAAACTCCCACATTTTACAGAACTTTTCATCAAATAAATCTTTCATTTCAGTCCTTTTAGCTAAGAATCTTTCTCTCCATGCTTCCAAAGTTAAATCGTAATGTTTGATTAAAGACTCACAATCATTCACAATGAATCCTGATTTTTCAATTGGTTTGATGATTTGACTATAAGATGGACATCTTCCACCTGGAAAAATACGAGTACCTATCCAGCGAGATGGTGCTGAAGGCGGTCCAACGACACCAATTGTGTGAAGTAAAAAAGTTCCATTATCTTTTAGTAAGTCGTAAGTTTTTTTAAAGAAGGTATTATAGTACTTCAGACTTGTGTGCTCGAACATGCCAATTGAGTAAAGTTTATCGAATTTACCACCCATATCTCTATAATCTTTAAGCTCAAAACTAATTTGATTATCTAAATTTAATTCCTTTGCATTTTGCACGGCATAATCTAGTTGGTTTTTACTCAACGTTATACCGGTTACTTCACATCCAGTTTGTTTTGCTATATATGCGGCAGCAGTTCCAAAACCACAACCGATATCTAGAATTTTATCTCCTTTTTTAATTTTTAGTTTTTTTATAATATGATTGAGTTTATTTATTTGAGCGTCTTCTAATGTTTTTGTATCATCTTTCCAAATCGCACAAGAATATTGCATATTACTGCAAAGCATATTTGTGTACAGTTTTATTCCTTTCTTGCCCCCCAAATCATAATGGCTTGATATCTGCTGTTTTGATTTTGATTTTGTATTAAAATTTGAAATATATCTCCAAACACCAAACATTTTTTTTACCAAATCGCTATAGAAAGTAATTTCGCCTCGCCCAAGATTTTTTACAAAAGCCATCAAAAATTCATGCAATGTTGCATTTTCTATTATTATTTCCTCATTAATAAATCCTTCGGGAAAATAATATTCCGGCTCTACTAATAGTAAATATTTTAGTTTTTTGTTTAATAGCTTAACTGTTACAGGTTTTTCAGAGTTTGGCTTACCAATAACGTACTTAACGTTTTTTTCATCTTGTAAAATTATACCGTCTTCTTTATAAATTTTCGATAAGACTCTTGCTAATAACATAATTTAAGCCGCTAAGTTTTTTTCGTTATTAAATTTAAGTTTATTTAATTTTTCAATAAGTTCTTTCAGTTTTTCCTCACTTAATAAAGTAAGTGGAGGTAATATATTCTTATAATTTTCGTCTTTAATCGAATGATAACTATGCAAAGCTGATATCAAATTATATTGATCAAATGTTTCTCTTACAGCTATTAATTGGTCGTTTTTAGTCTGTGGGATTTTATTTTCGAAATCATCAAACACTTTTCTTGCTAGAGAGTGGGTCACATTAGTTACAGCAGAAATACATCCTGCGCAGTCATGCTCTAAACCTTTTAAAAGTTTTGCTTCGCTTCCAGGAAAAACTAAAAAATCTTTGATTTTTAAATTTTCAAATAAATTATATGATGAGTCTTTTACTCCTACAATATTTTTTGGAAATGCATTCACTAAATTTGTGACAGCTTCAACTGAAAATTTATAATTAAATAATTTCTCAAAATTATAAATTACTACCTTCACTTTAGGACACTCAGCAATTATTCTTTGAAAAAAATTAAAGACACCTTGGTCAGAATTATTCCTGTAATAAGCTGGAGCTCCGATCAATATCTCTTTATTAAGTTCATATTCATTTGCATATTTAATTAATGAAATTGAGTCGGAAAGACTGTTTACACCAAGCCCAATAAAAAATTGTTTTCTTAGTTTATGAGATGCTATTTTAGATATAAGTTCTTTTTTAGACGGAGAGTCTAATAATTGTGCTTGGCCAGTAGATCCCATGAAGAAAACTCCTGTGCAACCATTTTTAATTAAATTTTCTCCGTGTGTAATGGTAGCCTCAACGTTCAACGTTAAGTCTTTATTTAAAACACTTAAACTAGCTGCGTATACTCCTCGCTTTAACATCTTATTGTCCCAATTTATTGAAATAAAATATAATATAAATTTTAGAAATGAAAGTTCTGATTCTCATAAATAAAGTAGGCCTTGGAGACTGTATAATTCACATTAATTACATACATGAAATCTCAAAAAAATACGAAAAACCAGTTTCAATACTAGCTAAAGAAAATACAAGAGCAAAAGATCTTTTTCTAGATGATCCGCATATTGATGAGGTGATTACATTGGATCGCTTAAATGATAATTCAGGTAGCCATGATGGTCTAAGTGGGTTTTTTAAATTAGCAAGAGACATAAAAGAGAAAAAATTTGATAAAGTATTCATCTTTAATAGTTCTCTAAGATATTTTTTAATTTGTAAATTTGCAGGTATAAAAAAAATAGCTCAATATCCTTTATTTAAAAAAAGAGGACAACATGTTGTCAACACTGCTAAAATCTTTACCGAGAATGAACTTAATAAAATAGTATCAACCCAACCAGAACTTTTAATCAGTGAAGACAAAATTTTAAAAGCTAGAAAAGATGTGTCTCAAAGTCACAAAAACATTGTGCTGGGTATTAGTGCATCAGGCCAGACAAAACGCTGGGGTATTAAAAATTTTATAAAATTAATTGAAAAAATAAATGAAAAGCATCCTTCTAAATTTTATCTAGCTGCTGGAAAAAATGATCAACAATTGATAGATGAAATATTAAATTCAAATATAGGTTCTAATTGTATTTCTTTAAATAATTTAAAGATAAATGAGATGCTTCCTATAATAGCAAATTGTAATTTGTATTGTGGAAATGATACCGGTTTTATGCATATTAGTGCTGCTCTTAATTTAAAAACTTTAGCTTTATTTATGGATAGTCCAGTACTTGCTTATGGAAAATATTCAAAAAATATTAATGCAATAATTCCAGAGGGAGAAACTGAGGAAACAACAACTCATGACACCAAAGGTTCAATCTCTTTTGATAAAGTTTATAATAAATGTATTGAGCTTTTAACTAACTAAAATCAGTTTTTATTATTTTCTCTTTAGCTTCATTTACTAATTGACTCAATCTAGAGCTGTCTACATTACGGTTCATATCAGGATGAATTTTTTTTTGTAATTGATTAGCTGCTTTTAAAACTTCTTCTTTACTCGCACCCTTTTTTAGTCCTAGCAATTTATAAGCTTCTTCTGAAGTAAGACTTGATGACCCTGGAGTTTGGCCAAACTGACCTTGGGAAAATCTTCCTGCGTTATTTTTCATAAATTGGATCAATCTCCACAATTGATACATTTGCAAAGCAGTAAACCCTTTAATCTTAAGCCCAGAGAGCAAGATCAACCACATTGGAAGACTGAAGATGAATTTACCTCCAATCGTAAATAGCACAGCTAAAATTAATGATATATAAATTGCAATTTTTTTTATAGTTGTAGCTATCTTTTTTGAACTAGCTCTGGCGAACCAATTTAGAAAAAGGTAGATTACGACGAAAATGATAATTCCCAACAAAAACAAATTCATATAATTTCCTATTATGAATATACCAAAACTTAAGAAAATAAAGACTACGAAAAATTATCACGGGATTCCACTAGAAGATAACTATTCGTGGGTGGACCAGTCAAATATACTTGAAGTTTTAAAGGACCCAAAAAAGTTAAATACTGAGGTCAAGGATTATATAGAGGCTAATAACAAAGTAACCGAAGACTACTTCACAGACGTTAAAGAATTACAGAAAAATTTATTTAACGAAATCAAAGGAAAAATTAAATTAGATGATACTGGATTAAAATATAAAGATAAAAGATATTATTATTGGGCAAAAACAGAAGCCAAGGGTAATTACGGTAAGAGAATGAGACAGCTCATTGATGGTTCTAAACCTGAAGAGGTTTTTTTTGATGGAGATTTGGAGAAGAAGAAATCTGGTTCAGAATACTTTGGGGTTGGAACTGTTAGCACTTCTTACTGTGATAATTTTATTGCTTATTCTTTAGATTTAAAAGGATCAGAGTATTACACAATTTATTTGAGAGATCTTAGAACAGGAAAAAATGAAAAAGATGTAATTGAAAATACAAGCGGAAGCGTCACATGGGCTTTAGATAATAAAAGCTTTTTTTACTCGAAATTAGATCAATATCATAGACCAAGACAAATTTTCAAACATGTTCTTGGAACACCTAACGATCAAGATCAACTAATATTTGAGGAAAAAGACGAAACTTTTACTTGTGGTATTGGTATTACCTCTGATGAAAAATATTTCATTATTGGGACTTCTGATCACATAACAACTGAAGAATATTTTTTTTCTACAGATGCTAAAGAAATTAAACCCACTCTTTTTCAAAAGAGAAAAAATGATATTCGTTATTCAATAGACTCTTGGCAAGGTTATTTTTATGTTCACACTAATGAAGAAGCTAGGGACTATAAGGTGCTTAGATGTAAGACTAGTCAGATAGATAAATTAGAAGTTTTTATCCCAGCAAAAAAAGAGACTGTTATCGGTGGTTTTGAGTTTTTAGATGATTATATTATTAGATCAGAAAAGTCTGATGCTATACCAAAACTGTTTGTAAGAAATATTCAAACTAACAAAGAAGAGGAAATTAAAATTTCAGATGAACCAATAGGTGTACCTGGTGTTTCTTTAATGCAAAGAGATACAAATACTACATTGATAAGAGTTGGTTGGGAGAGTATGGCAACTCCAGGAAGAGTTTATGAGTATGATATCGTTACTAAAGAAAAAAAATTAGTTAAAGAAACAGAAATACCATCTGGTCATGATCCTAGCAAATATGTAGTAGAAAGAATTAAAGCTCGGTCACATGATGGTCGTATGGTTCCAATTAGTTTAATAAGATTAAAAGACTCAAAACAAGACGGAAAATCTAAAGTCTTACTCTATGCTTATGGTGCTTATAAACATAGCATCTCACCATCTTTTAGCGCCTCTAGATTTTGTTTGATCGACAGAGGTATTACTTTTGCAATAGCTCACATAAGGGGCGGCGGCGATTTGGGAGACATTTGGCATACGGAAGGTAAAAAGAAATTAAAGAAAAATACTTTTTTAGATTATATAGCATGTGCAAACCATCTAATTGAGCAAAGGTATACTTATAAAGGTGGAATCTGTTTTCTTGGCGGCAGCGCTGGAGGTTTAACTGGATCAGGAGTAGTCAATATGGCATCAGAATTATTTTTTTCTGTTTTGCTCTTAGTTCCATTTGTAGATGTAATGACAACAATGTTAAATGAAAAATTACCTTTGACTCCAGGGGAATGGGAAATGTGGGGAAATCCAATTAAAAGCAAAGAGTATTTTGAGTATATTCTATCTTACTCCCCTTATAATAATCTTGAGAAAAAAGATTATCCGCCGATGCTCATCACGACATCTTTATTTGATAATCGAGTTCTTTATTCTGAGCCTGTAAAGTATATTGCAAAATTAAGAGATTTAAAAACTGATAATAATAATCAATTACTGAAATGTAAGATGAAAGAAAGTGGTCATAGCGGCGCTAGTGGCCGGGATAACGCAATTAACGAGTTAGCAGAAGAATATTCTTTTATTTTAAAATCTGCAAAAATTTTAAAATAATAATCTTGAAAAAATAAAAATAATTCCCATATAAATCTTGTCGGTTGCCAAATGGGACTGACATTAACCTTGCTAACAAAGGAGGACATATGACAAGTAAGGATCTATCGATCTTTAATTCACTTAGACCTTTTAGCATTGGATTCGATGACATGTTTGATCAATTCGAGTCTATGTTAGGGAATGGTAGTCTTGGTGTACAAACCAATTATCCACCATACAACATCCGAAAGGCAGGCAAAGATAAGTATGCTATTGAAGTAGCAGTTGCTGGCTTTAACAAAGATGATGTTGAAGTTGAATATGAAGATAATCTTTTAACTGTAAAAACAAAAGACGTTAAAAGAACTGAAGAAAAAGAAGGAGATGAAGTTATTCATCGAGGAATATCACAAAGATCTTTTGCTAGATCATTTACAATTGCAGATGATGTAAAAGTGAATGGTGCTGAACTTAAAGATGGTTTACTGACTATTTCTTGTGAAAAAATTATCCCTGAAATTAAGAAAAAAAGACTTATTGAAATTAAATAAGTTTACCTTACTTGCGGAGTATTTACTCCGCAGGTAATTAAAAGCAATTTTTGCTACTAAAACCAACCACAATATTCCTTGGGTTTACCTCAAACTTACGCTCACACTTAATTTTATATTTTTCAGTTATATAGACGTAATTTCTATTTCTTGTTTTTAAAAATTCAACTTTATCAGGTTGGCCATAAAAACTTTTAAGATCTTCTTCAGGTTTATTTAACCATTTGCTTAATTCCTGCTCTTCTTTAGTTGTCGTATCTTCAATTTTCTTTGAGACAGTTTGGCAACCAATTAATGAAATTAAAAATAATGTGTATAAAATCGTAAAATAAAATCTTTTCATTCTTATCCTTATTTTATAACGAAAAGTTATAAACAGATACACTTACTCTTAGTTGAATCTTATCAGATATGACAGATTTAGTTAAGATTTTAAGAAGTTAATAGAGTAAATAATTCTTAAAGGAGAATTATTTTATGATGGAAAAATATTTTGAGTACAAAAAAAATAAAACTAATTTTAGGACAGAAGTAATAGCTGGAACCTCGACATTTATGACGATGTGTTACATATTATTTCTCCAGCCTTTCATCCTATCTGGAGAATTCGCGGGTCCTGAAAAAGGTTTTTTTGATTTCGGCGCTGTATTTACTGCGACCGTAATTATTACTGCTGCAGCTTGCTTTTTGATGGGACTGTATGGCCGTACCTGGCCGATAGGGCTCTCTTGCGGCATGGGCATAAATGCCTTCATTGCATTCGGTGTAGTAGCTGGAATGGGTTATACTCCACAACAAGCACTTGGCGCTTGCTTAGCAGCGGGTATTTTATTTCTAATAATATCGTTAACACCTTTGAGAGCATGGTTAATCAACTCGATTCCAAAAAGTTTAAAGTTAGGTATCGGCGGAGGGATTGGATTGTTCTTGGCGATTATAGGGTTGGAAATTATGGGTGTGGTTGCAGATCATCCTGTTACTTTAGTTACTCTAGGCGATTTAAAAAATCCTTTAACCTTGCTTGGTTGTTTAGCTTTTGTATCTATGATTATTTTAGAAAAATATAAAATTAAAGGTAATATTATTATTGGGATATTATTTTTCAGTATAATTGCTTGGGTTGCAGGATTAGCTAAATTTAATGGGGTAGTAAGTGCTCCACCACCTATGACATATCTTTTTGCATTTGATATGTCTGCAATTTTTACAGCTGGAATGATAACAATAGTGTTTACTTTACTTTTTATCGATTTCTTTGATACGGCTGGGACTTTAACTTCTGTAGCAAATGTTGCAGGAAAAGTTGGTAAAGATGGAAAGGTGAAAGATATTGATAAAGCAATGTTATCAGATAGTGCTTCAACAGTTGGTGGAGCACTTTTGGGAACCTCAACAGTAACTTCATTCGTTGAAAGTGGAGCAGGTGTAAAAGCAGGTGGACGTACGGGAATGACATCAATAGTGATTGGTGTCTTATTTTTATCGTGCTTATTTTTTTCACCTTTAGCTACAAGCCTACCTAAAGAAATAGACGGTGCTGCTTTACTTTATGTATCAATTTTATTTGTTAGAAATATTGTTGATATAGAATGGAATGATATTGCGGAGTCCTCAAGTTCTGTAGTTGCTCTTGTAGCCATGCCGCTCACATACTCGATCAGTAACGGCATAGCCCTTGCATTTATTACTTACGCTTTGGTAAAGATATTTACAGGGCAGTTTTCAAAAACTTCACCGGCTATTTGGGTGATAGCAATTTTAAGCTTCTTAAGCTTTATTGCTTAAAAATTTTAGGGCCAGTTAATTCTGGCCCTTAATTCTTCTGATGTTTCTTAATTAAATCCTGAACTCTTATTTTTTCATAATGCTCGAATGGTTGAACAATCCACGGATTACTATCTAATCTCTGGGCGCAAAAATCAGGTTCAAAAGTTGAGTCTTTTTTCTTCCAAAGCACAGCGGTTTTAATTTCTTTTATATTGCCTTTGAGGGGTGGATATTTTTTTAACCAATCAATACTTTTATTTAGCGTTACCCCTGTATCAGATAAGTCATCACATAAAAGAATGTTGCCTTTCATGTCTTGAACAGTAGAGCTCATTTCTCTTGAGAAAACTAAATCCCCTTGTTGATCTTCTGTACCCTCTCCAGAGTATGATTCTACGGCAAGATAAGCGCATTTTAATTTAAAAACTCGGCTTAAGACATCGGTAATTGGAAGGCCACCTCTTGCAATACCAATAAGTAAGTTAGGTTTGAAACCACTTTCATGAATTTGTATTGCTAATTTTTCAACAATTAGATTATACTCTTTCCAATCAATGATAAGTTTATCTGCCATGAAGAAAGCTAATTTATTTTTAAGGAGTTGTAAATGAAAGGATACGTAGTTTGTGTTTATAAAAGTATAAGTAATGATGAAAAATTAAAAGAATACGCTGTCAAAGCTAAAGTAGCGGTTGAAAAATATAAGGGAAAATTTTTAATTAGAGGTGGAAGATCTACATCTAATGAGGGCGATAAATCTCCAAGAACAGTTGTAATTGAGTTTCCATCCTATGATGAAGCCAATAACTTTTACAATTCAAAAGAATATCAAGATGCACATTCTATTCTTGAAGGCTACGCAGAACGTCAACATCAAACGATTGAGGGCGCTTAATATTGAATTGGTTCATCGTCAATACTGCGCCAGAGATACCACGTAGCAACTGAACAATAAGGTGTAAATTTTTTATAAAGTTTGTCTAAAAAACTTTTTGGAGGAAAGTATTTTTTCTTATAATTATTTGATATTGCTCTTAATAAGCCAATATCTTGTAAAGGCCAAATATTAGAACGATTGTAAGTGAATAGTAAAATCATTTCTGCACTCCATCTGCCTATTTGTCTTAAAGATGATAAGTATTGAATGGCTTCCTCGTCATTCATGTTTTTGATTAATTTTGGATCAAATTCTTTTCTTACCATTTTTATAGCAAGTTCTTTAATTCCTTTTGCTTTTTGTTTGGTCATGCCACAAGATTTTATCTGCGAAATTGATAATTTGGCAACTTGAGTTGGCTTAATTTTCCCAACTTTTTTTTGAAATCGATTAAATACTGCTGAAGCCGAAAAAGTTGATAATTGCTGGCCTATTACGCTCTTGCACAATGAATAAAAAATATCTTTTCTTGTTGTAAGGAATTTATCGTTATATTTTATAATAAGTTTTTTTAGTACTTTATCTTTTTTAGATAAAATTTTTATTGCTTTTGGCCAGTAACTTGGATACTTGCTCACGGCCTAGGACTTATAACTTGTTTTTTAAGTTGAGACTCTCTCATAAAAATAATTACAGAACTTGCAATAATTAAACCAGCGCCCAAAAGAGTTAGCACTTTTGGTATTTCGCCCCAAATGAAATATCCTAATAAAATTGCAAATACTAAATTTAAATATTTTGTTGGTGTGACTAGTGATGCTTCTGCAATTCTTAGTGAAACGGTAAGTAAAATATTAGCAACTGAGCCAATTATCCCAGTAAAAATTAGAAGAAATAGTTCAAATTTTGATGGCATGACCCAGCCAAAAGGAAGTGTTGCTAAACCAACTACCATACTCAGTAAAGAAAAGTATAAAGCAATTCTATAATTAGGCTCGGTAGAAGATAAGCTTCTTATGCTTAGAGCTACGCATGCAAAGAAAATACAAAAAATTATTGGAAATAAGTAATAAATATTTAATTCTTCATAAGCTGGTTTAACAATCATTAACATTCCAATAAACCCAATGAAAACAGCAGACCACCTTCTAATACCCACTTTTTCGGATAAAAAAAATATTGAACCTAAGGTGACGAAGATTGGTCCTCCAAAAGTCAAACTTACAACATCTGCTAAAGGTATCTCTCTTAGAGCAATAAATAGAGCAACTATTGCTAACGTCCCAGTTACAGCTCTGAAAGCATGTAGTTTAGGTCTGGTAGTTTTATAAAAAGTTTTAAATTCATTCCTAGGTACAAGCAGTAATATGGGTATCAAACCAAAAAAAAATCTTGCAAATAACACTTCACCTACAGGAAACTGGTCTAACCATTTTACACAAGCATCCATCATGGCAAAACATGCCACAGATGCTACCCCGTACAATACGCCTAATTGATTTCGTGCTAACAATCTAATATCCTCACAACTCTATATAATTACTTTATGAAGAAATGTACACTTGCTCTTGGCTGTTTTTGGAAACCTGAGGAAAACTTCAAAAATAAGCTGGGTATAATTGAAACAGAAGTCGGCTATGCCGGTGGATTATCTGATAAAGTTACATATGAAGAAGTATGTAAAGGTGACACTGGTCATGCAGAAGTTGTAAGACTTACCTTTGATGAAAAATTAATTTCCTTTAAAAAAATTTTAGATTTATTTTTCAAAATGCACGATCCTACTCAAAAAGATATGCAATATCCTGATGTGGGAACTCAATATAGAAGTGAAATATTTTATGAGGATGACATTCAAAAAGCTGAAGCTAAAGAAATTTTAGAAATTTTTAATAAGGAGTTTAATGGAAAAATTCAAACTAATATTTCTCGGCTCAAAAATTATTGTAAAGCAGAAGAATATCATCAAAAATACTTAGAAAAAAATAGATAATGAAACAGCTTGTTACTACAGAATGGCTAGAAAAAAATATCAATAAAGTGAAAATATTAGATGCTACCTGGTGTTTGCCTAACTCAGGTAGAAATGCCAAAGAGGAGTTTAAAGAAAATCATATTAAGAACTCAATCTTCTTTGATATTGATAAAAACTCAAAGCAAAATTCTTCATTACCTCATATGCTTCCTTCAAATAAAGAGTGGGAAAGCATTGTTTCAAATTTAGGGATAAATACTTCTGACCATATAATTATTTATGATAACTCAGATGTCTTCAGTTCATGTAGAGTTTGGTATACTTTTATTTACTTTGGACACAATTCTGATCTAGTTTCTGTTTTAGACGGAAATTTTACGAAATGGTTAAAGGAAAATAGAGGTGTTTCAAAAGAAGTTATAAAAATCTCAAAAACCAATTACGAAGCTAAGGAAAATTTATCTATGGTAATTGACAAGACTCAAGTTAAAAAAAACATATTAGATAAAAAATTTCAATTAATAGATGCTAGGAGCAAAGAAAGATTTTTGGGTTTGGTTCCTGAGCCTCGAAAAGGATTAAAAAGTGGTCACATAGAAGGGTCTAGAAATTTACCTTTTCAATTACTTTTAAATGAAGATCGAACCTTTAAAAAAAAAGAAGAATTAATAAAGATTTTTGATCAAAATAAAATAGATAAAGATAAAGATATTGCTTTTACATGTGGATCTGGAGTAACAGCATGTATTTTAGGACTAGCTAATTCTATCATAAGTGGTAAAAAACCTACTATCTATGACGGCTCATGGTCAGAGTACGGATTAGAATAAAAAATGAAAGCATCATCCAAATTAAAAGTATTTTTAATTATTTTCTTTATTGCTATTTTTGCAATTATTGCTGCAAGACATTTTATTGGTTTACACTTTAAAAAAAAATTTAGTGTAAGGCCTGCGCCAGGAGTAATTGTTGAAAAAGTTGAAAGATCTCTATTTTACAAAAGTATAGAAACTTTTGGAACAGCATTAGCGCAAAATTCGAAAACTTATAGAATAAAAACTAATGAAGTTGCTGGAAAATTAAACATTGATAATAGATTTGTAAAAAAAGGTGAAGTTATCCTTAGGCTTACAAGCGGAGAAGAGGTTATTGCAGATTTCGCGGGTAAATTAGGGAAAAGAGAAATTGCCCAAGGAGTTTTGGGTTCAGAGAGTTTAATAGTAACCTTGGATGACTTAAAAAAAATAGTAATAGATATAAAAGTTCCAGAGAATTATGTAAGTATACTTAAACCAGGATTAAAAGCAGAAATAACAAGTTCAGCATTCAAGAAAGCTTTTAAAGGAAAAATTCAAACAATTAGCTCAAGAATAGATCCTTCTACAAGATCAATTTTATCCAGAGTTTTAGTTGATAATTCTAATTTTGAAATCATTCCAGGACAACTAATGACGGTAAAAATTATCTACGACGAAATCAACCAAATTGGCGTTCCTGAAAGTGCAGTAACGATACAAGGTAATACAGCTTTTGTTTACACTGTAAGTAACGAAACTGCTGAAAAAAAAAATATTGAAATTGGTAAAAGAAATTTTGGAAAAGTTTCTGTTGTATCAGGTATAAATGAAGGTGATCTTGTTATTACAGAGGGCGTCTCAAAAGTAAGAAATAATGCTAAAATCAAAATTATAAATCCAAGAAATTAAATGTTTTTAACAGACTTATCTATTAAAAGACCTGTCGTAGCTTCAGTAATGAGCTTAGTGTTAGTGATATTTGGTCTTGTAACTTTTCAAGAGATACCAACTGATGAACTGCCTGATGTTCAGCCTCCTGTCGTAACTATTCAAACTGAATATAGAGGTGCTTCAGCAGAAATAGTTGATACTCAAATAACTCAAAAAATTGAGGATTTTGTAGGAGGAACGCCCGGACTAGAAACGATAGACTCATTTAGTGAGGATGAAAGTTCGAGAATTACACTAACATTTGAAACAAGTTTAGACTTAGATGACGTTGCTAACGATGTAAGAAGCTCTGTATCTAGAGTGCTAGACAATTTACCTGAAGGTGCGGAACAGCCTGAAATTTTCAAACAAAGTGCGGGTATGAGAACTACTATGTGGTTGTCTTTTAACTCTGAAACAATGACTGATTTAGAATTAACTGATTACGCAGATAGATATTTGACTGATACTTTCTCTACTGTTGATGGCGTAGGCAGAGTACGCCTTGGTGGTCAAAGAGAACTCTCACTAAGAGTTTGGTTAGATCCAATAGCTTTGGCTGCAAGAGATCTTACTACTCAAGAGGTTGAGACAGTTCTCAGAAGAGAAAATACAGAGTTCCCGGCTGGACGAATTGAATCAAGGGATATCGATCTAACTATAAAACTCGATAAAGCTTATAAAGAAGTAGAGAATTATAAAAATCTACCTTTAAAAAGAGCTAAGGACGGATCAATCATAACCCTGTCAGATGTGTCAAGAATTGAATTAGGAGCTGAGTCAACAAGAACTCTTTTTAAAGGTAATGGAAAGCAAGTTGTTGGTATAGGGATATATCAACAATCTGATGCAAACACCATCGCTGTAGCTAACGGTATCAAAAAAAAGATAAAAGAATTAAAACCTAGCTTGCCGCCAGGTACTACCCTTGAAGTTTCATTTGATAGAAGTAATTATATAAAATCTGCCATTAATGAAGTTTATAAAACGCTGATAATTGCATTAATATTGGTAACTATTATTATTTATCTTTTTCTAGGCAACCTGAGAGCTTTAGTTGTCCCTTTAATAGCTTTGCCTGTTTCATTAATCTCAACTTTTTTATCAATTTATATTTTCGATTTTTCAATTAATCTTTTTACTTTGATGGCCTTAGTGCTAGCTATAGGTATTGTGGTAGATGATGCCATTGTGATGCTTGAAAATATAGTGAGGAGAATAGAGTTAGGCGATACACCTTTAGTTGCAGCTTACAAAGGTGCTAAGCAGGTATCATTTGCAATAATAGCTACAACTGTTGTGTTAGTAGCAGTATTTGTTCCTCTTATTTTTATTAAAGGAATTACAGGGGTTCTTTTTACTCAAACAGCAATTACTCTTGCATCGGCTGTGATTATTTCTAGCTTTGTTGCTTTATCATTAAGTCCAATGTTAGCTAGTAAATTTTTACAGAAAAATATGCAAAAATCAAAGATTGTTTTAAAATTTGAGAAGTTTTTAAAAGATCTCACTTATCTTTACAAAGTTTCACTATTAAATTGGATAAAGAAAAGAAAAACAATAACTATTTTTTTATTGGGTACTCTTGCATTAACAATATTTTTTTTTAATTTTGCTAAGAAAGAATTAATTGCTCCTGAAGATAGGGGTGCATTTTTTGTAATTGTAAAAGCTCCGCAAGGATCTGGTTTCAATTTTACCAAAGATAGAGCAGAAGAAATTGAGGAATTGTTGCTTCCAAGTGTAGGTAAAGGTGAATATAGAAAATTAATCATGAGAGTTCCAGGTTTTGGAAAATCGGCTAAACAAGTAAATAGTGGTTTTATAATTGTTCTTTTAGAGCCTTGGGCTAAAAGAGATCGTCACGGAGTCGAAATAATGAGAGAGTCTTTTGGAAAAATTGCGAGAGTGCCGGGTGTTTTGGCTTTTCCAATAATGCCTCAGGGGATAAGGACTGGCGGAATAGAAAGTCCAGTACAATTTGTTGTTTTAGGTAATACATATGAACAATTGATCGAGTGGAAGGAGATAATTAAAAAAGAAGCAAGAAAAAATCCTGGTCTTACTTCTATTCAAGATGACTTTGATCTGAACAAACCTCAATTAAATGTAAAAATAGATCAAAAAAAAGCTGCTGATCTAGGGGTTTCTACAGAAGATATAGGGAAAACTATAGAAACAATTTTTGGTTCAAAAAGGGTTACAAACTTTACAAGAGATGGAAAAGAATATTCTATAATTTTGCAAGGTGATATCAAAGATAGACAAGAGCCAGACAGTATAAGTAAAGTTTTTGTGAGATCTAAAAACAATGGAAAGCTTGTATCTGTGTCAAACTTAGTTGCATACGATGAAGAGGGACAATCTCCATTCTTAGCAAGATACAATAGGCAAAAAGCAGTTACTATCTCTGCAAGACTTGTGGGAGACTATTCGCTTGATGAGGCTCTAAAGTTTTTAGTGGGTGTTGTAGAACAAAATACGCCTCAAGCAAAAATTGCTTATAAAGGTGAAAGTGAGGAGTATAAAAAAACTAACACTGAACTTTATGTAATATTTGCTTTAGCATTAATTACTGCATACCTAGCCATGAGTGCTCAATTTGAAAGCTGGAGGCATCCACTGACAATTATGTTAACTGTGCCTATGGCTATTCTTGGGGGATTAATTGGTTTACTAGTAGTGGGGTCGTCATTAAATGTTTACAGTCAAATAGCATTAATCATTCTAATCGGTCTCTCAGCTAAAAACGGTATCCTAATTGTAGAATTTGCAAATCAGTTAAGGAAGGAAGGAAAAAATTTAGAAATTGCTGTATTTGAGGCTGCCGCTATTAGGCTAAGACCTATTCTCATGACAAGTATCTCAACTATTATTGGAGTCTTACCACTTATTCTTGGAACTGGACCAGGTGCTGCAAGTCGATTAACTGTTGGTATAACAATATTTGGTGGAATGTTATTCTCTACTTTTTTTACTCTTTACGTAATTCCTACTGTTTACACAATTGTTGGAAAGGGAACTAAGAGGATAGATGCTGTTGAGCTTGAGTTACAAAAGCAGCTTAAAAGATAATATATTTATTTTTATCTAGATTTTTTTTACAGAGCGTTAATTGCTTTCTATATTTTTTTGCCAGGTCCTTAACAGATTTTGCGTATATAATAGCTTTTTTATCTTTTGAATAATTTTTATAATCTGCCCAACCTTTGTAATAAGCTAAATATTGTCGATAAGGATCTTTTTTGGAAATTTTCAATATCTTATTTGTTTTATGGATGTACCATCCTATAAAATCTACTGAGTCTTTAAATCTTGCTCTCGTAGCTAATGGATTATTTGTTTCTCTTTTATATTGTTCCCAAGTACCCTTAACTGCTTGAGAGTATCCAAATGAGGAAGAAGGTCTTTTAAAAGGTATTACTTTAAATAATTTGGTTCTTGGAGGTTTTGCAAGCCAATTGAAGTCACTTTCTTTTTTAACAAAAGCTAGCTGCAGATGAATAGGTGCCCCCCATTTTTCATAAGAAGCCTTCGAATGTTTGTACCATAAATATCTCTCTTCAAAGATAGCGCAACTATTCTGCGTATTTTTTGGTATTGAAGAACAGGCACTTAAAATTAAAAAAATTAAAATAATTATTACTTTTTTAAAAGGAATCACTAAGTAATTTATACTAAAAATTAATTAAGCTTTCTCCATTTTTCTGGCTCCATAAACTTCCCTTGCCATAGTCCTAATTTATTTTCTTTTGCGAATAATTCATCTGGTACATATTTTTTAGAATATCTTCTATATGCTATTGCAAAACCGTTTCTTACCATCCACTGATTTAAGTTGGTTTTTCCTTTAAAGCAGGTAGCAATATATCTTTTGTATCGATCTTTAGATGAAGAAATACATTTTATTTCAGAAGTTTTAATTTTAGTTATTAATTTTTCTTTTGAAACTCTTCCACAGCTATAATCTTTATAAAATGTAAAGCCAATCAAAAATGAAATTTTAAAGGACTCTTTTTTACATCTTTGTCTCATTTCTGGGGCATCTATTCCTTCTAATCTAAATTTATAATTGTTTATATAAATTGTATCTCCATCAACAACCTTTGGGATGCCAGATATTTCCTCTGATATAGAATTAGATAGCATAACCAAAAATATTATAATTATACGAATAAACATTTAATTTTGAAGTTTTTTAAAAAATTTAAATATTAAAAAAGCCAACACCACCCCCAAGCTATTCGCATACAAATCGTTAAGTTCAAATGCTCGATTGGGAATAAAATGATGTAGTAATTCTAAAATTACTGAAATTAAAAATAAAAAAGAAAAACTATTTATAAATTTTTTTTGATTACTCCGAAATATAAAACCTAAAATGCTTAAATAGCAAAAAAATATTAAATGATTAATAGAAGTTCCTATTGGATTTGAAATAAAATCGGGTTGTTTTCCCAAATTTCCGTATAAAAAATAACCAATTAAACTTCCTGGGAACAAATAAAGAATTAGTAGAATTATAAATGAGAAATAGAATAAATATTTTAAAGCAAATAAGATAGTGTTTTTCATTTAGATTTTTATATAGTACATAATAACTTAATTAACTTATATGAGTAAACTAATCTTAACAAGACATGGTCAGAGTATCTGGAATGCTGAAAATAGATTTACGGGCTGGGTAGATGTTGACCTTTCAGAGAAAGGTAAAGAGGAAGCTAAAAAGTCAGGAGAGTTAATTAGTGAATTGAATATTAAAGTAGATATTAGTTATACCTCTTATCTTAAAAGAGCAATTGAAACGCTTACAATTATCTTAAAAAAATTAAATTTATCCATGAAGTTTAATACTGCTTGGGAATTAAATGAAAGACATTACGGGTCATTAACGGGTTTAAACAAGGAAGAAACAAAAAAGAAAATTGGTGAAGAACAATTTAAAAAATATAGAAGATCATGGGACGTCGCACCACCTCTCATGGCTAAAGATAGTAATTACCTTGAAAACTTTAGCCCTTTAAATGATGGAATTCCCAAAAATAAAATTCCTTTTACCGAATCTCTAAAGCATACTTATGAACGAGTAGTTCCTTTTTATAATTTTGAAATAAAAAAAAATTTAGAAAATGGAAAAAATATTTTGATATCGGCTCATGGAAATTCATTAAGAGCATTGTGTAAATCTCTATTTAAGATTTCAGATATTAAAATTAATGAGCTTGAAATTCCAACAGGGAACCCTTTAATAATTGATTTCGATAATCAATTAAAAATTCAAAAATATTATTATTTAGATAAATCAAGATCTAAAGAAATAATTTTTAATCAATAGAACTTAAAGAAGATATTTTTTCAAACATTTCAAAGGTGTTTAAATGATAAAACTTTTGATTACTTTCCAATCCACCAAGATTTTTTTCGCTTATCAATTTTGCCCAAACTTCATTCATTGAAAAAATATCTTTATTAAAAGAGAGTAAATGATCATTTTTTATTATTTGTAGGCCAGTAAAAATAAATTGGTTATGTTCATCTTTAGAAATTAAATTATTGTTTAGATTAAAGTCACCCTTGAATGAGTTATCTAAAGATAATTTTTTTTTCACCAGTAATAAACACGGTCTTTTATTTGTGAAATACTCCTTTTCTAAAGATTGAATTTCTTTAGAATATTTATTACTCCAGAGTGTATCTGGGTTTATTACAAAAAAAGGGTTTTCCTTGAAATCTTTTGTCCCTTTTTTTACTCCACCTCCGGTATCTAGTAATGTGTCTTTTTCATTTGATATTTTGATTTTAACTTCTGATTTTAAATCTGAGACATATTTTTCAATTTGATCGCCAAGGTGATGAATATTTACGCTAATTTCTTTTACGCCATGATTGATTAGAAGATTAATAGCTCTTTCAAGAAGGGTAATACCACCTATTTCTAATAATGGTTTTGGTTTTTTACTAGTTAGAGGTTGCATTCTTTTTCCCAAGCCTGCAGCCAATATCATTCCATGCCTAATTTTCATAAATTATTTATTTTTTTTAACTCTTCTATTTTTAAATATTTTTTTAACATTAAATTAAAATTTTCGAAGACAGGATTTTTAAGACGTCTCTGGATTAAACGCCAAGTGTAAGGCAAATATTTTAGATAATTGGGTTTACCGTCTCTTTTGTAAAGTCTTACAAATATACCTAAAATTTTTAGATTTCTTTGTACAGATAATATTTCAAAATCATTTTTTAAATTTTTGTATTGCTCCTTTTTAAATTTAGATTTGGAATAATAAAAATTAAATAATCTTTCTTGTAAATTTAAAGGAAGTTTAATCCTTGCATCATCTATTAACGAAGCTAAATCGTAAAGTGGATTTCCAATTATTGCATCCTGACTATCTATTAAACCAAGTTTATTTTTATTTACCATTATGTTCGATGCATGAAAATCTCTGTGAACAAAAACTGTATTTTTAAAATAAAGTTTTTTATAAACTTTAGTTAATTCTTTTTTTAAAATATTTTTAATTTTTTTTTGTTTTGAACTTTTAAGACAGTGCTGCAAATACCAATCAAAAAATAAATCAGACTCTTTATGAAGATTTTTAATCGAATAATTCTGAAAATTAATTTTGTATTTTCCAAATTGATAAGTTCGTTTTGGTCTAATATTTTGTAATTTGATAATAATCCTAATCAAATTTTTATAGCTGTTAAATTTACTTTTCTTTTTGATGATAAATTTATAAAACGATTTATCTCCTAAATCTGAAATCTCAATAATGTTGTTGTCGTAGTGATTAGTAATTAACTTTGGTGTATAAATCTTATTTTTTTTTAAAATATTATTAACTACAATGTAAGTGATTAAATTTTTGAATTTTTCTTTTTTTGCTTGAACTATAATTGATGTATGTCGTCCTTTTTGTAATCTATAAAATTCTCTGAATGATGCATCGCCTGAAATTTTTTTAAGTTTATAATTCATTTAAAATTTCCCACTTACCTGAACCTATAAATTTTATCTCTCTCTGATTTTCATTTATAGCGTAATCTAGATGTATTTCTAATTTATTAGATAACGGAATATCAATAAGTTGTGGCCACTCTATAATCTTAATTGTCTCTTGTTGATCTGAAAAAATGCCTAGATGTTTTAATTCGCTTTCATCTTTTATTCTATAAAGATCATAATGCATAATTTTAATATTTTTTAGATTATACTCATAAAGTAGATTAAAAGTAGGACTTAGTACTTCTGTAATCTTTTCTCTATTTTTTTCTTGTAAGTAATTTATCAAGTATCTTGAAAAAGTAGTTTTTCCTACACCAATATCACCGATTAAAAATATACAATCATTTTTAGTTAGTTGGTCTGCAACTTTTTTTGATAAAGAATTTAAATGTTCTAAGGATTTAACAATCATTTGCTACTGTTTAGTAGCGGTAAGTATCTGGTTTAAATGGTCCTGATGGTTTAACGCTAATATAATCTGCTTGATCTTTAGACATTTTAGTTAATTTTGCACCAACTTTTTCTAAATGCAACATTGCAACTTTTTCATCTAAGTGTTTTGGTAATACATAAACTTTATTTTCATATTTATCTGAATTATTCCAGAGTTCTATTTGTGCTATAACTTGATTTGTAAATGATGCGCTCATGACAAAACTTGGGTGACCTGTTGCGCATCCAAGATTTACAAGTCTTCCCTCCGCTAATAAAATAATTCTTTTTTTACTTGGTAGCTCTATTTCATGGACCTGAGGTTTTATTTCATCCCATTTGTAGTTTTTCAGAGCTTCAACCTGAATTTCGTTATCAAAATGTCCGATGTTACATAAGATAGCTCTATCTTTCATATTTCTCATATGATCTGCAGTTACTATATCTTTGTTTCCGGTAGCAGTTACAACAATATCGGCATCTTTAATTGCATCTTCCATTAAAACTACTTCGTAGCCTTCCATCGCTGCTTGTAGTGCACAAATTGGATCTGTCTCTGTTACCATTACTCTTGCGCCTGCTTGACGCAAAGAAGCTGCGCTGCCTTTGCCAACGTCTCCGAAACCTGCAACAACCGCAACTTTTCCAGACATCATAACGTCTGTGGCTCTTTTGATACCATCAACTAAACTTTCTCTACATCCATATAAATTATCAAATTTTGATTTCGTCACTGAGTCGTTTACATTGAATGCAGGAACCATTAATTGTTTATTTGTTTCCATTTTTTTTAGTGCTAACACTCCAGTAGTTGTTTCTTCTGAAATTCCTTTAACACCCTTTAAAAGATCTTTGTAATCTTTATGCATTAAACCTGTTAAATCTCCTCCATCATCCAAAATCATGTTTGGTTTCCAATCTTTTTTTCCCTCTATTGTTTGCTTTACACACCACCAGTACTCCTCTTCAGTTTCACCTTTCCAAGCAAAAACTGGTATGCCTGCTTTAGCTATTGCTGCCGCTGCGTGATCTTGAGTGGAAAAAATGTTACATGAAGACCATCTCACTTCTGCGCCTAGATCAACTAGGGTCTCAATAAGAACTGCAGTTTGAATTGTCATATGCAAGCACCCTAAAATTTTTGCGCCTTTGAGAGGCTTTTTTCCTTTATACTCTTTTCTAAGTGCCATTAATCCGGGCATTTCAGACTCGGCTATAGAAATTTCTTTCCTACCAAAATCAGCTAAACTTATATCTTTTACTTTATAATCTTGTCCCATTTTGAATTTGTTAATATCAACATAAATCTATCTTATCAAGAAAGAACACTAAGAAAATTTAGGTAGTAATACTTCAACTTGCGCACCTTTAGTATTCAGTCTATTTGACGCCGCTATAGTGCCTTTATGTAGCTCAACAATATTTTTAACAATATTGAGACCTAAGCCAGAATGTTTTCCAAAGCTTTTTGGCCTATTGCTATAGAAACGTTTGAAGATTTTTTGAGGAGAGGTTTCAGAAAAACCCGGGCCTTCATCCTTGATTTTCATTACAAGATTTTTTGTTGTTTCCTCGATACTTATTTCAATTTTTTGATTATCCTGACTGAAAGATATAGAATTGTCTAATAAGTTTGCTATTACCTGTTCTAATCTATTTTCAATTCCTAATATATATTTCCCATTTTTTGAACTTATTTTATCTTTTATCTTAATTTGAATATTCTTATTTTGGTTTTTCAGATCTTGTTTAAAATCTTCTGCTACATTATTGATAATTTCAATTAAATTTATTTTACTCATTTTCTCTCTAGATAAAGAAGCTTCATCTTTGAGCATTTGTGAATAATCCGTAATTAATCTCTCTATTCTTTCAACGTCATGATTGATTATCTTTAAAAGTTTTTCACTTTCATCTTTACCAGTTGTTTTATCTAATAATTCTGAAGCACTCTTCAAAGAGGCTAGCGGGTTTCTGATTTCATGAGCTAAATCATTGGAAAATGTTTCTGCCCTATTGGTTCTATGTTGAAGTTCTTTTGTCATTTCATCAATTGACATAGTGAGTTTTCCAATTTCATCGTCTCTCACAAAAACTTTTTTTATATTAATGCTTTCTGAGGATTTCTTCTTAATCGAGTCACTATATTTAACTAATAAACCAATTGGCTTTAAAACATATTTATTTAGAAACATTGAAAAAATTAAAATTACAAGTGCTACTGCAAAAACAGTTCTAATAATAAAATCTTTTCTTTCTTTAACTGCGTTAATAATATCATTCGCTTGCTCAGAAACCAAAATATATCCAATGCTATCATTTTGAAGTTTAACTTCGCTTAACGTCTTTACATAAAAATCATTTTTATTTATTTCAGATATTGTTAAAGGTTCGCCATCGTATTTCTCTAATATTATATTTAAATTATTTTCAGTTTTTTTATTTGAAGTAGAGGAGGAAAACTCATTTGATGAATTTTTTCCATCAATTGCCTCTTCTATTACTACATCTGATCTTGAAAAAACATTTTGATCTAAATCTAAAATATTTGTATCACCTATTAATTCTCCATTGGAGTCATAGAACTGAACTCTATCTAAACTCTGGAATAAAAATCTTGTAGAAAGTAAAAAGGTTCTTATGCCATTAGAACTATAATCTACATTTAGCCTTTCAAGATGATCAACTGTGTTATTAATGATAATTTTATGATTTATTGCTCTCTTTTTTACAAGATTTGGTTGAATTGCTTTTAGGTAAAATATTGTAAATAATCCTAGTATAGAAAATGTTGTTAAATTAAATAATAAAAACTTTTTTAGTATAGAAGCTGTTTTTTTTGATTTCATTAACTAACATTCCATCTATACCCGCTTCCATATCTAGTTTCAATTGCCGAAAATTTTTCGTCAACTTTTTTGAACTTTTTTCTTATTCTTTTAACGTGACTGTCTATAGTTCTGTCCTCGATTTCAGTATTTTCTTTATATGCAATATCCATTAAATGGGCTCTTTCTTTTATTACCCCTGGTCTTTTTGCTAATTCCTTAACAATTAGAAATTCTGTAGTGGTTAACTTATCTGGCAAGGGCTTGCCATTCCATTCACATTCTAACTGAGCTGGATCTAGCTTAAGCTTTCCATGGCTAATAATATTCTTTGTATCATCTGCAACATTGGATTTTTTTCTGAGTTGTACTCTAATTCTCTCGATGAGCACCTTGGTAGAAAATCCTCCTGACTTTTTCACAAAATCATCTGCTCCAAGTTTTAATCCGAGTAATTCGTCTACTTCTTCATCTTTTGACGTTAAAAATATTATTGGTATAGACATTTTCTTTTTTATTTTTTTTAAAAGTTCCTCTCCATCCATTCTTGGCATTTTGATATCTAAAATAGCTAAGTCTGGAGGGTTTCTTGTCAAACCGATTAACGCGGACTCTCCATCTATGTAAGTTTGCACTTTAAAGCCTTCTCGCTCAAGTGCCATACTTATTCCAGTTAGAATATTTCTATCGTCATCTACTAATGCAATTGTATGTGCCATAATTTTATATTCATAATCTTAATGTCAAAATTTAGGCGTTAATGAGCCTCTCCCCAATTATTCCCTGAGTTTACTCCTACCTCTAATGGTATTGAGAATTTATGGTATTCAGAACTTGATACTGAAACCATAGCATTTTGAATTAATTTCTTAACATTATTTTCATCTTTTTTTAAACATTCAAATATTAACTCATCGTGTATTTGAAGTAACATTTTTGCTATTTTTTTTTCCTCTAAAATATTATCAATTTTAATCATTGCTAATCTAATTATATCAGCGGCAGATCCTTGGATAGGAGCGTTAATTGCTGCTCTTTCTTGAAAACTTCGCACACTAAAGTTTTTATCATTTATGCCTCTCAAATGAATTCTTCTTCCAAAAATATTTGATACGTAACCAAGTTTTCTACAGCTTTTAATTGTAGAGTTCATGTAATCCTTTATTTCAGGAAATTTTTTAAAATAAGAATTAATAAATTCTTGAGCCTCTTCATTTGAAACTGATATTTGCTTAGCTAAACCATATTGAGTTATGCCGTATATGATACCAAAGTTTATTGCCTTTGCTTTCCTTCTTTGATCTTCAGAAATTTTATTAATTGGCACACCAAAAACTTGGCTAGCGGTAAGTTTGTGAATGTCCTGATTTTGTTTGAATGCTTTTTTTAGCTCTTTAACATCAGCCATATCAGCAAGTATCCTCATCTCTATTTGATTGTAATCAGCAGAAATTAGAACATTATTTTTTTCTGCTATAAAAGCTTTTCTAATTTCTTTTCCGTCTGAAGTTTTAATTGGTATATTTTGTAAGTTTGGATCGCTTGAGGCTAATCTACCAGTGTTAGTCGCTGCTAAAAGAAATGATGTATGAACTCTTTTGGTATCTTTATTAATATGATCTTGAAGCGCATCAGTATAGGTACTTTTAAGTTTAGATACTTGTCTCCACTCTAATATTAAATTAGGAAATTTTTGACCAGTTAACGCGAGATCCTCTAATATTTTAGCGCTAGTGGCTAAACTACCTTTTTTAGTTTTTTTCAATTTTGCTATTTTTAATTCGTTGTAAATAATTTCACCAAGTTGTTTGGGCGACCCAATATTAAATTCTTTTCCTGAAATTTTAAAAATTTCTTTTTCAATTTTTTCTAATCTTTTTTCAAATTTTTTTGATAGTTCTTTTAAGTAGTTATCATCTACTTTTATTCCATAAGTCTCTAGTTTTGATAATATCTTAATCATTGGTTTTTCAAAAGCTTCATAAATTTGACTAAGCTTTTCGTCTGAAACTCTTTCTGACAAAATTTCATATAATCTTAAAGTCACATCAGCATCCTCTGCTGCATATTCTGTAGCTTTATCTATATCTACTTCTGAAAATTTTAATTGTTTTTTTCCAGAACCAACCAGATCTTTGTAAGAAATTGTTTTATGGTTAAGATGTAGTTCTGACAAAGTATCCATATTGTGACGATTATTCCCTGCATCCAAAGTGTAAGAGAGTAACATTGTATCTTCGACAGGGTTTAATTCTACTCCATATTTTTTTAGTATAATGAAATCGTATTTAATATTTTGACCAACTTTTTTTATACTTGGATCTTCCAAAATTGGCTTGAGTTTTTTTACAACAAAATCTTTATTCAAACCTTTTATATTTTTGTGGCCAACTGGAATGTAAAAAGAAATATTTTCAGCATAACTTAAAGAAATGCCAATTAACTCTGCCACCTGAGGATCTAGAGAAGAAGTTTCAGTATCAACTGAAATAATGCTTTTTTTATTTAAATCAATTATTAATTTATTTAAGTCATTTTCTTTTATAATTTTTTGATATTGTTTTGTATTTATTTTTGACGGTTTTGATTTTTTGTCCTGATTAAATTTTTTTTCTACAGGTTCACCATAAAAACTAATAGCTTGACTTAGTAATCTATTAAATTCCATCTCTCTTAAAAAGTTATAAAGTTTATCTTTATTGATTTTTTTGATTAAAAAGTCGTTTGGTTTATTTTTGATTGGGACATCATCTTTTAGAGTTACTAGTTGTTTACTCAATAATGCTTTATCTTTATTAGCAATAAGTGTTTCTCTTCTTTTATTTTGTTTAATTTCAGATGCTTTTTTAAGAAGAGTGTCTAAGTTTTTGTATTTATTGATTAGCTCTGCAGCAGTTTTGACCCCTATTCCAGGCACACCTGGAATATTGTCAGAAGAATCTCCAGCTAAAGATTGAACATCTATGACTTGATTAGGTTTAACCCCAAATTTTTCAAAAACTTCTTTTTCTCCAATAACTTTACTTTTCATTGGATCGAATAATCTTAGCTTAGTAGAGACTAGTTGCATTAGGTCTTTATCAGATGAAATTACTGTAACTTTCGCTCCAGATTCAATAATTTTTTTTGCGTAAGTAGCTATTAAATCATCTGCCTCGTAATTAAGAAGTTCTATAGATGGTAGATTAAAAGCTTCAACTGATTTTCTTATATATTCAAATTGAGGAGCTAAGTCATCTGGTGCCTCAGCACGATTTGCTTTATATTCAGTATAAATTTCATTTCTAAAATTTTTTCTTGCAGAGTCAAAAATTACTGCAAAATGTGTTGGCTTATTTTTAGAGTCGTCTGATCTAGCCTCCTCTAATAATTTAAAAAGCATAGAACAGAAACCACTAACCGCTCCAGTTGGAAGACCATCACTTTTTCTTGAGAGAGGAGGAAGAGCATAATAAGCGCGAAAAATATATCCAGATCCATCTACCAAATAAAAATGATCTGTTTTTTTTATTGAACTCATATATACATATTACATTGAAATCTTGATGAATTATAAAAAAGTATGAATAAATTTGCCCTAGCTGTTGAAAATCTAACAAAGGTTTATTCTAGTCCCCAAACCAAAAAACATAATAAAGCTTTAAACGAATTAAGTTTTGAAGTCAGACAAGGTGAGGTATTTGGATTATTAGGACCGAATGGAGCGGGTAAGACAACATTTTTAAGTATTCTAGGAGGCACAGTTATTAAAACTAGTGGAAGAGTAAATGTATGGGGTTTTGATTTAGATCAAAATCCTCGTCAAGTTAGAGCATCTGTGGGAATAGTCCCCCAGGAAGTAAACTTAGATGCTTTTTTTAGTCCAAAAAAACTTCTTGAACTTCAAGCCGGACTTTACGGTATTTCTAAAGAGAACCGCATAACTGATTTAATATTAAAGATGGTTTCTCTTCAAGATAAAGCTAATGCATACTCCAGAAGCTTATCGGGCGGCATGAAGAGAAGATTGCTTATTGCAAAGGCTATGGTTCATCAACCTCCAATTTTAATTTTAGATGAGCCTACAGCTGGTGTTGATGTAGAACTTAGAAATAATCTTTGGGAAAATGTAAAAGCTCTAAACAAAGAAGGTGTGACAATAATATTAACCACACACTATCTGATTGAAGCACAGGAAATGTGTGATCGAATAGCTATAATCAATAAAGGAAATTTAGTTGCGTTAGATACTACCGAAAAGTTACTTGAGAGAATTAAAACTAAAAAAATAAATTTTAAAGTTAAAAATATTGATTTAAATAAAAATTTAATGATGAAAGATATAAATTTTAAAATAAACTCTGAAAATTCAATATTAGTTACTTATGAAAAAAACTCTCACGATTTTGGAGAAATAATCAATTATTTAAACGAAAATAATATCAAAATTGAGGATATTTCAACAGAAGATGGTGATTTAGAAGATGTTTTTGTTCAATTAACAAAACACTAGATTTTAATAAAAAAAAAGTTAAATTAATTAAATGGAATTTGTAAAAAGTTTAAACCAATCAAAAATAATTAAATATATATTTGTTGCCTTATTGGGCTCCATTCTTTTAGCCATATCGTCAAAAGTTAAAATACCATTTTACCCGGTCCCTATGACAATGCAAACTTTAGTAGTCTTGTTAATAGGAATATGTTTTGGATGGAAACTTGGTGTGGCAACTATTTCTTTATATTTATTCGAAGGTATAATTGGTTTGCCAGTGTTTTCAGGAACTCCAGAAAAAGGTGTGGGAATAGTATACTTCACAGGGCCAACAATGGGTTATTTGATAGGTTTTATGGTCACTGGATTTTTAGCAGGAAAATTTAATTACGATAATAATTATTTTAAAAATTTTTTTAAATTAGTTGTTGCTACTAGCTTTATTTATGTATTGGGGATGTTATGGCTAGGTACTTTAATAGGTTGGGATAAACCAATATTCAAATTGGGAGCACAACCTTTCCTGTTAGCAGAGTTATTTAAAATTCTCATTGCAACACTTGCAATAAATCAAATCAGAAAATTTAAAAAATTTATTTAAATTATCTTGGGGATCTTTTAGAAAGAATTCTTTGTAATGTTCTTCTATGCATTTTAAGTCTTCGAGCTGTTTCGGAAACATTTCTATTACATAACTCAAATACTCGATGGATATGTTCCCATTTCACTCTATCTGCAGACATTGGATTTTCAGGTGGTTTTGCCTTTGATTCTGGAGAAGCCAATAAAGCCGACTCAACATCGTCCGCATCTACTGGTTTAGAAATGTAATCGATTGCTCCTACTTTAACAGCCTCTACAGCTGTAGGTAGATTCCCGTAACCCGTTAGCATAACAATCCTGCAATCTTTTTTGTTTCCTGAAAGCTCTTTAACAACATCCAATCCATTGCCATCTTCAAGCCTGAGATCAACTACAGCAAAGGCTGTAGGAGCTGTCTTGGCAATTTTAAGACCTTCGGCCACTGATTTAGCCTCTTTTACTTGAAATCCTTTCTTCTCCATTGCTCTAGCAAGCCTGCCCCTTAACGGATCGTCATCATCAAGGATTAATAGCGATTTATCAGTAAAGTCTGCTAATTTTAGCTGCTCTGGAACGTTTTTTTGTGACCTCATAACTTGTCATATAGGTATTCTTGACAAAATTTCAACACGACAAAAATGTCCGTTTTTTCTTTACATAAAGTAAAAAAAACATTAAATGCGAAATAAGTAAGGTTTTTTTTGTTAAATTTTTTAAAAAATCTTTGTCTAATTTAACGTGAGGGACACATGAAATGGGAAAATTTAAAACAGTTAACGAGCTAGTTAACTCATTACAACCAGATTACCCCGTATATTGTTTACGGCTTAACGAGATTAAAAAATCCGTAAAATTTTTTAAAGAAAATTTTCCTGGAAAAATTCTTTATGCTGTAAAAACAAATCCAAACGAAAAAATTATTAAACAGATTATTGCTAGTGGTATCAATGAATTTGATGTTGCTTCTCTAAATGAGATCAAACTTCTTAAAAAGATTAAGTCAGATGCAAAGTTACATTTTATGCATACTATCAAAAGTAAAGAGAGTATATCGTCGGCTTACTTTAATTACGGAGTAAAAAGTTTCTCTCTTGATAGTAAGGATGAGTTGAGGAAAATTCTAGAGGCTACTAATCAAGCAAAAGATTTAGAATTATTTGTAAGAATTGCGATTTCGAATGAGCATGCAGAAATAGATCTTTCAAGAAAATTTGGTGCGCTTCCCTCAGAAGCTTTAGGATTGGTAAGATTATGTAAGGAGCATTCAAAAAAACTTGGAATAAGTTTTCATGTTGGTTCTCAATGTATGCATAAAATTTCTTACTCAAAAGGAATTCGTGAAATTGGAAATATAATTAAAAAAACAAAAATATTACCAAATACAATTAATGTTGGTGGAGGTTTTCCATCTATATATCCAGATCTTAATCCTGAACCATTAATAAATTATATGGAAGAAATTAAAAAAGAACTAAATAACTTAAAGTTAAATAAATTACCAGAAATCATATGTGAGCCAGGAAGAGCTCTTGTAGCAGAAAGTGGATCTACAGTTGTAAAAGTTATTTTAAGAAAAAAAAATAGCTTGTACATCAATGACGGAACATATGGATCTTTATTTGACGCTGGGGCACCAAACTTTGTTTTACCATCAAAGATGATTACAAGCGGAAGAATTCAGTCTAAAAAGCTAACTGCTTTTAGTTTTTTTGGACCAACTTGTGATGGATTAGATTACATGAAAGGACCTTTTTTGTTACCAAATAATATTAAAGAAGGTGACTATATAGAGTTAGGTCAGTTAGGAGCTTACAGTCTAACTTTCAGAACAAACTTCAACGGTTTTTACTCAAATGATATTCACGAATTAAGTGACAAACCAATTATATCTATGTACGATAATGCAAATGATAAAGTTGGTTCTTTAGTAGCTTAATGAATAAAAAAAATAGTCCGAATATCGGACACAATAAAAAATCTTTACTTAATTCCCCAGTTGAACACATCGATATCAAGTCTTTTGATGCTCGTAAGATTATTGATGGTATGAGTAAGATGTCTTTCACCTCTAGAGATACAGCCAGAGCGGCAGCTATTTATAATGAAATGCTTGCAGATAAAGATTGTTCAATTTTTTTAACTTTAGCAGGCTCAACTTCAGCAGGTGGATGCATGGATTTATATACTGATTTAGTAAAACATAATATGGTTGATGCTATTGTGGCCACGGGGGCCTCGATTATAGATATGGATTTTTTTGAAGCTCTAGGTTTTAAGCATTATCAGGGATCCCAGTTTCAAGATGATACTGAACTAAGAAACAACTATATTGACAGGATATATGACACTTATATCGATGAAGAGGAGCTTCAAGCCTGTGACAAAACTATATGTGATATTGCTAATTCTCTAAAACCTAAACCATACACCTCAAGGGAATTTATTAAAGAACTTGGCAAATATTTGAAAACAAATTCTAAGAAAAAAAACTCATTAATAGAAACTGCTTATGATAGTAATGTTCCTATATTTTGTCCCGCTTTCACAGATAGTTCTGCAGGATTTGGGCTTGTAATGCATCAAGAACAAAATCCAGAAAATCACATCACTATAGACTCAATAAGAGAGTTCAGAGAAATAACTGAAATTAAACTCAAATCAAAACAATCGGGATTATTAATGGTTGGCGGTGGAGTACCCAAAAATTTTGTTCAGGATACAGTGGTTTGTGCGGAGTTATTAGGTAAAAAGGTAGATATGCATAAATACGCTATTCAAATAACTGTAGCAGATACGAGAGATGGTGCTTGTAGTAGTTCTACCTTAAAAGAAGCAAGTTCATGGGGTAAAGTGGATGTGACGAAGGAACAAATGGTGTTTGCTGAAGCTACAAGTGTATTACCCCTAATAGCAAGCGATGCATTTCATCGTAAACATTGGCAAGCAAGACAAAAAAGAAATTTTCAAAATTTATTCAATTGAAAAATAATGAGTAAAACGAAGATAGCATTAGTGCAGATGAAAATGTCATCTGACCCAAAAAAAAATATTCAAAATGCTGTCGACAAAATTAATTCTGCAGCAAAAAAAGGTGCAAAAGTAATTTGCTTACCAGAGCTATTCATGACAAAATATTTCTGTCAGGTTGAAAGTCATAAAAACTTTAATTTTGCTGAAAAAATACCAGGACCTAGCAGTAACTTATTTTCTGCTCTTGCTAGAGAACTGAAAATTATTTTAATAGTTTCATTATTTGAGAAGAAGACCTCTGGGCTTTATCACAATAGTAGTATTGTAATTAATGAAAAAGGTAAACTTTTAGGAAAATACAGAAAAATGCATATCCCTGATGATCCACAATTTTACGAGAAGTTTTATTTTGCTCCTGGCGATTTAGGTTTTAAATCTTTTAAAACTTCAAAAGGTAATTTAGGAACTTTGATTTGTTGGGATCAGTGGTTTCCTGAGGCAGCAAGATTAACAGCTCTTAAAGGAGCAGAAATTATTTTTTACCCAACCGCTATTGGATGGCACCCAAAAGAAAAAAGAAAATTTGGTAAGTCGCAACTCGAGTCCTGGCTTTCAATTCAAAGGTCTCACGCAATAGCTAATGGTATATATGTTGCTGCAGTAAATAGAGTTGGAATTGAAAAACAAGGTAATAAAAAGATAGAGTTCTGGGGGAATAGTGTAATATTTGATCCAAGCGGTAACGTTGTAAAAAAAGCTAGTTTAAAAGAAAATATTTTAATTTGTGAAATTGATTTCAAAAAAGTAGAAACTTCTAGACAACATTGGCCTTTTTTTAGAGATAGAAGAATAGACTATTATAAAGGACTACTTAAAAATCCAAGAGATGCCTAGAATAGCAAAATCTCTTTTCAGGATGCCAGCTGAGTGGGAAAGACAACAATCCACATTAATAGGATGGCCTTATAATAAAAATGATTGGCCGGGCAAATTTAAAAATATTCCCAAGATATTTGCTGAAATAATCTCTAAAATTACTAAGTCTCAGAAAGTAAATCTATTAATTAAAAACTACAATTCCAAGAATGCAATTAAAAGATTGCTTAGGAAAAATAATGCAAAAGTACAAAATATAAAATTTATTATTTGTAAAACAGATAGGGTATGGATGAGAGATACAGGACCAATTTTTATTAAAGATAAAAAAAATCAAAATATTTTATTGAATTGGAAGTTTAATGGTTGGGCTAAATATAAAAATTATGGAGCAGATAATAAAGTCAACTTGAGAATAAAAAATCATTACAAAGGAAATTTCATAACTCCAATGTTTAATAAAAAACAAATAGTTCTCGAAGGAGGAGCGATCGATGTTAATGGAAAAGGTTTACTGCTTACAACTAAAGAATGCTTATTAAGTAAAATTCAACAAAGGAATTCTTTCTTAAAAATAAAAAATTATAATCACATATTCAAAAAATTTTTAGGAGCAAAAAAAGTTATTTGGCTAAATAAAGGAATTGAGGGAGATGATACTCATGGTCATGTTGATGATATTGCTCGATTTGTAAAACATAATAAGATTTTTCTTGCTTATGAAAATAATAAAAAAGATAAAAATTTCAAAAATCTTAATGAAAACTTTAAAATTTTGAAAAAGATCAGAATTAATTCTTCACAAATTAGAATTAAAAAAATTCCTATGCCTAGACCTATTTATATAAATAAAATAAGGGTTCCAGCATCATATTTAAACTTTTATATCATTAATAAATTTGTTTTATTGCCTACTTTCAATGATCCAAAAGATAAAATAGTGATTAAAATTTTTAAAAAGGAATTTAATAATAGAAAAATTATTCCTATAGATTGTTCAGAATTAATTTGGGGTTTTGGTGCAATTCATTGTTTAACACAACAAGAACCAAAATAAGTTTTAGCCTTAGAGTAAAATATTTTTGGGAGACCAGCTAATAACTACTGAAGCTCCACCTAAATTTTTATCATCTTTGAACAAAAGTTTAGCATTTTGCCTCTCTAATAAAGTTTTACCTAGGAAAGTTCCAAGACCCAAGCCTGAATTTGAATTTAATTCTAATGATTTAGATTTAATATACGGTTCTCCCAATTTATCTATAATATCTTTAGGAAACCCTGGCCCATCATCATTTACTATGATTTTAATTTCTTTTTCATCACTTACTAAAAAAATATTTACTCTACTTTTTGAAAATTTAATCGCATTGCCTATAAAATTTCTCAGCCCATAGATCATTTCTGCTGACCTTTGAATATCAATTTTGTTTTTATCACTATCTGATACTAAGGTAATTTCTTTTGAGGAAGTTTCCTTGAAAGAGTTTATAATTTCCTCTATTAGATTTTCCAATTTTGTTGAGCTAAAAAATTTATCTTCCTCTATCTGTTTTTTTGAAATTCTTTTTAAAATTTCACTACATCTTTTAGATTGACTAATTAATAAATCAATATCTTTAGATAGTTCATTATTATCCCCAATTTCTTTTTTCAACTCTTTAGCAACTACACTTATTGTAGCTAGAGGTGTCCCTAAAGAATGTGCTGCTGCAGCTGCTTGCCCGCCTAAGGACTCCAGCTCGTACTCTTTATAAATAACCTCTTGAAGTTTTTTAAAAGCTTCCTCTGTTTTCTTTTTTTCACCAGAAAAACGAATACCAAAGTAACTCAAAAATATTAAACCAATCAATATAGAGATTATAATTCCAATTTTATAAAAATTTGGAAAGTGTAACAAATTCATATCCTCTCCTGGTAAAGGTAAATGAAAAAATGATATGGTCAATAAAAGTAAAGTTGTTATTAAGCCTAAAATAATTGTTATACCCATACTTAGAAATGTTGAGGAAACGATGGCTGGGATCACCAATAAAAAAGAAAAAGGATTAAAAATTCCTCCTGTCAAGTAAAGAAGAGCGCTTAATTGTAACAAATCAATTAAGAGGAAAGGGGCTGCATAAAAATCTTTTAGCTGATTGATTTTAATTCCAAATTGAAGATACAAATTTGTGGCTAAACCCATTGAAATAATCAAGTAACTTTCTATAATCGGAAATGGCAGATTTAAGTAATAAAAAACTATACTAATAGCCAAAATTTGTCCGATAATGGCTATATACCTTAGGATTGTTAAAGTATTTTTATCTAGGCTTAAGTTCTCTTTTGTTCTAAAAAGAGTTGAAAAGTTCATTATCTAATTAAATGTCTAGGTTGGTTACATCTAAAGCATTATTAGTAATAAAATCTTTACGCGGAGCGACTTCATCACCCATCAAAATTTCGATCATTTTTTGGTCTTCTTTTGATTTATCTTTAGTGCCTTTTGTATATTGAACCCTTAAAATTGTTCTATTATCTGGGTTTAAGGTAGTTTCCCACAACTCCTCGGGATTCATCTCACCTAATCCCTTAAATCGCTGAATTGAAAGTTTTTCTTTCTGATCCTGAATAAATTTTTTAAAGTCAGAAGTTCCTTTTTTAATTTTTTTATCAATTTTAGATGTTTGTAAAATATATTCTTCTAGTGATTTCTCATCTTTTATATAAACACTTTTATTTGCTTTTGTAACTTTAAATAAAGGCGGTTGAGCTAGGTAGATGTGACCATTTTCAATTAATTGATTAAATGGATAGTTGTTAAAAAAAGTTAATAGTAACGTTCTTATGTGAGAACCATCAACATCTGCATCAGTCATGATAACAATTTTATCATATCTCAAATTTTCTAAATTAAAATCTTTTGATCCAGTTCCTAAAGCATTAATCAAAGTTACAATTTCGCTTGAAGACATCATCTTTGAAAGAGCTTTGGTTGATTGGTCTTCACCATTTTTTTTGCCATTAATAAAAGTGTTTAAGATTTTTCCTCTTAACGGAAGAACTGCTTGGAACTCTCTAACTCTACCTTGTTTTGCTGATCCGCCGGCAGAGTCCCCCTCTACAATAAATAATTCGGTCCCCTCTCTTTTTTGTACCTGACAATCTGCTAACTTTCCAGGTAATCCAGAAAGTTCAAAAGTTCCTTTACGTCTTACGCTATCTCTAGCTTTTCTTGCAACATCTCTTGCCATTGCAGCTTGAGTAATTTTTTCAATAACTATTTTTGATACGGATGGATTTTGATCGAACCAGGTTGAAACTTTTTCTCCAATTATATTTTCTACAATATTTCTTATCTCCGATGAAACTAATTTATCTTTAGTCTGAGATGAGAATTTAGGATCTGGCATTTTAATCGATAGCACTGCAGTTAAACCTTCTTTAATATCTTCTCCAGATAAATTTATTTTATTTTTTTTATTACCATTCCTATCATTTGAATATTTATTGATAACTCTAGTTAAAGCACTTCTAAATCCAAGCAAATGAGTTCCGCCATCTTTCTGAGGAATATTATTTGTAAAAGGTAAAACTTCCTCCGAATAACCAGCATTCCATTCGAATGAGCACTCTACTATCACATTGTTCTTTGTAGCTGTAACATATATTGGTTTTTTGAAAACTTCTTTTTCATTTTTGTTAACCAAAATTGGCTTTTTATTATTGATATGCTTTACAAATTCTGTGATTCCCCCGTCATATTTGTGAGCGTATTCTTTGGCTTTTTTTGAAGTATTATCGATTAAATTTATTGATATACCTTTATTTAAGAAAGCAAGTTCCCTGATCCTTTTTTCTAGTATACTCGAACTAAATTTGATTGATGAAAATATTTCTTTTGAGGGTAAAAAAGTAATTTTGGTTCCATTTTTTTTTGTTTTACCGATTTGTTTTAGTGGTTTGATTGAGTTTCCGTCTTTAAATTTAATTTCATATTCTTTTCCATCTCTATAGATCTTTAATTCTAGCATCTCAGACAATGCATTAACTACTGAGACGCCGACTCCATGCAACCCTCCTGAAACTTTGTACGAGTCATGATCAAATTTACCACCTGCGTGAAGTTGAGTCATGATTACTTCTGCAGCAGATATTTTTTCTCCTTTGTGTATATCAACAGGTATACCTCTACCATCATCCTCTACAGTTACAGTATTATCTGAATTAATTGAGACATTAATTTTTTTGCAATAACCAGCTAAAGCCTCATCTATTGAGTTATCTATAACTTCGAAAACCATATGGTGAAGACCAGATCCATCATCTGTATCACCAATATACATTCCAGGTCTTTTTCTTACAGCATCTAGACCTTTGAGGACTTTAATTGCATCCGCTTCATAGGATCGGTTAGTTTTTGTTTCAGAGTTTTTAGGCATTATTTTTTTTTGAGTAATATATCATTTTTTAAAAACAATATAAAATCAGCTTACTAACAAATGAGCTAGAATTATTTAATACCAACAGTTTTGAACCAAAAAATAAAAAAAAATCTAAAAAAGAAGAAAATTAGATTTTCATTGGCATAATTACATAAAAACTATTTTTATCAGAAACATCCTCTATGAGAACTGGTGAGACTGCATCCTTAAAATTAATCTTTAAATTTTTATCTTCAACCTCTGAAGCGATATCAATCAAATATTTTGAATTAAAACTTATATTTAAATTATCTGCATTAAATTTTGCATTAATTATCTCATTTCCATCCCCTGAGTTTGCACTATTAACTGAAAGTTGAACATTATTTTTATTTATCAAAAGTTTTACACCCTCTTTTCTATCAATAGAAACACTAGCTACTCTTTCAATTGAGTTTATAAAATCTTTAGAAGGAACAATAAGTGTTTTTTCATTATTTGTCGGAACAACTTTTCGATAGTCTGGAAATTTTCCATCAATAACCTTAGATATTAATTTCATATTTCCTATTGAGAATTTTATTTTATTATCACTTGCTTCCATTAAGATATTGTCTGATCTTTCTGATAATATTGAGCTTAGCTGATATACTGTTTTTCTTGGTAAAATAAGAGGCGAAAAATTATTTATGTTATCAATCTCAAGACTGCTTGAGGACAGCCTATGACTGTCTGTAGCTACTCCTGTGAGAAAGTTTCGACCCTGAGTTTCTGTCAGGTGAATATAAACACCATTTAAGTAATGTCTTGTGTCATCATTTGATATTGATATTTTTGTTTTATTTAAAAGTTTTAAAAGTTTGTTGCCATTTAGTTTTATCCCATTACCTTCAAATTCATCCGCAAATGTTGGAAAATTATCAGTTGGTAAACATAAAAGATTAAAATCTGCATTTTCACTTTTAAGACTTAATTTGTTCTCTGTCTTTAATTCAAATCTCAAGTCAGAATTTGACGAAATTTTCCTCAAAATGTCATACAAAATTGATGCTGAGGTTGTCGTACTCCCTTCAGTTATAATTTTTACTTCATCAATCTCATCAAAAAAAATTATATCTAAATCTGTAGCAACTATAGATAGTTTTTTGTCTTTAAGTTGAAGCAAAACATTTGATAGAATAGGAAGTGTATTTTTTTTTTCAACGATTCCTTGAACAAAATTTAAAGATTTTAGTAATACATCTCTTTTGACTTCAAATTGCATTTATTGTTGCTCAAGTAAAAGACTTTTAATTTGATTTATGTTCTTCTTCATCTCATCGTCTTGATCAGTCAAACGTGAAATTGTTTTGACAGCATGAATAACAGTTGTATGATCTCTATTAGCAAATCTCCTACCTATTTCTGGAAGTGACCTTGATGTCATTTTTTTTGACAAATACATTGCAATTTGTCTAGGTCTTGCTAGTGGCCTGGACCTCCTTTGCGAGAGCATATCACTTAGAGGTATATTAAAATAATTAGAGACAACATTCTGGATTTTATCAACGGTAATAACTCTTATTTGATTAAAAACATCTCTTAAAATATTCTTACAATCGCTTATACTTAAAATTTTATTGTGAACTCTGCTGAACGCGATTACTCTGTTCAAGACACCAATTAACTCCCTGATATTTGTTTTTGTTTCGCTTGCGATAAAATTTATAACCTCCTCATTCAAGTTAATATTTTCTTTAAACTGATTTTCAATTTCTTCAATTTTTTTCTTAATAATTTTTGATTTAAGCTCAAGGTCTGGTGCCTCAATATCAACCACTAAACCTCCTGCTAACCTCGATTTAAGTCTATCTTGCACTTTGTCCAATTTCATAGGTGATCTGTCAGAGGATATAATTATTTGCGATCCTTTATCCATCAAACTATTAAAAGTATGAAAAAATTCTTCCTGCAAACTCTCCTTTCCACTAATAAATTGAATGTCATCAATGATAAAAACTGAGGATTTCCTGAAAAAATCCTTGAAATTGACCATATCGTTTTTCTTAATTGATTTAATAAAATGATACATAAATCTTTCAGCTGAGATAAACATTACGTTATTTTCATGCTGCAAAGACAGTCCAATAGCATTTAATAAATGAGTTTTACCGAGACCAACTCCACCACAAATATACAGAGGATTATATCTCGATATATGCTCACATACTTTTTTTGAGTAAGATAAAGCGATATCATTACTTTTACCTTGAATAAAATTGCCAAAATTTAAATTAGGATTGAGTCTGTTATAATTAAGAATTGAGTCCTTTATTTCAGTAACTTTGTTTAACTCGTTGATTTTAGCAAATTCTTGGTTTTGTTTTGTCTCCTCAATTATTTTAAATTCTATTCTACTTAAGCTCAGCTTAAATCCTTTGACCTGCTCTAATATCTTATCTAAGTACCTAGATACAATCCAATCTCTAAAGAACCTCGTTGGTACACCAAGTATTAAATAATCATTGTACTCTTTCACCAAAGATATTTTTTGAAGCCAACTATTATAAATCTCATTTCCAAAGGTCTTTTTAAACGATGCTTGTATATCCTCCCAAACTAACGTTTTTTCTTCCTCAGAAATATAAATATTGTTCTTTTTTATATTATTTTTTTCCATGAAGTATTTTCTTAAAGAGATTCCTTTTAACTCTTTTTAAAAATTTTTTGCAACTATGTAGAGGTTGTAATCAAAAAAAAAAATATGAT
>CACCVU010000002.1 GCA_902549495.1 uncultured Pelagibacteraceae bacterium
GTTTTTTTCTGTCACTGGAATTTACTTAATGTCATTTAATAATTTTGATATTTTTTTGATGATTGGTATCGCGGTTGTAGCAACAATTTTGCGTTTATATGATTTTCCAATGCCACCTTTAATTTTAGCTTTTGTTCTTGGAGGTTTAATGGAGGAAAACTTGAGAAGATCTCTTCTAATTAGCGATGGTTCATGGTCCTTTTTATGGGATAGACCATTGACTGTCGTAATTATGCTAACAATTTTTTTGATTGTTGGGTGGCAGATTTATAGGAGTTTTTTTAGAAAAAACTGACTATATAAATGTTAATTGTTGCTATTTTGTCACACAAAACCTCAATATATTCAACATTTTGAACATTGGTCATCGATTCTAAATGTTTGACCACAGCAAATACTATGTGTAATAAAAGCTTAACGTTAATTTATAAATTAAGGATAAGTATGAAAAAAATACATCAAATTTTCATCACGCTAGTAATGCTTGCGTTTTCAAGCGCATCATACGCGGAGATAAAATATGGTGTGTCAGGTGCACTAACCGCCATTGATGCAAGCGGTACTGAGACAGAAGGCGGTGAAAAAAACAATGGTAATGCTGACAACTTAGTTGTTATACCATCAATTTTTGCTGAATATGCTTACTCAGATACAGTATCAATTGGTTTAGATTACATTCCGTTAAAAGCTGATGTAAGTGATAAAACTTTGAAAAGAAGTGACACTGAGACATCTGTGACTGGAACAGCGACTACAACGTCGACTGCTAGAACACAAAAAGCTCAAGCAGAGTTAGAGAACCATATAACATTATATGCAAACTATAACTTTGGTAATGGTGCCTATGTAAAAGGTGGAGTTGCGCATGTTTCTCTTAACACTGACGAATCTTTAGGAACTGGATCAAAATACGGTAATGCAGACATTATTGGTTATGTGATCGGATTTGGAGTAGGTTCAGGTAACTGGAGAACTGAGATTGCTTATACGGATTATGAAGATATAAGTTTAACTTCTTCTGTAGCAAGAACAGGTGTTACGACTAATAACAAAATCGACGCCGACTTAGACACACTAGCATTAAAAATAGCTTACACTTTTTAGTTTAAGAATTTTTATTATGTAGAAATTTAAAACCCACCGTTTATCGGTGGGTTTTTTATTTATAGCCTTACGTATTTTTTTTCTTTATCTACTGACCATTCTTTTGTTCCATTAGCCACAATAAATAAAAATCCTCCAGCCAGACCTATATTTTTTAAAAACAAAATAAATTGTGTTTGATTTGTAAAGTCAAAATGAAAAATAAAAGCGGTCAGGATACAAAAAATTGCTAAAAGACCAGCTGAAATTCTTGCTTGATAACCTATAATTATAAATATAGGCAAAATAATTTCTATTGCGATCGTTGGATAAAGTAAAAATCCAGGCACCCCAAACCCTTGCATCCACCCCATAGTTCCATCAATACTAAAAATTTTGTTATAGGCTGAAATAAGAAATAAAGCCGAAATCAAAATTCTTCCAATTAAGTCCAAAAGATTAGCCATAAAAAAAAATTAGAATGATTTTAAGTTAATGTCAAAAAAAGATTGTTTAATTCAGGTTTTTTTTAAAAACCTCAGTATTATAGGCACTATAAATAATATCATTAATAAGCGGATGATATGGTGAAAAGAAACAAACTCTGGATCAAGGTCGAAGAAGATTGCAATCACAGCTACCTCATAAATTCCTCCAGGGCAGTACGATAGCAACAATGTAAAGAAGTTTTTATCAATTATTAATCCCGCAACGACTGCTGCAGCAACACCTAATGCTACTAATAAGAAAGTTGCTACAAAACTATGTAATGCGTTTCTTCCTATTTCACTAAAAGTTTTATCGGCAAATCTACATCCCACTGAGGAACCTAAAATTAATAAACAATAATCGATAATATCAGGAGATATTTGATAACTTGCAACCTCTGTGATTTGCAATAGACCACTTGCTACTAAAGTTCCTGTTAATAAAGCAGCTGGAACTTTTAACTTGTCAAAGAACAAAATCAAAATTACTGACGATAAAATCAAAATTATTAAGTGATATAAATTTTGATTTGTGATTACTTTTTCAGAAATATTTACGTTATCTACATCGTAAAAACTATTCACAATGAAAGGAAAAACTGTAATTATAATAATTAATCTTATTAGATGAGATGTAGCTACTTGACTTAGATCAGTCTTTGCATCTTCAGCCAAAATCATTAATGGACCTAATGCACCCGGAGCAGCTGAAAAAATAGAAGTTTTTTTCTCATATTTAGAAAACTTTTCTAAATATTTTGAAACGATTAGAACACTTAAAATTATGTAAATTAACATTATAAAAGAGGTCCAGATCCAATCTTGCATTTGACTAAATAGATCCTTGTCTATGTAGTTACCAATATAAAGACCAAGAACAATTAATATCGAGGATAATACTAACCTAGGCATTTTAGTTTTAAGACCCATCAATGAAGCCAAAGAAGTTATTAGCATTGGCCCTAAGAACCATGCTAAAGGAATCTTAAAATATTCAGCAATTACAGCACTTGGTATTGATATAATGATGACAGATATAAACGGTATTGAAAATATCTGCTTAAAATTTTCTTTATTAAAAGGAATAGCTTGGTTATTCTGCATCATTCATGATTTTAGGATTTATAGGGACTGGTAAAATTTCATCATCAATTATTTTTGGTATTTTTAAATCAAAGTTAAAAATTAAGAGAATTTATATATCTTCAAGAAATAGAAACCTAGCTAAAAAACTATCTAAAAGTTACGGAAAAATAAAAATATTAAACAATAATCAAGAAATAATAGATAAATCCTCAGTAATATTTTTAGGTGTAACGCCTAATGTTGGAAACAAAATATTACCTAAATTGAGATTTTCAAAAAATAAAAAAATTATAAGTCTTATTTCGACTATTAATTTGAAAAAACTAAAAAAAATTACAAAAAATAATAATATCGTTAGAGCAATACCTTTACCTCCAATAGAAATTAAAAAAGGACCGATTATTGTTTGTCCGCCAAGTAAATTTGCTAAGAATATTTTTAAATATCTGGGTAAAGTTCTAGAACTAAAAAATGAAAAACTAAGCTATAAGTTTTGGTCTACCGCTTCTTTAATGGCAACATACTATGAGGTACTTAATACGAGTTCTAAATGGTTGAGCAAGAAAGGTATTAACAAAAAACTAGCTGCTACATATATAGCTGAATTATTTTTAGCATTGAGTCAGGACGCTCTAAATAAATCATTTCAAGGATTTAAAAAACTCGTAGCAGACTCACAGACACCAAAAGGCCTTAATATGCAGGTTCTTAATGAATTGAAAAAAGGAAAATTCTTTACTAAATTCAGTAAAGCTCTCGATAATGTGAATAAAAGAGTAAGTAAGTAAATCATGGAATATTTTATACAACAATTGGTTAATGGGATTACTTTAGGTTCAATTTATGGACTTATCGCAATTGGTTACACCATGGTCTATGGAATAATTGGAATGATTAATTTTGCTCATGGAGATATTTTTATGATCGGAGCTTTTGTTGCTTTAATATCATTTATTATCTTCGGTTTAACAGGGGTGGCGTTACCAATTATTTTACTTTTAGTTTTACTAATAGCTATGCTTTTTACAGCTTGCTATGGGTGGACAGTTGAAAAATTAGCCTACAAGCCCTTAAGAGGATCTTTTAGATTAGCTCCGCTTATATCTGCTTTAGGTATGTCGATTGTATTACAAAATTATGTCCAAGTTTCTCAAGGTGCAAGAGTAAAACCAATGCAGCCGTTATTTTCAGGAGGATTAGAGTTTTTTAAGAATTCGGAATTTATTGTTACGGTTAGTTATCTCCAAATTTTTATTGTTGTATTGACAATTATTTTAATGGGCATTTTTACATATTTAATCACTAAAACTGATTTAGGAAGAGCACAAAGAGCCTGCGAGCAAGATAGAACAATGACCGCTTTACTTGGAATTAATGTTGATAGAACAATTTCAATTACCTTTATAATTGGATCTTCTTTAGCTTCAGTAGCAGGAATGATGTTTGTACTTTATTACGGTGTAATTGATTTTTACATAGGATTTTTAGCTGGCATAAAAGCTTTTACTGCAGCTGTATTAGGCGGCATAGGATCATTGCCTGGAGCAATGTTAGGTGGCTTGTTAATCGGACTTATAGAAACCTTCTGGGCTGGATATGTTTCACTTGAATATAAAGATGTTGCAGCTTTCAGTGTTTTAATTGTTGTTTTAATATTCTTCCCTACAGGTTTTCTTGGCAAACCAGATATTGAAAAAGTTTAATGCAAAAACAGGATATAATTAAATCGTTTAAAGATAGTTTGTTTACCGGCTTGATAGCTTTAGCTTTATTTGGACCTATTGTTGGACTTAGAACTGCATCAAAAGGTGAAGGGCTGTTCATAACACCACAATGGGGAGTAGTTTTTTTACTTGTTGGATTATGTATTTTAGGAAGATTTTTAATTAATATTAATTCTGCAAGAAGAACTGAAATTAAAATTTTTTCAACACTGTCATCTAAGTTTTCTAGCATTACCGAGGATAAAGCTAAACATTTTGCAATAACAGGAATTTTGTTTGCAGTAGTATTTCCATTTCTACCGTTTACCGATAGATACTTTATGGATGTAGCAATAATGATTTTAACTTACATCATGTTAGGATGGGGTTTAAACATTGTAGTTGGTTTAGCTGGGCTTCTTGATTTAGGTTATGTAGCTTTTTATGCTGTTGGAGCTTATTCGTATGCACTTATTGCAACGACTTTTGGTTGGTCTTTTTGGATTTGTTTACCATTAGCAGGGCTTTTCGCTGCGTTCTTTGGGATTTTGTTAGGATTCCCAGTTTTAAGATTAAGAGGAGATTATCTTGCAATTGTTACATTAGGATTTGGCGAAATAATAAGAATAATTTTAATTAATTGGTATGAAGTTACAAATGGCCCAGATGGAATTACAGGTATTCCAAGGCCATCATTTTTTGGTTTACCTTTTAAAAGATCACCTGATGAGGGCGAGATGAGCTTTCATACTTTTTTCGGATTAGAGTATTCTACAATGCATAGAATAATTTTTTTATATTATTTAATTTTAGTATTAGCTCTAATCACTAATTACTTTACATTGAAGATCAGAAAATTACCTGTTGGAAGAGCTTGGGAAGCTCTACGAGAAGACGAAATTGCATGTAAGTCTTTGGGAGTTAATCCTACTAATACTAAACTTACAGCTTTTGCTATTGGCGCTATGTTCGGTGGATTTGCTGGATCTTTTTTTGCTACAAGGCAGGCTTTTATAAGTCCAGAAAGTTTTACATTTATCGAGTCAGCGATCATAGTTGCAATTGTTGTCCTTGGAGGGATGGGCTCTCAAACTGGTGTAGTGCTCGCTTCAATTTTTTTAATTGGTATAACAGAAATTTTTAGAGATCTAGAACAATATCGAATGATCGCGTTTGGAGGAGCCATGGTGCTTATCATGATCTTCAAACCTAAAGGAATTCTAGCTAATAGAAAACCAACTATTCTTATGCATGGAGACAAAAAGTGAGTAATCTATTATCAGTTGAAAAATTGACAATGAAATTTGGCGGTCTAGTAGCAATAGACGATTTAAGTTTTGATGCAAAAAACAATCAAATCACTTCTATTATTGGTCCAAATGGAGCTGGAAAAACTACAGTCTTTAATTGTTTAACAGGTTTTTATAAACCAACAACTGGCCAGATGTATTTGCATCAGGCTGACAATAAAGTTTCTTTAAGAAAGTACACTGATTTTAAAATTGCTCATGTTGCAAAAGTGGCTAGAACTTTTCAAAATATAAGATTGTTTCCAGCAATGTCCGTATTAGAAAATCTTTTAGTAGCTCAACATAATGAGTTGATGATTGCTTCAGGATACTCACTTTATGGCTTACTTAATTTAAAATCTTATAGGGATAAAGAAAAACTAGCAGTGAATAAAGCAAAGTATTGGTTAGATATTATCGGATTGACGCATAGAGCAGACGATAATGCGGGAGATCTACCATATGGGGATCAACGTAAACTGGAAATAGTTAGAGCAATGTGTATTGAACCTAAACTCTTATGTTTAGATGAACCGGCAGCTGGACTAAATCCAAAAGAATCTGCAGAGTTAAATAAACTTTTGAAGTTTATTAAAACTGAAAAAAAAACAGGAATTTTATTAATTGAACATGACATGAGCGTTGTGATGGGTATTTCCGACCACGTTGTAGTATTGAATTACGGAAAAAAAATATTTGAAGGAACTGCTGAACAAACAAAAAAAAGTAAAGAAGTAATTGAGGCATACCTAGGAGTAGATGAATAATGCTTAAAATTTCAAACGTTGAAACATTCTATGGAAAAATACAAGCCCTGAGAGGAGTTGACATAGACGTAAATGATGGGGAAATAGTTTCTCTAATAGGTTCAAATGGCGCCGGTAAGTCTACTTTATTAATGACCATAAGCGGTGTTAACAAAGCTAGAAATGGAAATATAACTTTTAATGGTGAGAGAATTGAAAACAGAGATCCACATAAAATAGTTGATCTGGGGATATGCCAAGTCCCTGAAGGAAGAAGAATATTTTCAAGATTAACTGTTGAAGAAAATTTAAGATTGGGTGCTTACACAAATGAACAAGGCAAGCATTTTGAGACAGATATTAAAGAGGTATATGACTTATTTCCAGTATTAAGTGATAGAAAAATACAAAGAGGGGGAACATTATCTGGAGGAGAGCAACAAATGCTGGCAATAGGTAGAGCGCTAATGAGTAAACCAAAAGTATTACTCTTAGATGAACCTTCTTTAGGGATAGCCCCAAAACTGGTAAATCAAATATTTGCCTCAATAAAAAATATAAATAAAGAAAAAAATGTTACTATTTTTCTAGTTGAGCAAAATGCAAAAAAAGCACTAGAGTTAGCAGATCGTGCATATGTTTTAGTAAATGGCAAAGTTACCATTATGGGTTCTGGTCAAGACCTACTTAAAAACAAAGATATTCAAGCAGCTTACCTCGAAGGTGGGACAAAAAATTAAGTTTTTTTCATATTTACAAGTTCATATTTAAGGTGTTCAATATCAATAATTAATTAATTAATAACAAAGGGAAATAATATGTTTAGAATGTTTAATAAACTTCTTTCATTAATTGCCGGAACATTAATGCTTGCAACAGTATCAGCTAAAGCTGACGTTGTTGTTGCCTCTGCTGGACCTATGTCTGGTCAGTACGCTTCATTTGGTTCTCAGTTAAAAGCTGGAGCTGAAATGTGGTTAAAGCACGTTAATAAAAAAGGCGGAATTAATGGTGAGAAAGTTAAATTAGAAATTGGAGACGATGCTTGCGATCCTAAACAAGCTGTAGCTGTAGCCAACAAATTTGCTGGTCAAGGTGTAGCTTATGTTGCAGGTCATTTCTGCTCTGGTTCTTCAATTCCAGCTTCTGCGGTTTACAATGAAGAAGGAATTATTCAAGTTTCACCAGCTTCAACAAATCCAGCGTTAACGGATAAAGGTGGTAAATATACTTTTAGAGTTTGTGGTCGAGATGATCAGCAAGGTGAAGTTGCTGGTAAATTCTTAGCTGATAACTATAAAGGTAAAAAAGTAGCTATCCTTCATGACAAAACTGCTTACGGAAAAGGTTTAGCAGATGCGACGAGAAAAAATATGAAGAAAGCTGGCCTTAAAGAAGCTATGTACGAAGCTTATACAGCAGGTGAAAAAGATTACTCTGCTTTAGTTTCGAAATTAAAATCTAATAACATCGACGCAGTTTATCTTGGTGGTTACCACACAGAAGGTGGTTTGATCGTAAGACAAATGAGAGACCAAGGTATGAAAACTAAATTAATCAGTGGTGACGCTTTAGTTACAGCTGAGTATTGGGATATTACTGGTGATGCGGGTGAAGGTACTTTAATGACTTTCTCTCCAGATCCAAGAAATAATCCTGCGGCTGCAGATGTTGTAAAAGAATTTAAAGCTGCTGGTATTGAGCCAGAAGGTTATGTTCTTTACTCATACGCTGCGTTACAAGTATTTGAACAAGCTGCTAACCAAGCTGGATCAAACGACCCTGCTAAAGTTCTTAAAGTAATGAGAAAAGGTAAGTTTGATACTGTAATTGGTTCACTAAGCTTTGATAAAAAAGGTGACGTGAGCTTACCAGGTTACGTATTTTATGAGTGGAGCAAAGGTAATTACAAAGAACTGTAATTCATTTGCTTAACTAATTTAAAAGGGGGCTTAGGCCCCCTTTTTTTATTTATAGAATGGAATTTATGGAAATAACTTATGATGATTTTAAAAAAGTACAAATTAAAGTTGGTACTGTCTTAGAAGTAAAAGTAAATGAAAAAGCAAGAAAACCTTCATTAGTAGTTAAGGTAGATTTTGGAAAAGACATAGGGATTAAGCAATCCTCAGCTCAGATTACTCACTATTACACTCCAGAAAATTTAGTTGGAAAACAGGTTATTGGAGTTTGTAATTTTCCGACAAAAAATATAGCTGGTGTTGTATCAGAAGTTTTAGTACTTGGAGCTATTGAAAAAGACGGAAAAGTTGTCCTAGTGCACCCATCTCAGAAAACTGATAATGGTTTAGATATTGCATAATGAGTTCTGAAACATTTAATTGGAGCTGTAAACACACTTGGTCTAGAAGTGCAAAAAATACATTTTGGTGTTTATTAGGTTGTTCAATAGGTGATTTTGGAACAATTTTATTTTTTCAATTAACTCAAATTCCTTTTCCTGTTCTAGCTATTATGACTTTAGCAATTATAAACGGGATAATTACAAGTATAATTTTAGAAACTATTATCTTATTAAGACAAAATTTTTCTTTTAAGTTAGCTTTTAAAACAGCTGTTGGAATGAGTTTAATCTCAATGGTAAGTATGGAAATTGCTATGAATGCTACTGATTATTTTCTTACAGGAGGAGCTATTTTAACTTGGTGGGTAGTGCCGATAATGTTAGCTGTCGGTTTTGTTACCCCTTGGCCATATAATTATTGGAGACTCAAAAAATTCAACGAAACTTGCCATTAAGTAATCTTTTTTAAGATTTTATCCTTAAAAACAAAATGATGAACAATTACCGCTAGTATATGCAGAATTACAAGTGCTAATAATAAGTAATTAGCGTAAATGTGAACTTGGTAATAAGCATCAGCTAAAACAAAATTATCTTTTTCAAATCCATATTTAAAAAATATAAAATTAAGTGTTTCACCCATATAAAGTTTCTTAAGAATTCCAGAGATAGTTATGGAAAAAATAGTTACATAAAGCAAAAAATGATTAGCCTTCCCAATAAAGACTTGGCCTTTAAAAAAACTTCGTGTTTCAGATGGACTTGGGTTAAAAAATTTCCAAATTAGTCTAAACAAAGTAAGATAGAAAACGGTTATTCCAATTAGGATATGTATATTTTCAAGTTCAATTCTTTCATCAGAAAATTCAAGCCCTACTAAATAAAATCCAAAAGGAACTTGGGCAATTAAGACAATAAATGTAACCCAGTGGAACAATTTGGCCAATAGGCCATATTCATTTTGACTGTTAAAAATTCTCATTATTAATTATAATTAAATATGTCATTTAAAAGCACTTCATCTAAATTCATTATTTTTACAGTAGTATTAATCTCTTTTTTTTATATCTTTAATTTTGTCACACATAAAAAAGACGCTTTAGCCAATATTAACAATAAACAAATTGTTGAAGTCTTTAAGACACCCTCATGCGGATGTTGCTATGGGTATGTCTTATTTTTAGAAGAAGAAAAATTCAAAGTAAAACAAACAGATATTAGAAGCCTTCATACAATAAAACAAAAATATAATATTCCAGTAGAAATGCAGTCTTGTCATACTACAATTATGGGTAAATACTTTATTGAAGGTCATGTCCCGTTTGAAGCAGTTGATAAATTATTAAGAGAGCAACCAGATATTGATGGTATAGCACTACCCGGAATGCCTATTGGCACACCAGGAATGCCAGGTGATAAAGATGAGCCCTATGTTATTTATCAACTTAAAGATGGGAAATCCTCAGTATTCATGACAATATAAATTTTATGATGCAAAAGATAAAAATAATAAAATCACTTATTATTATTTTTTCTTTAAGTCTTTCTTTTTCTGCTAATGCTCAAACTGTGGAAGAAATTATTAAAGGTAGAAAAGCAATGTTTAGCGAAAACTATCAAAACGCTAAAAAAATATCCATATTATTGAAATCTAAAAGAATTGAGGAGGCTAAACCTTTAATGAAAAAAATTTCAGATAATTATATAAAATTATTAGATTATTTTCCTGAAAATGCAAAAGAGGGATTTAAAACAGGAGCACTACCGAGCATTTGGGAAAATAAAGATGAATTCAATGCTCTAATGAAAAAAGCATCAGATGATATGATAAAACTTGCCAAAGCTATAGATACTGCTGAAGATCTAAGAGCAGCGCAGAAAGAATTAATGTGGAGAAATTGTTCGGCTTGTCATAGTAAGTTTAGAGCACCTCATTAAATTTAAATGCAACTTTTTCCATTAATTTTATTCGGTATTGCAACCGCTTTTTCTCCTGGTCCAAATAATATTATGACATCTTATACAGCTTTTAATTTTGGGTTTAGAAAAGCCATTCCAACTATGCTTGGAGTAATTATCGGATGGACGCTTTTAATTATTCTTTTGCAACTTACATCTGGAGCTATTTTTCAAAAGTATGCATTTATTCAAACTGCAATAAAAATATTAGGATCAATCTACTTATTATATATGGCATACAAATTATCTTTTGCAGGACAAACAAAAGATAAAAAAATTGATCCAAAGCCAGTAACTTTTTTAAATACTTTTTGGTTTCAATTCGTAAATCCTAAAAGCATTATCGTTGGTTTAACTTCAATTTCTTTATTTATTGATACACAAAATAACTATTTAAGAGACTCGATTGTTTTAACATTTGTATGGTTTTTGATGGCTGTTGGAAGCCAAACAGCCTGGTGTTTAATGGGTAAATACATGAGAAAATTCGCCACAAGTGATAAATTTATTAAGAATTTTAATTACACAATGTCTTTTTTACTTATCGTTTGTGTGATTTTGTTCTATGTATAGCGCATGAAATTTAACAGTAAAAATTCCTTTAAATCATTAGATAATATTTCATCATCAGGTAAAGAATATAAAATTTTCAATTTAAAAATAGCCGAAAAGAATGGTTTAGACGGAATTTCAAAACTACCTAAATCTCTTAAAGTTTTATTAGAAAATTTACTTAGATACGAAGACGATATAACTGTCGATAAAAAACAGATTTTAGCAATCAAAGAATGGTTAAAAAATAAAAAATCTAATACTGAAATAGCTTACAGACCAGCTAGAGTTTTAATGCAAGATTACACAGGAATCCCAGCGGTGGCGGATTTAGCTGCTATGAGAGATGCTGTAAAAGATAAAAATAAAGATCCAGAAAAAATAAACCCCTTGTCAACTGTAGACTTAGTAATCGATCATTCAGTAATGGTTGACGAATATGCTTCAAGGAAATCATTTGGTAAAAATGTAGAAAGGGAATTTTCTAGAAACGGAGAGCGTTATTCTTTCTTAAAATGGGGACAAAAAGCTTTTAATAATTTTAGAGTAGTACCACCAGGAACAGGTATTTGTCACCAAGTAAACTTAGAATATTTGTCTAAAGTTGTTTGGTCATCTAAAAGCGGGAATGATTTATATGCTTACCCAGATACTTTGGTTGGAACGGACAGCCACACTACAATGGTTAACGGGTTATCCGTATTAGGTTGGGGAGTTGGTGGTATCGAAGCCGAAGCTGCTATGTTAGGACAACCAATTTCAATGTTAATTCCAGAAGTGGTTGGCGTTGAAATAAAAGGTAAACTTAAAGAGGGTACAACTGCAACTGATTTAGTCTTAACAATAGTGGAAATGTTAAGAAAAAAAGGTGTTGTGGGTAAATTTGTAGAATTTTATGGAGAAGGACTAAAAAATTTAACTTTAGCTGATAGAGCAACTATTGCTAACATGGCTCCTGAATATGGAGCGACATGTGGTTTCTTTCCTGTTGATGATGAGTCACTTAAATATTTAAAATTATCTGGACGAGATAGTGCAACAATTTCTTTGGTAGAAAAATATTCTAAAGAACAAGGGCTATGGGCAAGTAATGATGTTGAGTTTACTGATACAGTATCTTTAGATGTAAGCACAGTTGTAACAAGTATCTCTGGACCTAAAAGACCTCAAGATAAAGTTTTACTAACTGAGGCAGCAAGTTCGTTCGCTAAAGTTTATAAAGAAAACGCTAAAAGATCTAAAGTTGTAGAGTCGGATGTTGCAGGAGCAGATTTTAAATTAAAAGATGGAGATATTGTTATTGCAGCAATTACCTCTTGTACTAATACATCAAATCCAAGTGTTCTAATCGGAGCTGGACTTCTTGCTAAAAAAGCTTATGAGAAAGGATTAAAAGTAAAACCGTGGGTCAAAACTTCTTTAGCGCCAGGATCGCAAGTTGTTACAGACTACCTAGAAAAAGCTGGCTTAAATAAATATTTAGATGAATTAGGTTTTAATCTTGTAGGATATGGTTGCACTACATGTATTGGAAATTCAGGACCATTAAATAAAAATATATCAGAAGCAATTAACGAAAAAGATTTATATGCGGTTTCAGTTTTATCTGGGAACAGAAACTTTGAAGGTAGAATAAATCCAGATGTAAAAGCAAACTATCTTGCTTCGCCTCCTCTAGTTGTTGCTTATGCTTTAGCTGGGAGTATGAATTTTGATTTATATAAATCTTCTCTTGGGAAAGATAAAGCTGGAAAAGATGTTTTCTTAAAAGATATTTGGCCTAGCAACAAAGAAATTGAAGATATTATGCTTACCTCTTTAAATGCTGATATGTTTAAAAAAAGATATTCTAACGTTTCAGAAGGACCAAAAGAATGGAGAGAGATCGATACAGTTGATAGTGATATTTATAATTGGGAACAAAACTCAACATATGTAAAAAGACCACCTTTTTTTGATAATCTTCCTGATAAACCTGAAGGTTTTAAGGCAATTAACGATGCTAGAATACTTTTGTTATTAGGAGACACAGTAACCACAGATCATATTTCTCCAGCAGGAAGTATCAAGAAAGATAGTCCTACAGGAGATTATTTTATGGAGCACCAAATTCAGCAAAAAGACTTCAACTCTTATGGAGCTAGAAGAGGAAACCATGAAGTAATGATGAGAGGAACTTTTGGAAATATCAAAATTAGAAATGAAATGGCTCCAGGAACAGAGGGTGGATTTACTACTCTACAGCCTGATGGCAAAGTTATGAGTGTTTATGAGGCTGCAATGGAATATAAAAAAAGAAATAATGATTTAGTTGTCGTTGCTGGTAAAGAATACGGAACAGGATCCTCAAGAGATTGGGCAGCTAAAGGAACAAAGCTACTAGGGATTAAAGCTGTATTAGCTGAAAGTTTTGAAAGAATTCATAGATCAAATTTAGTAGGTATGGGTGTTTTACCACTACAATTTAAAGAAGGTTTTGATAGAAAAAAGTTAAAAATAACTGGAGCTGAACTCATTACAGTAGTTGATATTGAAAAAGGAATAAAACCAAGAGCAGAGGTAGCTTGTGAGATCAAATATAAAGACGGTACAATTAAAAAGATACAAGCTTTGAGTAGAATAGATACTGAGAATGAAATAGAATATTACAAAAATGGAGGAATTCTTCAGTATGTTTTACGTAACATGCTCAATTAATGAGAAATATAACAGTAAAAGTTCACCCATCTAAAGCTAATTTAAAAAAGAAAGAACAACTAGCGTGGAAGATTGCAGAAATTTCATCTGACAAAGCAAAATTAAATAAAGATGCAATCGAGATGGTTATCAATAGAATTATTGATAATGCGTCAGTAGCAATAGCGTCCTATAATAGGAAGCCCGTTGTTTCTGCAAGACAAATGGCTTTAGCTCACCCCAGAAAGAACGGAGCAAATGTTTTTGGATTAAGTTCTAAAGTTAAAGTAGATTGTGAATGGGCTGCTTGGGCAAATGGTACCGCAGTAAGAGAACTTGATTATCATGATACTTTTTTAGCAGCAGATTACAGCCATCCGGGAGACAATATACCTGCAATTTTAGCCGTGGCTCAACAAAAAGGATGCAATGGATTGGATCTTATCAGAGGTATTATAACTGGTTATGAAGTTCAAGTTAATTTAGTAAAAGGGATTTGTTTACATGAACATAAAATAGATCACATAGCACATTTAGGACCAAGTGTTGCAGCAGGTTTAGGAAGTTTATTAAAATTAAATACGGAAACAATCTATCAGTCAGTTCAACAAGCTTTGCATACAACTATTTCAACTAGACAATCAAGAAAAGGAGAAATTTCAAGTTGGAAAGCTTTTGCTCCTGCACATGCCGGCAAATTAGCAGTCGAAGCAGTTGATAGATGCATGAGAGGTGAGGGTGCGCCTAGTCCAATATACGAGGGTGAAGATAGTGTTATAGCTTATGTTCTATCAGGTCCGGGAAAAAAATATACTGTTCCTTTACCAAAAGTTAATGAGCCAAAAAAAGCAATATTAGAAACTTACACCAAAGAGCATTCTGCTGAGTACCAGTCACAAGCTTTAATTGATTTAGCAAGAAGTTTAAATAAGAAAATCAAAAATTTAAATAACATAAAAAAAATTACAATCGAAACTAGTCATCATACTCATTATGTAATTGGAACTGGTGCTAACGATCCTCAAAAAATGGATCCTTATGCAAGTAGAGAAACTTTAGATCACTCTATAATGTATATATTTGCAGTAGCTTTAGAGGATGGAGCTTGGCATCATGTAAAGTCTTACACACCACAAAGAGCTAGACGAAAAAGTACAGTTCAACTTTGGCGAAAAATAGCAACTAAAGAGAATAAGAAATGGACAAAAAAATATCATAACAGAGATCCTAAAAAGAAATGTTTTGGCGGAAAAGTTATTGTAAAAATGAAAAATGGTTCCACAATATCAGAAGAGATCAATGTTGCAGATGCCCATCCAGCTGGAAAACGACCTTTCGGAAGAAAAGAATATATTAATAAATTTAAAGTTCTAACAGATAATATTATTTCAAAAAAAGAGTCACAAAGATTTCTAAAATGCGTTCAAAATTTGAGAAAGTTAAAACCTAAAGATTTAAAAGGACTGAATGTTGAAATTTTACCTAAAATGAGAAAAAGAATTAAAAACGGTAAAAGTATTTTTTAATCATTTGATTTTCTTTGCTAAATCATTAGCACTTAACCAAGCATTTTCAACTTTAGGACCGATAAACCAATCTGCGCACAATCCTAACCTCAATTTTTTATTCCAATAACTTTTTAAAGGTGAACCATTAAAATTATACGAATATTTCCATCCGTGTGTTTTTTTGAAAATAATTTTATTTTTTTTATACCCTGTAAAATTTAAAAATTTTGAAATCAAAGTATTTTCTGCTTTATTACTTTTTTTATATTGATTTATGTTTTTTTTAGCCCACTCAACAGAGGACTGCAATGTCCAAAGAGAATTTGAAGAGTTAAATCTACTTTTACTATTTTCATGAGCTGCCCAAGTTAAAATATCATCGTTAAATTTTATACTACTCACAGGAACAGCTTTTTGATTTTTAAAAGCTAACATTGTTGTAATATTTGGCTCCATATTTATCTTTAAATTCGATATTTTTTTTTCTAAATATTTTCCTGCTATTTTTTTTGATTGGGGGAATGGACAAGTTAATATTATCGACTTAGCTTGAATATATTCACCATTATCTAGTTTTATTTCCCAGAAGTATTTATTATTAAAAATTGATTTGACTGAAGATTGAAAACTTTTTTTTATTTTTTTGGTATAAAATTTAGAAATAAAATTGTTGCCTTTCATACCAATAAATTTTTCTGAAATTTCCTTTTTTTCAAACGTAAAATCTAAATGATTTCCAGTCCAAATTTTTGCTTCTTTTTTTTTACAAAGAGTTTTTATAAACTTTAAAAATTCTTTAGATTTTGGAGAAATATATTGAACCCCATGGTCAAAACTTAAATTTTGTTTTAATCTTTTATTTGATGCACGTCCGCCCGGACCTCTTGCTTTATCAAGAATATGCACAGAGTACTTTTTTGATAGAAGGTAAGCTATTGTAGAGCCAGATACACCTGACCCTATAATACAAAAGTCTAACATTATAAGAATAAAAATTTATACTTTTCATTAATTGAGAGAACTTCATAACTAACAAGTCCTCCAATTATTAATTGTATTGAAATTACTAAAATTACAAATAAACCTAAATATCCAAGCCACATATGTTTTTTGATATAATCAGCAAAATAACTTGCAAGAGTTGCGATCAAAAATACTGATAACAACAAACCTATTACCATTAAGTGAAAATTACCTTTCGAGGCAGCTACTACTGCAATAGTATTATCAAAACTTAATGTAAGATCAGCAATTAATACTTGATAAACTCCAACACTAAAGCTTTTAGTCTCAGCAGATTTTAGTTGTGGTGTTTTAATTTTATTTTTACCAAAAAAGTCTTGTCTTAAATTATTTATAACCCATAAAAGTAAAACCCCGCCTAGGATCTTTATCCAAGCAAATTCAAACAAATAATTAGCCCCTGATGCAAAAATAATTCTAAACAAGAATGCTGCAGCAACACCCCATGCTATAATTTTTCTTCTATTTTCTGTTGCAAATCCTGCAGCGATTAAACCTATTATGATCGCGTTATCCGCAGCCATAACTATATCTATGAGGATTATTTGTACTGAGATAATTACTTGCTCTAACATTCGAGAATCAATGTATATAAGGTTATTAAGATATATTAAAGAATAAAATGGAACTGTTCAAAAGCTCATCAAAATTTTCAAAAAAACAAATAATTTTGTTGTCCATACCGGTTTTTTTTTCAAACATGGCTATTCCATTAGTAGGAATGGTTGATACAGGTTTGATGGGTAATTTAAGCGAGACCAAATATTTAGCAGCAACTAGTATAGCTACATCGGTTATGACAATGATTGTTTGGAGTTTTGGTTTTTTAAGAATGGGGACTGTTGGAATAGTTGCCCAGGCTTATGGTAGAAGTGATTATAGAGAGATAGTAAAAACGATTTTAAGAAATATAGCCCTTGCTCTAATTGCAGCATTTATAATAATTATTTTCTTCCCGGCTTTAAAAATTGCAATCAGTTATTTTTTTTCTCCCTCTGATGAAACAGAGGTATTAATAAAAACTTATTTAAATGTGAGAATTTTTTCAATTCCTGCAGAATTAATTATTTATGTTTTAGTGGGTTTTTATCTAGGAATACAAAAAACTAAAATTTCAAGTTTTTTAATAATTGTTCTATCAAGTTTGAATATCATTTTTAGCTCTCTACTAGTTTTAACCTATGATTTAAAAGTTTTTGGTGTAGCTCTAGGAACATTAATTTCAAGTTATATAACCTTAATTATTTTCACGATATTTACCTATAATTTTATTATTCAAAAATTCAAAGTAATTCCTAAATTTGAAAATTTAGTAGTAAGATCTAAATTAATAAAACTTTTAAATATAAATTTAGATATTTTTATAAGAACTTTATTTCTCACATTTGCTTTTCTATGGGTGACTTATCTCGGTTCAAAAATTGGAGAAGATTATTTAGCAGTTAATACAATATTAATGCAATTTATAATTTTATCATCATTCTTCTTAGATGCTTACGCATTTTCCACTGAAGGGATTATAGGTTTCGCTGTAGGGAGAAGAAACCGAAAATCTTTTTTAGAAGTTGTAAGAAATTCTATTCAGGTAAGTTTTATCACTGCTATTATTATATCAATAATTTATTTAGTATTTTTTAAAGAAATAATTTACATAATTACTGATATTGAAATTTTAAGATATATTTCTTTTCAACATATCTTATGGGTAATTATAATTCCGCCAATTGCATGCTTTTGTTATCAATTAGATGGAATATTTATCGGAGCATCACAAACAAAAGAAATTAGAAATGCAATGATAGTATCTGTTTTAAGTTATATTGGAGTTTCGATCTTCTTAACAAAATATCTAGACAATCACGGTATTTGGTTATCTCTTTTATTATTTATGATATTTAGGTCTTTGACTTTACAATATTATTTTAAAAGTATTTTGAAAAAATTCTAAATGCAATTTTTATATAAAATACCGGGCTATATTCTACTCTTATTTGGCGGTTTTTGTTTAAGCTGGGGAGGATTTATTATTAGATCTTTTGAAGAGGCAAGTATCTGGCAAATATTATTTTTAAGATCTTTTTTTTTTCTTTTAGCTCTAATAGCTTTTCTTTTTGTAACTTATAAAAAAAATACCTTTAATATTATTAAAGATTCTGGCCTTCCAGGTTTATTAGGAGGTTTTGTTTTATCATTTAGCTTCGTTGCTTTTGTTGTTGCAATGAGCAATACAACAGTAGCAAATGTCGTTTTTATTATAAGTACACAAACTATGTTTCTGGCAATATTTGGATATTTTTATCTAAAAGAAAAAGTTTCTTTAATCGGGTTAATATCAATCCTTCTTGCTATGTGTGGTATTATTATAATGGTTGGAGACTCTATTTCAGGCGGATCATTATTTGGAAACATAGTGGCTTTAGCAATCCCAATAAATTTTGCGATTTTAGTAATGATAATTAGAAAAAATACCAAAGTTGATATGGTTCCGGCAATTTTTTATTCTGGAATATTTAGTTTGATTTACGGCTTTTTCTTAGCAGAGTCCTTTGAATTCACTAAACATGATCTATGGATGGGTTTTCTTCTTGGAGTTCCGCAATTAGCAGTTAGCTTTATTTGTATAACAATCGGATCAAGAACAGTTGAGTCAGCAACAGTTGGAATTTTGATGTTGATGGAAACTTTATGTGCGCCTCTTTGGGTATGGTTATTTTTAAATGAAATTCCTCCAATTAGTGTATTTATAGGTGGCGCAGTCATTATTTCGGCAATAATATTGAAGAGTTTTGATAAAAAACATAGCAAGACTTGAATAATTTGCATTTGACTTTTTACTTTATTTAGAGGAAAGTCTTTTCCGTAACGGGAGAGACCATTTAGGCGCCGAAGGAGCAACCACCCCGGAAACTCTCAGGCAAAAGGACCGTTACCGTAATAACTCTGGAAAGCAGGCGAAAGCCTCACCGAAGGATTAAATCTCTCAGGTACATAGACAGATGGGGTTAGATAAGAGTTATTATGGAAGTACAAAAAACAGCTTTATACAATTATCATAAAAATTTAGGAGCAAAGTTTGTTCCTTTTGCTGGCTATGAAATGCCTATTCAATATAAAGATGGTATTGTTAAAGAACATATTTCTACAAGAACACACGCCGGATTTTTTGATGTCTCACATATGGGGCAATTTTTTTTAGAAGGGGATGAAACATTAATAGAGTCATTAGAGAAGATTATACCAGCAGATTTAAAAAATTTGAAAATTAATCATTCAAAATATTCTTTTTTACTTAATAATGAAGGTGGAATAATTGATGATTTAATTATTACGAGAACAGAAAAAGGTTTTTGTATAATCTTAAACGCAGCTTGTAAGGAAAATGATATAAAACAAATTTCTCAATTTTTAAAAAAACATCATAAACATCTTTTAAACAACAATTTATCTTTAATAGCGTTACAAGGACCTAAATCTGTAGAGATTTTAGAAAAATTAATTCCAGGCGTCGCTAATTTAAAATTTATGACAGGAAATAATTTTGATTATGAAGGTGAAAATCTATATGTAACAAGATCTGGATATACGGGTGAAGATGGTTTTGAAATCTCAATTTCAAACACAAAAGTTGAAAAGCTTATCGATTACTTAATTTCAAACGAAGTTAAACCGATAGGTTTGGGAGCTAGAGATACATTAAGATTAGAGGCAGGTCTGTGTTTATACGGTCATGATTTAAATGAAAAAATAAATCCAGTAGAGGCTAATTTAAAATGGGCTATAGCAAAAAAAAGGAAAGAAGTTGGCGGCTTTAATGGATGGGAAAAAATAAAAAATTTATTAGCAAACGGAAGTGAAAAAATTAGAGTTGGTATAAAGCCAGATGGAAAAGTTATAGCTAGAGAAAATACGAAAATCTTTTCTTTAGATAATAATGAAATAGGATTCGTTACTAGCGGTACTTTTGGCCCGAGTGTGAACGCTCCAGTTGCAATGGGATATGTTAAATCAGAATTTTCTGAGGTAGGTACATCTATTCAGCTTGAAGTAAGAGGAAAAAAATATGGAGGTAAGATTTCTGAACTTCCATTTTATAAAAAAAGTTATGTTAAATAAGGAGAAACAAATATGAGTGAAAAAAAGTTTTCTAAAAAACATGAATGGGTTTCACTAGATGGAGACGTTGCTACAGTAGGAATAACTAAGCATGCAACAGAAATGCTCGGTGACATTGTTTTTGTGGAGGTTCCTGATGCAGGTAAAGCTGTAGAAAAAGAAGGTCAAGCAGCCGTTGTAGAGTCTACTAAAGCTGCGAGTGATGTTTATTCTCCTATTTCTGGAGAAATTACTGAGGGAAATAAAGCCATTGCAGATGATCCCGGAAGCGTAAATACTGACCCTGAAGGTGCCAGCTGGTTTTTTAAGTTAAAGATAAAAGATAAAGGTGAGTATGACTCCCTAATGTCAAAAGACGAATATGATAAATTTTGTAAGGAGAACCCTAGTTAATGATTGACGATAATTCAAAAGAATTTATTAAAAGACATATTGGTCCTTCCGAAGAAGATCAGACCAAAATGTTGCAATATGTTGGGTATAAATCATTAGAGGATCTAATGAGTAATACTGTACCAGAAAAAATCTTATTAAAAGATGATCTTAGAATCGATCAGCCAATGTCAGAGAACGATGCTTTAAAAAAATTAAAATCTATATCTAAAAAAAATAAAATCTTCAAAAATTTTATTGGAATGGGTTACTATAATTCTATTACACCTAATGTAATTCTTAGAAATATTTTAGAAAATCCAGGATGGTATACATCTTATACACCTTACCAACCTGAAGTGGCGCAAGGTCGACTTGAAATGCTTTTAAATTTTCAACAATCAATAATTGACTTAACGGGCATGGATATAGCAAATGCTTCTTTGTTAGATGAAGCAACAGCGACAGCAGAGGCAGTAGGATTGAGCCAGAGATTAGATAAGACTAATTCAAAAAAAATATTTATTTCAAGCAATTGTAATCCTCAAACAATTGATCTCATAAAGACTAGAACAAATCCTTTTGGTTTAGAATTGATCATTGGTGATGAAAAAAAAGAACTTTCAAAAATTAATGAAGATATAATTTGCGGTGTTTTATCTTATCCGGGAACTTTAGGTGAGATAAACGATCCTAGTGAAAGCATCAGTCAAATTCACAAAAAAAACGGAAAAGCTATTTTGGTTTGTGACTTATTGGCTTTAGCTAGATTAAAAACTCCAGCTGAACTTGGAGCTGATATTGCTGTCGGTAGTGCTCAAAGATTTGGTATTCCAATGGGTTACGGCGGGCCTCATGCTGCATTTTTTGCTACAAAAGAGGAATTTAAAAGATCAATGCCAGGAAGAATAATAGGCGTTTCAAAAGATAGACACGGAAAAAAAGCTTACAGGCTTTCTTTACAAACTAGGGAGCAACACATTCGAAGAGATAAAGCAACAAGCAATATTTGTACTGCTCAAGCTTTATTGGCTATCATTTCTGCTGCTTTTGCAATTTATCATGGACCTGAAGGAATACTTAAAATTGCGAATAGAACTTCTAAATTAGCAAAAATCTTTGCTGATAATATTAAAGCAAGCGGTTATAAAATTCTATCAGATCATTTCTTCGATACCGTTACGATTAAAACCAATGAAAAAACAAATCCTATTTTTGAGGCTGCACTTAAAGAGAATATAAACCTTAGAAAAGTTGATAAAGATCATTTATCTGTTGCGTTTGATGAAGCAAAAAAACTTGATGATGTAAACTTATTGTTAAAAACATTTGGAATAACTAAAGTAATTAAACAAGACGTTAAGGTTGAACTGGATAATCTTCCAAAAAATCTTTTAAGAACTTCAAAATACTTAACTCATCCAGTTTTTAACAAATACCATTCTGAAACTGAGATGTTAAGATATCTTAAGAAACTAGAAGATTGTGATATTGCACTTAATAGATCAATGATTGCTTTAGGATCTTGTACAATGAAACTCAATGCAACAGCAGAATTAATTCCTATTACTTGGAAAGAGTTTTCACTTCCACATCCTTTTGTCCCTACAAATCAAATGGAGGGTTATAAGATTCTTTTTAATGATCTAATAAACGATCTGAAAGAAATTACTGGATATGACGCAGTTTCTTTACAGCCTAACTCTGGGGCTCAAGGAGAGTATGCAGGTCTAATGACTATAAGAAAATTCCATAAAAATAATAAACAAGAAAATCGTAACGTTTGTCTAATTCCTGACTCAGCTCATGGAACTAATCCAGCAAGTGCCCAAATGTGTGGGATGAAAGTGGTTGTAGTCAATTGTGATGAAGATGGAAACGTGGATATAGACGATCTTAAAAATAAAGCTGAGAAACACTCAAAAGACTTAGCTGCTTTAATGGTTACTTACCCCTCTACTCATGGAGTATTTGAAGAAAAAATTATGGATATTTGTGAAGTAATTCATAAACATGGCGGACAAGTTTATATGGATGGAGCAAATCTAAACGCACTTGTAGGTGTTGCAAAACCCGGGAAATTTGGACCAGATGTTTGTCATATTAATTTACATAAAACATTTTGCATACCGCACGGTGGAGGCGGACCAGGAATGGGACCAATCGCTTGCGCGAAGCATCTAGCTGATTTTTTACCAACACATGAAATTATTAAAGAGGCAGGCCCTAAGAACGGAATGGGAGCTGTATCAGCTGCACCTTGGGGTAGTTCAAGCATACTTCCAATATCCTGGATGTATATAAAGATGATGGGTGCTGAGGGATTGAAAAAAGCTTCACAAGTTTCAATTTTAAATGCAAATTACATTTCAAAAAAATTATCCAAAGATTACAAAGTTCTTTATACTGGCAAAAATGGAAATGTTGCACATGAATGTATAATTGATATCCGTCCAATAAAAGCAAGTTCAGGAATCACTGAGGAGGATTTAGCAAAAAGACTGATTGACTTTGGCTACCATGCTCCAACAATGTCATGGCCTGTTGCTGGTACAATTATGATTGAGCCGACTGAAAGTGAAAATTTGGAGGAGATTGATAAATTTTGTAATGCACTTATAAAAATTAAAAAAGAAATTAATTTAGTGGAGTCATCAAAGTTTGACAAAATTGATAATCCGCTGAAAAACGCACCTCATACTTATGTCGAATTAGCTTCTAGCGAGTGGAAGCATGCTTACTCAAGAGAGGAAGCGGCTTTTCCCACTGAGTATGTAAAAAACAATAAATATTGGGCACCAGTTGCTAGAGTGGATAACGTTTTTGGAGATAGAAATTTAGTATGTTCATGTCCTTCAATGGATGAATATAAAGATGAAGCTGCTTAATCTCTTTAAATGAAAATCGCTGTTATCGGCTCAGGTATTTCAGGATTATCTTCCGCATATTTTCTTTCGAAAAAATATAAAGTTGATCTATACGAAAAAGAAGATCACTTTGGAGGTCATTCTTTTACCTACGAGATAAAAGAAGATGATAAGATTGTTCCAGTAGATCTAGGCTTTATAGTTTTTAATGAGGTTACTTATCCAAATTTAGTAAATTTTTTTAATGAATTAAAAGTTCCTTATGAAAAAAGCGACATGTCATTTTCTGTATCAATTAAGAATAGTAATGTTGAATATAGCGGAAGTGGTATAGGAGGTATTTTTGCTAATAAATTAAATCTTCTTAATTTAAAATTTTTATATATGATTAGAGAGATAATTTCATTTTATAAAACTGCTCCAAAATTACTTGAAAGTGAAATTAAAGAAGAGACTCTAGGAAATTTTCTTAATAAAAAAAAGTTATCAAAATACTTCATCGAGTATCACTTAATTCCCATGGTTGCTGCTATCTGGTCGATGCCATTTAATAAGGCAAAGGAAATGCCATTAAAATTTTTTTTAAATTTTTTTACTAATCATGGTTTATTTAAATTTAAAGATAGACCGCAATGGTACACAGTTTCAAATAGAAGTAGAGCTTATGTAAAAAAAGTAACAGATAAAATTAGTGGAGAAATTTTTAAAAATTATAAAGTGGATAAGTTAATTAGAAGCGATGACAATATAAGGGTAATTATTGGAAATGAATATGTTGACTATGATCAAGTAGTACTAGCTTCCCATGCAGACCAAAGTTTAAGAATGATAGAAAAACCAACGGAACTAGAAAAAAATATATTGGAAAAATTTAATTACGTGAAGAATGAGGCCTATTTACATACTGATAAGAGACTAATGCCTCACAAAAAAAGAGCCTGGTCTAGTTGGAACTCTGTTTCAGACGGACAAAAGACATGTATTACCTATTGGTTAAATAAATTACAAAATTTAGATACATCTAAAGACTATTTTTTAACTTTAAACCCTATTTGTAAAATTAATGAAAATTCTGTTATAAAAAAAATTAACTTTACCCACCCATATTTGAATTCAAAGAATACCGCGCTTCAAAAAGATCTAAGATTAATACAAGGAAAAAAAAGGACTTGGTTTTGTGGAAGTTATTTTGGTTACGGATTTCATGAAGATGGATTAAAATCGTCTATAGATTTGATAAATAACTTTAAAATTTGATGAACTCCTGCATTTACAATGGCGAAGTAACTCATACAAGATTTAAACCTGTAAGACATTTTTTAAAATATAAAACTTTTTCATTATTAATTGATTTAGATGAAATCAATCAATTAGACAGATCAATAAATATTTTCTCTCATAATAAGTTTAACATTTTTAGCTTTTATGACAAAGATCATGGAGAACGTGACGGAAGTGATTTAAAAGAATGGGTTCTCAAAAACATTAGTAAGTTAAATATAAAAGGTGAAATTAATAAAGTTAAAATACTTTGTTATCCAAGAATTTTTGGTTATGTGTTCAACCCTTTAAGTATTTTTTATTGCTACGAGGATGATAAAATAAAGGCGATTTTTTATGAGGTAAAAAATACTTTTAATGAGCAGCATACATATATTTTTAAAATTAAAGATAATGAGGAAATAGCTCAAAAATGTAAAAAAAAGTTTTACGTATCGCCATTTATGGATATGGAAACTTACTATAATTTTAAATTACTCAATCCCAATGATAAACTCTCAGTCTTTATTAAACAAACAGACTCGATAGGAACAGTTTTAACAGCCACCCAAACAGGAGAGAAAAAAGAATTTAGTTCGAAACAACTCATGTTTAACTTTTTTAAGTATCCGTTAATGACAATTAAAATTATTAGTTCGATACATTTTGAAGCATTACTTTTATGGAAAAAAGGGGCAATATACAGAAAAAGAAATACTAAATTAAAGAATAATCTAAGTTACGAAGAATATTAATGAGTCTATTTAAAATTACAGAAAAATTTGTCTTGAATAAATTAAAGAACATCTCGCAAGGAAATCTAAAACTCATTAATTATGATGGAAAAGTTTTTCATTTTGGTGACTTAGAGAGTAAATTATCTTCAGATATCAAAATTAATAATCCAAATTTTTACCTAAACGTCGTTATGGGTGGAAGCTCAGCTTTAGGTGAAGCTCACATGAAAAAAGATTTTTATTCCTCAAATTTAACAAATTTAATCGAACTTACAGCGAGAAATATCAATACAATTTACTCTTTTTCAGGAAGTTTAAAATTACAAAAAATCAAAAATTTTCTAAAAAAAATATTTGCATCAAACACAAAATCTAAAAGTAAAAAATATATTTCAAAACACTATGATTTAGGGAATGAATTTTTTTCGTCGTGGCTTGATAAATCTCTTACTTATTCAAGCGCAGTCTATAAAAACGAGAAAGATGATTTAGAAATCGCTCAAAGAAATAAATTTCAAGAGCTTATAAATTTAATGAATATTAAAGATGGAAACAAGGTTTTAGAGATAGGGTGTGGCTGGGGTGGATTTGCTGAATTTTTAGCTAAAAATTATGATGTGAGTGTAGACTGTATCACAATTTCTAAAAATCAATATGAGTTTACTAAAAAGAAGATTTTCAACTCAGGACTAAACAATAAAGTTAATGTTAAATTTTTAGATTACAGAGATCTCAAGGAAAAATATGATCATGTAGCTTCGATAGAAATGATAGAAGCTGTTGGTGAAAAATACATGGACCAATATTTTGGTATAATTAAAAATGTTCTTAATTTTGGGGGAACTGCTGCAATTCAAGGCATCGTGATAAAAGATGACTTATTTGAAAGATATAGAGCAAATGAGGATTTTATTCAAAAATATATATTTCCAGGCGGGTTTTTACCCTCAATTCAATTTATGGAAAATCTAATTAAAAAAAATGACCTAAAACTAGAAAAAATTAATACATACTCTGACGATTATGCCAGAACTTTAGCAACTTGGAGAAAAAATTTTTTAAGTGCATGGGAAAAAATTAGCCCACTTGGTTTTGATGAATATTTCAAGCGTATGTGGGAATTTTACTTATCTTATTGTGAAGGCGGTTTTAAGTCTAGAAACATTAACTTGATTCAATTCTCTATGTCTAATAGATATTCGTCATGAAAAAATTTATAATACTATTTTTACTAATTTTAACGACAGGATGTGCAAATAAAATGAAACCAACAGATTTTAAAGATCAAAAACCAAGACTAGTTATCGAAAATTATTTATCGGGTAATGTTAAAGCTTGGGGGGTATTACAAAATAGATCTGGAAAAGTTACGAGACAATTTAAAGCTGATCTAAATGGAAAATGGGATGGTTCTCAACTAATTTTAGACGAAGTTTTTGATTGGAACGATGGGGAAAGACAAACTCGTCAATGGACTATTAAAAAAATTGATGAACATAACTACGAGGGAACAGCCCCTGATGTAGTTGGAACAGCTAAAGGATATTCATATGGTCCAGCTTTTAAATTTGAATATGTATTGCTGGTGCCAGTCAAAGGCAAAAATATTAAAATTACTTTTGATGATTGGATTTTCATGCAGGATGATCGTGTGGCAATAAACAGAGCGACAATGACTAAATTTGGAATTAAAGTAGCTGAATTAACCGTAATGTTTGTAAAAGATTGATATGTTTGAGCTTCCTAAATTAAATTACAGTAATTCAGCTCTTTCTCCAATCATGTCAGAGCAAACTTTGGACTTACATCATGGCAAACATCATCAAACATATATTACTAATTTAAATAACTTTATAAAAGGTTCTGATTATGAAAAATTATCTTTGGAAGATATAATTAAAAAATCATCAAATGAAAAAAAAGCAGGAATTTTCAACAATGCTAGCCAACATTGGAATCATAATCTTTTTTGGAAGTGCATGAAACCTAATGGTGGAGGAAATGTTCCATCCAAGCTTGAAAGTAAGATTAAAGAAGATTTTGGAGGTTTTGAAAAATTTAGGGAGGAATTTATCAATGCAGGAGTTACTCAGTTTGGATCTGGATGGTGTTGGTTGTCTTTAAAAGAAGATAAGCTTGTAGTAACTAAATCACCAAATGCTGAAAACCCAATTATTCATAATATGAAACCTATATTAGGTTGTGATGTGTGGGAGCACTCGTATTACTTAGATTACAGAAATAAAAGACCAGCTTATTTAGAAAATTTTTTTGATAAATTAATCAATTGGGAATACGTTAACTCTCTTCTTTAATTATCTTTTAACAAGTTTATCTACTAAAAATAAATAAAGTCTATAAGGTAATATTCTTAAAAATTTTAAAGTTAAAGTTAATCCTTTTGGGAAGTGAATTTCAAAAGCATTTCCTTTCACCAAGCCATTATAAATTTTTTCTGCGGCATATTCAGGAGTTTTTAAAAATGGCATAGGAAACTCATTTTTATCGGTCAAAGGAGTTTTGATGAAACCTGGCGATACTACTGACACCCTCACTCCAAATTTTTTAAAATCAAAGTAAATACTTTCGCTAAAATTAGTTAGAGCAGCTTTTGAAGGACCATAACCGCTTGAATTTGGCAGACCTCTGTAACCTGCAATCGAAGAAACTATCGAAATGTGTCCAGATTTCTTATTTTTAAAATAATCTTCAACAACTTTTACGCAATCAATAACCCCTAAAAAATTAACATTAATTACATTTTTAATTTTATCTGGATCTATATTTTGCTCATCTTTTGGCTCGTAAGTTCCACTGGAGAACAAACAAATGTCAATATCACCAAAAGTATTTAAAACATCTTTAAAAACATTATTTATTTGGGATTGGTTCGTTACATCCAGAGGAAATGAACTTATGTTGTTATGTTCAGCTAACTCATCCAAAAGTTCTTTTCTTCTTGCAGATACTGCAACTTTCCATCCCTCGTTAGCAAATTTTTCAGCTACTGCCTTTCCAATTCCGCTACTTGCACCTGTAATCCATATTTTTTTCTGATTTTCAGACATAAATTAGTTATACCTTAATTTATGACTAAGAATAAATATTTATCTCTTGCATTCATTCTTTTAATAACATTTTTGGCTTCTGGAATCGGTGGATTTACTACTGCTACTTTTAAAGAGCCTTGGTATTCTCAGATAATTCTTCCAAGTTTTAATCCTCCGAGCTGGGTGTTTGGACCTGTATGGACAGTTTTGTATATCTTAATGTCAGTAGCAATTTGGCGTATTTGGATAAACTACTATGATAATAAAATTTTAAATTTATATTTTTTACACCTCTTTTTCAATATGATTTGGAGTATTATTTTTTTTGGTTTTCATCAAATAGGACTAGCATTACTAGATTTAGTTTTAATTCTCATATTTATAGTTCTCTTAATGAAAATTTATTATTTGAAGGATAAGATTAGTTTTTTTTTGATGGTCCCTTACTTTTTATGGAGCGGTTACGCTTTAGTATTAAATTTTAATATTTTTATTTTAAACTAAATTAAGCTATACAAACGCATGAACTACAAAAAAACTTTTAATTTTTTAAAATCTTTACCTGCAAAATTAAATTCATTTTACAAAAAAAAATCAAAATCTGGAATTAAAGTAAATAACAAATCAAAAAATAAGAAAGATTTTGATCCGGTAACTAATTTTGATAAATCTTTTGAAAAATATATAAGATCATTAATTCTTAAAAAATTTCCTAACGATTCTATTATTGGAGAAGAATTTGACGATAAAAAGTCTGATAATCATTTTCAATGGTCAATAGACCCGATAGATGGAACAAGAGCTTTTGTTATTGGAGCACCGACTTGGTCCAACTTAATAGGCCTTTCTCTTAACGAAAAATCAAAAGTTGGTTTAGCAAATTTTCCAGAATTAAATAAATTTTATATAAATGATAAAAAAAAATCCTATATTTTCAAAAATAATAAAAAAAAAATTCTTAAATCTTCTAATAATAGTAATTTAAAAACAATTAAAATTATCGGAAACTTTCATGGAACCTTAAGCTATGAAAGACAAAGAAAAGTTATAAAGAAATTTGGTTGGTCATTTAGGTTAGCTGGATTTGATGCTTTAAATTATTGTTTATTAGCTGAAGGAACAGTAGATGCTGTGATAGAAGCTAACTTAAAGCCTTATGATATTTTACCTTTAATACCCATCATCAAAAACTCAGGCGCAATTGTAACTAATTGGAAAAATGAACCTGCAGAAATAGGAGGTAATATTATCGCTTCATCTAATAAAGCTTTACATAACAAGATTCTAAGATTACTAAAACCTTTTACAAAAAAATGATTAATTTATTTATAAATAGAGTTTTTAGAGCTATCAAAATAGATATAGATCTTTACGAAGAAGTTGAAAAAGATAAAAAAGCGACTTTTCAAGCAGGTATTGTAGTTGTGTTATCAAGTCTTGCTGCCGGTGTTGGATCTTTGCATTTGGGAGCTTCAAATTTTCTAATCGCTCCTGCGCTTTCTCTTTTAAGCTGGTATGTGTGGGCTTATATAATTTATTTTGTTGGCGTAAAACTCTTTGGAGATATTAGAACTAAAAGTGATCACGGTGAACTTTTAAGAACGATTGGGTTTTCAAGTGCACCTGGATTAATCAGAGTCTTTGGAGTCACACCAGAGTTAATGACAGTAACATTTGTTGGCTCAGCTTTCTGGATGCTTGCTTGTATGGTTGTTGCAGTAAAATCTGCATTAGACTATGATAGCCTTTGGAAAGCATTTGGAGTTGTAATAGTTTCTTGGCTAGTGCAAGCATTCTTTTTATTCTTAATAATTGTTTTATTTAAAGGTTTCTAAAGAGGAAAAATTCTTTTTGAAAGGTTACAACTGTTACAGATTTTGTAGCTATGCATAATTAAGTTTTGTTTTACACTTTCGTCCTCTTTTCTGCATTCTTCACAAATATTATCTACAGTATCTTTGTTATCGTCTACGACAATATGGTCATCGTTTTTCATAAAAATTAATATATCATTAAATCATGAAAAAATATTTATTTATAATTTTAATTTTTTTAATAAGCACGTCTGCTCAATCAAAAAATTTAAAAAAAAGTGTATTTTGCTGGAGGATGCTTTTGGTGTATGGAGGAGTCGTTTGATGGAGTTGAGGGTGTTTTATCTACAGTTTCAGGTTATTCAGGTGGGCATTTAAAAAATCCTACTTATCATGATGTTATTTATAAAGATACAGGCCACGTAGAAGCTTTAGAAATAACTTATGATCCAAATAAAGTGAACTATGAAAAATTACTAAATATTTTTTGGAGAAATATAGATCCTTTCGACTCGGAAGGTCAATTTTGTGACAAAGGTAAGAGCTATAGATCGGTAATTTTCTTTCAAAATCAACTAGAAAAAGAATTTATTGATAAATCTTTTAAAAATTTAGAAAAGAAATTTAGTAAAAAAATTGTTACTTTAGTGTGGAAATTTGAGGAATTTTATCAAGCAGAAGATTATCACCAAGATTATTATGAAAAAAATTTTATTCGTTATCTAATGTATAAAAAGGCGTGTAAAAGAGAAGATACCTTGAGAGAAATATGGAATTGAAAAAAATAATTTTATCAATTTTTTTTGTGGGTTTTGTTAGTTCAGCAAATGCAGAAATAATAAAACCAGCCGAAAATTTATCTGCTTATGATGTTATTAAAATACAATTAAATGCTTTAAAAAATAATGATGATAAAGATAACGGCATAAAACAAACATGGATATTCGCTCATCCTGATAATAAAAAAATGACTGGCCCATATCCTAGATTTAGAATTATGCTCTACGATGTGCATTATAGAATATTGTTAAACCATTTTTCGCATAAGATAGATTTAATTACGAACACTGAAAATAAATTTGTTTATGGAGTAAAAGTTTTAACCGATGAGAAGCAACAATTTTTTTATGAATGGCATGTAAGTAAAGGTAATGAGGAAAATTGTACAAATTGTTGGTTTACTACAGCAGTTTCAATGCCACTTGATCAAGGAAATTCAATTTGAAAAGACCACCTTTTGCTATTCGATACTTAATTATTGGTGCAATATTAGTGGTGCCACCAATACTTAGCACTCATTATGGAACAATATATTTAGGTAAGCATAATGGTGTACTTCTTGGCTTTTGCGTTGGAATAGTTTGTGTATCTTTTGCGTGCTGGAAACTTTTTATTGATGAGTGGAGGGATGACGAGGACTAATGAAATTCGAAATCTCAAGAGACGGAGCCTTAAAACGGCTTGATGCTTTTATAAACAGTGAGTTAGTAAATTATAGTTTTAAAAGAAATTTTGATTTAGGGCCAAAAGACAAATCAAATGTATCTTGCTTGTCACCTTACATCTCTCACAGATTAATAACTGAATATGAAGTTGCAAAGTCAGTTTTAGCAAAGTTTCCATATCAAAAAGTTGAAAAATATATCCAAGAAATATTTTGGAGAGTTTATTGGAAAGGTTGGTTAGAACTTAGACCTCAAGTTTGGACTGACTTTATAGAAGATTTAAAAGGATTAAAGGAAGATGACAATTATAAAAAAGCAATCAATGGTGAAACTCAAATTGAATGTTTTAATGATTGGGTGAAAGAGCTTAAAGAAAATAATTATCTACATAATCATACAAGAATGTGGTTTGCTAGTATTTGGATATTTACTTTAAATCTACCATGGCAAAAAGGGGCAGAATTCTTTATGAAACATTTATTTGATGGTGATGCGGCTTCAAATACATTGAGCTGGAGATGGGTTGCTGGACTTCAAACTAAAGGGAAGCACTATGTTGCCCAATCATGGAACATAAGCAAGTTTACTAATAATAAATATAAGAATATTAAATTAAATGAGAACGCTTTACCCGTAATAGACAAAAGAGAATATAAATTAAATCCACTTAATTTTATTACAGAAGATAATTCAAATGAAAATTTATTAATATTTGAGAACGAATCTAACTTAGAAAATAAAAATTTAAAAAAATATAAAAATATTTACTTAGTTTTATTGAGCAATGATGCTCGAAGAATAAAGTTTGGACAAAAGGTACTAGATTATAAATCAGAAATAATTAATGACCAAAAAAAAAGATTTGAAGATTTACAAATCATAGATGAGGTAAAATTTCAAACTCTTGCAGATGAAATTAACTCATTTGATGTTGTCCACCCATGTATTGGAGAGAATTTTTCTTTTTTAAATTCTATAAGAAAAAAGCGAAATTTAGAATTAAACTTCGTTTTGAGTGAGGAAGATAAATTTTCTTGGCAGTTTTCTAATAAAGGATTTTTTAATTTTAAAAACAATATTCCTAAAATTTTGACTAATTTTAATTTACAGTAATTTATTTAGAGGAACATCTCTTTGAACAATATTTTACTTTGTCCCAATTAAGCCTCCATTTTTTTCTCCAAGTAAAAGGTTTATTACAAACTGGACAAGTTTTTTTGGGCAAATTAGCTTTTTTCATTTTTCAGAAGGTGTTTATTTTTTATAAATAGAAAATAAGCTGCAATCTCATAGAAAATATTTAATATGAAAAATAGAGGCTTAATTTTAAATATTTTATATAAAAAATTATATTTAGGAATATTTTTCCAAATTATTAAAAAAGACTCTGCTCCATCAATTACTTTACCGTCTTGTATAACATGCATTCTTCTTAAAAGTTCTTTATATGATTTTGAGGTAATTTTCTGAGCTTCTTCATTATTATTTACATCTATCCATTCTACACTGTCATCACTATGTTTTTTATAATGATTGATTTCGGCTCTACAAATATTACATGAATTGTTAAAAAAAACTTTAACCATTAGTATTTTCTTTTATAAAATTATTGGCAGCTTTAAAAATTCTTGTTTTTCTCTCTTTATTCATTTTTTCAGAAACTCTAACCATCATTGCAAGTCTTGGATTTTTAAGAAAAAATTTTTTATTTTTGTCGATAAATCTCCAATATAAACCATCCATCACATCGCACCATTCTCCATTTTTAAAATCCATCATTTTTTGAAAATATTTAGATCCACAAATATAAGGTTTTGTAGAAAAAATACCTCCATCACTAAATAGTCCCATGCCATAAACATTAGGAGACATGACCCAATCAGAGGAGTCTACAAACATTTCCATAAACCATTTATAAACTTGTTGAGGATGTATCTCACACATATTCATTATATTTGATAGGATCATTAATCTCTCAATATGATGAGTCCAACCATACTTTTGGGCATTTTTAATTGAAAAGTCTAAAGGCTCAAGACCTGTTGTTCCTTCATACCAAGATTTTTTCATCTTTTTTTTGTGATTAAAAAAATTAGCCTCTTCAAGTTTAAGATCGTAATTCTGATAAATACCTCTAATAAATTCTCTCCAGCCGATTATTTGACGAGTAAATCCTTCATAAGAGTTTATTCTAATTTTATTTTCCAATTTTTTTGTTTTTTCTATAATTTCACTTGGCGTAATTAAACCAATATTTATAAAAGGGCTTATAGCGCTATGAAATAAAATATTTGAATTATGGCTTACCGCATCTTCATAATCCCCAAACAATTCGAACCTATTTATTAAAAAATTATCAAACCATTTATTCACATCTTTCCTAGTTGTAGGAAACCAAAAATTTTCCACATTTCCAGGATGATTATTAAATTCTTTTGTAACTATTTTTTTTAGATTAGCAGTATGAGTACTATCTACAAATTTTGGTATAGATGGAACTTTAAATCCTTTTGGTAATTTTTTTCTATTTTCTTCATCAAAACTCCACTTCTTGCCTTTAGGTTCACCATTTTTATCTACGAGAATATTTAGTTTTCTTCTTACAATTTTGTAGAAATTTCCCATTAAAGGTTTTTTGGTTCCTGATAAATATTTTTTAAATTCTTCTCTTTTTACAAGAAACATAGGAGTGTCAACAATTTTAAAATTTATTTTATTTTTTCTTAAAAGAGAAATAATTCTTTTTTCAAAAAATTTATCCTCAATTTCAAAAAAAGTAACCTCTTTAATCTTTTTTTCTTTAATGGTTTTTTCTAGTTTTTTTTCGTAGGATAATTTAAAATCTTTATTTACATCTTTATAAATTACATTAAAGTTTTTTGATTTTAGTTCATCTTTGAAAGATCTCATTGAAGACAAAAAAAGAAGAATTTTCAATTTATGATGTTTTTCAAAGGTGCATAGACCATAGTCTTCTGCCATAAAAAAAGTATGGTCTTTATAATCAGAGAGATATTTTGGGTTAAAAAGTTGATTTCCTAAAATTATAAAAAGCTTCATAGGTAACAAAATACATATTTTATTCAGATATTACACGCGTCATTATTTGCATGTAAATAACCTTTAATAATGTTATTTTTAATTATGAAAAAAGTAATTTTAGGAGCAACTGGATCAATTGGTTCTTCTTTAGCAAAAAAATTAGTTGACAGCGGTGAACAGGTGCACTTGGTTGGAAGAGATGAGAATAGTTTATCGGAGTTAGCAAAAAATTTAAACTCTACATTTACAGTTTGCGATGTCTTAGAGGAAAACTTTTCTGAAAAAATACTAAATGATTTAAAAGATGAACCTATTAACGGCTTAGCTTTTTGTGTGGGATCAATTGATTTAAAACCATTAAAGTTAACAAAAAAAAGTGACTTTATGCAATCATTCAATTTAAATCTAATTTCTGCAACTGAAGTAATTAAAACTTTAGCAGATAACTTAAAAAAAAATAAAGGTTCAGTTGTTTTATTTTCAACAGTAGCAGTGAAACAAGGCTTTCCGAACCATGCAATAGTTTCATCAGCAAAAGGTGCCATAGAGGGTTTGACTCTAGCTTTAGCAGCTGAGTTCGCTCCAAATGTGAGGGTTAATTGTATAGCACCTAGTTTAACAAACTCTAAAATTTCAAATTTTTTACTTAAAAATGAAAAAGTTGCCGAGGGTATTGCAAAAATGCACCCAATGAAAAGAATAGGTGAGGGTGGAGACTCAGCTTCTGTTGCAAAGTTTCTCTTAACAGATGAAAGTTCTTGGATAACTGGCCAAATATTAGGTGTTGACGGAGGAAGATCATCTGTCGCATGACAATCTTCAAAAAAAACAACTAAATAATGTTTATGAAAAATTTATTAGTAATAGCTTTTACTCTTTTGTTAAGCTCAAGTTTAATGGCTGCGGGAAGTGATAGTAGTAGTGGATCATCTTCTGATAAAGAATCTTTATACGAGGATGCAGTAAAATTAGTTAAAAGAGCTGGAAAATTAGAAAAAAAAGATAAGACTGACAAAGCTAAAAAATTGTACTCACAAGCTTTTAATAAATTAGAAAAAGCATATAAATCAGACAAAAAAAATCCTGATATTCTTAACTACATGGGTTTCACAACAAGAAAAACTGGAAACTTTGAAAAAGCCGAAAAGTTTTATTTAGAAGGGTTAAGTTTAAAACCAAATCACAATGGTATTAATGAATATTTAGGTGAACTTTATGTGCAAACTAATAGAATAGATAAAGCTAACGAGAGATTAGAAGTTCTAAAGAGTTGTAATTGTAAAGAATATGGTGAACTTGAGTTAATTATTAAAACTAAAGGCTCAAAAGTTTACTAAGATAAATCTACTGCAAACTTTTTTAATTTTTCAATTGGTATAAGTTCTAAGGTCTTAATATTTGTCTTTTTCAAATAAACTGAGCAGGCTGCATTCTCTTCGATAGCTCTAGCGTACCAAGTCGCACACACACACCAGCAGTCACCCTCTTTCAAACCTGGAAATCCAAATTCAGGATGAGGCGTAATTAAATCATTACCTACTTTCTTTGACCAAATTAAAAATTTATCTGTCACTTTTGCACAAACTGTGTGAACCCCTCTATCATTTTTATCTGTATTACAACATCCATCCCTAAACCAGCCTGTCAATGGATCATTAGAGCAAGGTTCTAAAGGCTCACCGAAAACATTTTTTTGAATTTCATTACTCATCTAGAAAAAACATTAGCAATTTTTTCATCTATTTCTAGATTAAATGAAAAGGATCTTCTCTCTCCACTTGATTTAAATGGATATGCTGTATGCATTAAATAATGTGGAAAAAGAATTACATCACCTTCTTTGGGTTGATGATTATAAATGCTATCACTTAAGAACATCTTGTTTCCATTTATAAAATCTATTGTGCCATCAATATTTGTTTTTTTATGGCCCTTTGGAACAAATTTTGGAATTTTTAAGTAACCCACACCAGATATATGTCCATCATGGTAATGTATTGGGTTATATTCATTATTAAATTGTCTCACTATCCAAAAATTTTTAATTGAAATTTTCTTTACATTTTTTCCAATAGTTTTAAAGACATATTTTTTTACTTCATTAGAAATTACTTTTTCCAAATTTTTTTTTACAAAAGATTTCGGTAATTGAAATTCTTGTTTTACCTGCCCGACTAATTTTTTTGAATAATCCAGTTTTTTTAATAAACTCTTTTTATTTAAAATTTGGTCAACCTCATTATTAATTTTTTTTATTAATTTATTTGAAAATTTTAATTTAGCTATTTTTGGACCAAAAGGGCTTATTACTTTCATAATTATAGCTTAGTTGGATTAGGTTGACCTTTATAAACTTTTTCAGGATCAAATTTTTTCTCTTTTTCTTTGAATTCTAATTTAATTTCTTCAGAATTTTCAATTTTTCCTAAAGGTATTGATCTGTAAAAGCATGACTTATATCCTACATGGCAACTTGCTCCGTTTCCAATATCTACTGACATCCACAATGCATCCTGATCATCATCTATTCTTAAATCAATAACTTTTTGCACAAAACCGCTTGTTTTTCCTTTGTGCCAAATATCTTTTCTAGATCTACTCCAATAATGAGCTTCTTTAGTTTCAATTGTTTTTTTTAGAGATTCCTCATTCATGTAACCGTGCATTAATAATTCACCTGAGCCACTGTCAGAGGTGGTTACTGGAATAAGTCCATCTTTATCAAATTTAGGAGATAGAAATTTTCCTTCTTCTACCTCAAAAACGCTTTCTCTCTTTTTGAACATGAGGGTAAAATAATGAAAAAAAGACAAAATAGCAATTTGCATTAATCAAATATGTCCTATAAAACCTTTAAACAATGAAGTTAGTTAAAGACGCAGATAAAACATCCTCAAAAAAGCCTGAAGTTTCCGATAAACAGGCCGAAGAGGCGTTTAAAACTATTCTTAAATGGATAGGAGAAGATCCAAACAGAGAAGGTCTTGTTGAGACACCAAAAAGAGTAATTAAAGCATTTAAGGAATATTTTAAAGGTTATCATCAAGATGCTGAAGCTGATTTATCCAAAACGTTTGGAGACGTGGAGGGATATGACGATATGGTAGTGGAAAAAAACATCACACTTGAAAGTCATTGTGAGCACCACATGGCGCCTATAATTGGAGTAGCGCATGTAGCTTATATTCCTAACAAAAAGGTTGTGGGTTTAAGTAAATTAGCGAGAACGGTAGAAATATTTTCCAAAAGACTTCAAACTCAAGAAAGACTTACAATGCAGATCGCTAAAACTTTAATGAATTCATTAGACGCGAAAGGAGTAGCAGTTACCATTGACGCTGCTCATCAATGTATGACCATGAGAGGCGTCAAAAAGGAGAGAGCTACAACAGTTACTAACTATTTTTTAGGTTCTTTCAGAGAAGACTTAAGTATTCAAAATAGATATTTAAGATATATTAAAAAATAAATGTCTCAAAAATTTAAAGCTGTAGTAATAGATAATCAAAACGAAAAATTTACAAGAGAAATTAAAGAAATCGACACAAGTCATCTTAAAGATGGAAATGTTTTAGTCAAAATAGATTATTCAAGTCTTAATTATAAAGATGCATTAATTTTAAATAATGGAGGTAAAATTGTTAGAAAATTTCCCTTCGTTCCAGGTATAGATTTTTCAGGTACTGTAGTTGAAAGTGAAGATAATAAATTTAAAAAAGACGATAAAGTAATTTTAACTGGCTTTAGGGTAGGTGAGGCTTTCTTTGGTGGTTTTGCTCAGTACGCTAAAGTTGACGCTAACTTTTTAATCAAAATACCTAAAGACTTGGATACTCATAAGTCTATGATGCTCGGCACGGCAGGTTTTACAGCTCTTTTGTGCTCTTTTGCAGTCAAAGCTAAAGAAGAATTGTTGTTAGGTGAAAAAGTAAAAGATGTTTTGGTTACTGGCGCTACAGGGGGTGTTGGAAGTATTGCCGTAATGATCTTATCTAAAATGGGATATGATGTTCACGCTGTAACTGGAAAAAAAGATAAAAATGATTATCTAAAAGGTCTAGGTGCGAAAAATATTATAGACAGAAAAGAATTTGAGGGAGAAAGTAAACTTCTAGAAAAAGGAGTTTGGGACGGAGTTGTTGACACTGTAGGAGGTGCTGCCTTAACAAAAATATTTGCACAAACAAAACCCGGCGGAATAGTTGCTGCGTGTGGAAATGCAGGGGGAATAAAAATCAACACAAATGTGATGCCTTTTATTATAAGAGGAGTAAAACTATGGGGCATCGATTCGTCTGGTTCCTCAATAAAAAGAAGAGAGTTTGTCTGGGGCGAAGCAGCGAAATTGATTGATTTTTCAAAAGTTCAATCGTTTACTAAAGAGCTCTCGTTTTCTGAACTTTTAGATACTTATCCTATGCTTTTAAAAGGTGAGTTTTCTGGAAGAGCTATAGTAAATCCAAATAAATAAACTATAATCATTTAAATAATGGATTGGGATAAATTAAAAATTTTTCATACTGTTGCTGAGGCATCGAGTTTCACTAAAGCATCTACAATCTTAAACTTAAGCCAATCAGCAATTAGCCGCCAAATTCAAGGCTTAGAGACCGATTTAAAGGTCCAATTATTCGAGCGTCATGCTAGAGGTTTAGTGCTTACTGAAAATGGTGAGTATCTTTTTAAATCAGCCCACGAGGTTATCTCCAAATTGAAAGATGTTGAGTCAAACTTAAGCGGTCACAAAGATAAACTAAACGGAAAACTTATTGTAACTACCGTTGTAAGTTTTGGAACTACTTGGCTTACACCTAGAATAAAAGAATTCATGGATCTTCATCCAGGTATAGAAATTGAATTAATTTTCGACGATAGAGAGCTAGATTTAGCAACTCGTGAAGCAGATGTAGCCATCAGAATGAGACGACCAAAACAATTAAATTTAATACAGAAAAAATTCGTAGACTTCAATTATCACATATATGGTTCAAACGAATATTTAGAAAAAAACGGTTATCCAAAAACGCTTAAAGATTTAGATAAACACAAATTTATTACTTATGGTAAAGGAGCTCCTTCTCCTGTTTATAATCCTGATTGGGTATTGAAGGTTGGTTCAAAAGATGGAAAGAAAAGAAGATCTTTGATGAAAGTAAATAGCGTTTACGGCTTGTTATTAGCTGTTCAAAGCGGCGTTGGTTTGGCTGCGCTTCCAGATTACATAGCTCATAACATTAGTGGTATCTCCAAAGTTTTACCAAACGAACCTGGCAAGCCGACCGAAACACATTTTGTTTATCCATCTTCTCTAAAAAATAATGCAAGACTTATGGCTTTTAGAAACTTTCTTTTTAGCAAGGTAAACGAGTGGAAATTTTAATATCTTTTATCATACCGTTTATAATTCTACTTACAGTTGTAGTATTTATTCATGAATATGGCCATTATTACTATGCTAAGAAGTATGGAGTAGGTGTCACAGATTTTTCTATAGGATTTGGTAAAGAAATATTTGGCTTTAATGACAAATCTGGAACAAGGTGGAAATTCTGCGCTATTCCTCTTGGCGGATATGTAAAATTTTTTGGCGACAGAAATGTTTTTAGTCAAGCAGAGCAAGAAGAATTGTTAAAAAATTACAGTAAAGAAGATCAAGAGAAATTATTTGTGGTCAAACCTTTATATCAAAGATCAATAATAGTAGCGGCTGGACCTTTTGCAAATTTTTTATTAGCAATATTTATTTTTGCATTCATCTACATGTTCGCTGGAAAAGATTTTACTCCTGCTCAAATACAAGAGGTTCAAGTGGAAAGTCCTGCTGAAGAGGCAGGCATTAAACCAGGTGATATTATCCAATCTATAAATGGCAAAGATGTAAATAGCATTATGGAAGTTTCAGCTTTCATTAATTCCTCTTCATCAGAGATAATTGATATCGGTATATTAAGAAATGACAGTGAAATTACATTTTCTGTAAAACCTGAGGTAATTAAAGGGGAGGACTCTTTAGGCAATAAAGCAAATAAAAAGATTATCGGTATAAAGATAGCGCCTTTAAATGATGAAATTAATAGAGAAAGATTAGGCCCAGCAACCGCTTTATTTTATGCTTTTAAAGAGACTTGGTTTGTAATTGATGCTTCATGGAATTTTACTATTTCAATGTTTAAAGGCACAGGAGACACCACTCAACTTGGTGGCCCTATAAAAATAGCTAAAATAACTGGTCAGGTCGCAAAAATGGGTTTTATAGCCTTTCTAAGCATTATGGCTTACATATCGATTAGCTTAGGATTTATTAATTTGTTACCTATTCCTATGTTAGATGGAGGACACTTAATGTTTTATGCTTTTGAAAAGGTTTTAGGTAGACCTCTAACTCAAAAGACCCAAGAAGGATTTTTTCGAATCGGTCTTTTTTTGCTACTTTCTTTAATGTTTTTTACAACATTTAATGATTTAAAAGATTTAGGCTTATTTTAAGCCATTTTTTTAATCAAAAAAGTCAATAAAATCAACGATTTTTGACCACACAATATATTGTGTTGATATTTACGTGAAACACCAAAAAAATGTTGATTTTATTGGATTTTTATTGAAATTAGGAAATAACTAAGGGGCATAAATGAATAAAAAACAACTAGTAGCAAAAATATCGTCCACACTGGGTCAAAGCAAAGCTGATGCAGAGAGAACTTTTGATTCAATAACGACTATTATTTTAGATGCTTTAAAGAATGACGATACTGTAAAAATAGCTGGATTTGGTACTTATAAAGTAGCAAAAAGAAAAGCTAGGGTAGGTAGAAACCCACGTACAGGAGAGTCTATTCAAATTGCAGCATCCCAAAAAGTTAAGTTTTTACCAGCCAAAAGCTTAAAAGAAATGTTTAATAGATAAACGTTTTATTTAGCCCTTATTTGATAATCTCAAATAAGGGCTAAACTACTTGCAAAAACTGCATAGCTCAAATTAAGACAATTCAATTCTTTTTCAATAGTTAAAACACTATAACGCACGCTTAACAAGGGAGTTAGTTATGAAAAAATACTTAGGATACTTTCTAGCAGGTACAGCCATTTACTTTGGCTTCGCGGGTCTTGGATATGCTGAGACTACAGTGTCTGCAGAAGTACAATACATTTTTAATACCCTATTATTTTTAATGTCAGGTTTCTTGGTCATGTGGATGGCCGCAGGTTTCGCAATGTTAGAGTCAGGATTAGTAACATCAAAATCTGTATCAGCAATCTGCGCAAAAAATATAGGTTTATATTCAATCGCCGGAGTAATGTTCTGGTTGGTTGGTTACAATTTAGCTTACGGTATCCCAGAGGGCGGATATATTGGTTCATTTACACCATGGAGTGACAATTCATCATTAGAGACAGGATATTCTGATGGATCTGATTGGTTTTTCCAAATGGTGTTCTGTGCAACTACAATGTCAATCGTATCTGGTACATTAGCTGAAAGAATTAAGATCTGGCCATTTTTCTTATTTGCCGCAATTTTAACTGGAATTATCTATCCAATTTCAATGGGTTGGCAGTGGGGTGGCGGATGGTTATCGGTAGCTGGATTCTCAGACTTTGCTGGTTCAACATTAGTACATGCTGCTGGAGGAGCTGCGGCTCTTGCAGGTGCAATCGTATTAGGTGCTAGAAGTGGCAGATTCTCTGGAAAAGGCGAGGCTAAGCCGATGGCACCATTTGCTGCATCATCAATTCCGTTAGCAACATTAGGAGTATTTATACTTTGGTTAGGTTGGTTCGGATTTAATGGTGGATCTCAGTTAGCTTCTGGAACGCTAGAAGACGTTTCAGCAGTAGCAACAATTTATATCAATACGAACTTAGCTGCAGGTGGTGGTGTATTAGCTGCTGCAACAGTATCAAGAGTGATTGGTGGAAAAACTGACGTTGTAATGATGCTAAACGGCGCAATTGCTGGATTAGTAGGTATTACCGCAGAACCATTAACACCAAGTCCTCTAGCTGCAATCTTTATTGGAGCAATAGCTGGAGTATTAATGTACTTCTCAACAAAACTATTGTTCAAAATGAAAATTGATGACGTAGTTGGAGCCATCCCAGCACACTTAGTAGCTGGAGTATGGGGTACATTAGCAGTGCCATTAACAAATGGAGATGTTACTTTCGGAGCACAATTCTTAGGAACTATCTCAGTTGTGGTATTCGTATTCATAGTCTCATTTATTGTTTTCCAAATTATAAAAAGTACAATTGGATTAAGAATAAGCAAGGAAGCTGAAAGACTAGGAACTGACAAAGCAGAAGTCGGTGTAATAGCTTACGGTATTAGAGACTAATTAAAATTCCCTCCCTCGTTAGTTGGGAAAAATTATAAGGCCTGGTTCGGTTCCCCCGTCCAGGCCTTATTTATTTTACAAAGCTCGTATGCATTAAATTCATGCTTCAAATCTCTGTAATTTGATATCAAGTCTTCAAAAAAAAGGGGGAAACATGAAAAAATTAACTTTCATTTTATTAGGTTGTATTTCTGCTTTACTAATTAGCTCTCAAAGCTTTGCAGAAACTACAATGTCTCAAGAAGGACAATATATTTTTAACTCGTTAGGGTTTTATATAGGTGGAGTGCTAGTAGCTTTCATGGCAGCAGGTTTCTGCATGCTTGAGAGTGGATTAGTTACAACAAAAAGTGTGTCGACAATTGCCGCGAAAAATATAGGTAAATTCGCTATATGTTCACTGATATTTTTCTTAGTAGGCTATAATTTGGCTTATGGCGTGCCGGAGGGAGGCTACGTGGGCTCATTTACGATTTGGACAGACTCATCTGACGCTGAAACAGGTTATTCAGGTTATTCAGACTGGTTCTTTCAAACTATGTTCGTGTGCGCGACAGCTTCCATAGTGTCTGGAGCAGTTGCAGAAAGAATTAAGATCTGGCCATTCTTTATTTTTGCAGCAATTATGGCAGGCGTGATTTACCCAATTTCTATGGGTTGGCAGTGGGGTGGCGGCTGGTTAGCTAGCGGCGGATTCTCTGATTTTGCTGGATCAACTTTAGTTCATGGATGCGGAGGTGCCGCGGCATTAGCTGGAGTAATTGTTTTAGGAGCTCGTGAGGGAAGATTTGGCAGAAGAGGTGAAAAGAGATCAATGCAACCTTTTGCGGCTTCAAGTATTCCATTAGTAACACTCGGAACTTTTTTGCTTTGGTTTGGATGGTTTGGTTTTAATGGCTTTAGTCAATTAGCTATGGGTACTTTTGACGATGTTAATGCAATATCAAAAATTGCAGTAAATACTCATTTAGCAGGTGCAGCAGGGACTTTTACTGGTGCTGCGATTACAAGATTGATTGGTGGAAAAACTGATATTGTAATGATGCTTAATGGTGCGTTAGCCGGATTAGTTGCTATAACAGCAGAACCTTTAACACCTGGTCCAATTACAGCTATGTTCATTGGTTCCATAGGAGCAATTATAATGTATTTCGGTACAAAAATGTTAGAGAGCTATGGTTTGGATGATGTAGTTGGTGCCATTCCTGTACACATGTTTGCAGGAATATTTGGAACATTAGTTGTGCCTTTAACGAATCCAGATACATCTTTTGGAACTCAATTCATTGGTACTGCATCTGTATGTATATTCAGTTTTGTTCTTTCATGGATTACCTTCAGTGTTCTTAAATCAACTATAGGATTAAGAATTAGTAAAGCTGCTGAAAAATTAGGAACCGACAAAGCCGAAGTTGGTGTTTCAGCTTATTCTATTAGAGACTAAAAATTTAATAAAGGCCCGAGAAATCGGGCCTTTTACTCTTTGTTTTCTTCCCAAATACGCTTCCAGTCAATGTTAGGAGAAAGTCCAAATATAGAATTTATATTTGTAAAATGAACAGCAAGAGAAGGTATAGGTGATATACACAATTCTCTTTCATAAATTTCATGTAATGGTTTTTCAAAAGGTGCATGTTCTTTTTTACACATACTTAAATATTTTTCCCAGTATTTTTCTATTATTTGTTTACTAGTTAAAAAGGTGCATAAAGTTTCATCCACTTTTCTCCAATGATAATTTTGTCCTAAAAAATTCTGAGTAATACCAGCCCTTGTATATAAATACGGGTAATCGCTCGGACATATAATTATCTCTTTATTTAATTGTGAGGCTATCCTTTCATATGTAAAAATCATTTCACTTATCGAATTACGTTGATGTAAATAATCATCTTCAACAAAATAAATCAAATCTTCACAATTTTTAGCTTCCAACAAAGACTGGTGAATATTGGCCATATTAGAAATTTGATTAGAGGATATATCCTGTCCCCTTTCATTAATTTTTTCGATTTCTTTTTCGAATTTGGAAACATCTAAATTTATTAAATAATATTCTGTTTTAAATTTTTTAAATATTGAATCTATTTTTTTTAAGTTTTCTTCCGAGGAATTATGATCAATAACTTTAAAGCTAATTTTTAAATTTTTAAGCTGAGTGTTAGATTTTGCAGAATACAATAATGACCTAATAGTTCTCAAAGTGTATTCAATTTTTTTCTTTTCAAAAAGCCTGTTTTTATTTTGAGTTAACATATTCACGCTAGTGCATGTTCTAATTATGATATCTAAAGATTTTACAGGTCTAGTTACTTTAACTATTCCTAATGGAAGATTAATAGAATTTTTGCCAATAATAGTCGCTTCATCATTAATTTTTTTATTGATTGTAACTATCTCAAATGTATTTTGATCAATAATTTCAAACCCTAACATTCTGCATAATTTGATAAAGATTTTTTTTAAAAATCCTGTTTTTTTTGAATTTTGAAAGTTTTTCATACTAGCAAAATATATATAATAGTTTAATTAGTTGATCTATGAGTATTAAATCTTCACAAAAATTGGTTGAAGAAGCCAACGAAATCATTGAAACACTAAGTCCATCGGAAATAAAGAGTCTTATTGAAAAAAATGAGATAACTTTAATTGATGTCAGGGACATCAGAGAGCTTTGGAGAGATGGCACAATTGAAAATGCAAAACACATCCCAAGAGGTATGCTAGAATTCTGGTTAGATCCTAATAGCAGCTATTATCAAGAGAATAAAATTAAAGATACTAAAAAAATGGTTTTCTTCTGTGCAATGGGTTTTAGATCTGCACTTGCTACTAAAGCACTAGTTGATATGGGTTTTAAAAATGTAGCTAATGCTAAAGGTGGATTTGATGCTTTAAAAAATGCTGGACTAAAAGTAGTTCAAAAAGATAAAAAATAATTATTTACTGGCTTCTTTTAAAACAAATTCAATTCTATCCTGACCCCAGAAAACTTTATTATTAGATACAAAAGTTGGAGCTCCAAAAACTCCTTTTTCATATGCCTCACTTGTCTTTTTTTTTAAACTTTCCTTAATTAAAGAGGAGGTGGCTCTTAAAGCAAAAGTTTTTGGATTTACATTTAAGTTTTTTAAAACTTTTTGAATTATATTTTCGTCATTCATATTTAAACCGTCCTGCCAAATAGAGTTAAATATATTATCAATATAATAGCTTTTAAAATTATCTTCTTCTGCCACAAATACACCCCTCATTAAATTCAAACTTCTAATTGGAAAATAAGAGTTAAATTTAAATTTTACGTTATTTCTTTCAGCTATCAATTTACAATCTCTAATCATATGTTTAGCTTTTGCAGGTATAAAAGCTGGAGCCTTAATTCCATGCAAATTATGTAAACCACCTAAAAGAATTGGTTTATATCTAATTTTTATTGATGCTTTGTTTTCAATTTTTCTAATTTCCTTATGTGCAAGAAAAGAATATGGACTTACAAAATCAAAATAAAAATCAAAAGGCTTAATCATTGAAACTAATTTTTTTGGCAAAGAAAATTCTAAAAAACCAATAAATGACTAATCCAATAGGTCCAGAGAAATAAGTAATTACTAAAGAGGGTATTGTAATAATTTTTGGGATAAAATATTTTCTTGCATCCCTGACTATCCATGCTCCTGCGAATAAGCTAATTGAAAGAAAATGGAGCCAAAAAATTAAGAGTAAAATTTCGTTTGCGAACATTGAATATAGTCCATCTAATCCGCCATATAATTCAAACCCACTTAAAATATCATTATCTAAGTAAAGATTGTAAGATAAATAGCCGTAAGCTGTAGCTAAAAGTAGAGGAGCAATAATTGATTGTGCAAAGAAATTTGTAATACCATGGTTAGGAAAAATAATTAGTAACAACCAAAAAGGAATTACTCCCCAGTTTGCGACTAAATAAATAGTTTCTGAATTTATTAATTCTAAAAGATCATTTATCATTAAAAATAATATAGTATATTAAATAAATGAATCCCACATTAAATAAAAGTGATTTTGAGGAGCTCACTACAAACTTGAAAGACCTAGCTTACTCTTATTTAGAAAAATATAATCCGTCAAAACAACAGTTAAAAGTATATCTATTAAAGAAATACTTGTTAAAGATAAAAGGAAGTAGATCTAAAAAAGAAGTTTCCGCAATTATAGATGAAATAATTTTAAATTTAGAAAAGAATAAGATTTTAAATGATGAGATGTACTCTGACTCAAAGGCTAGGATGTTTTTAAAAAGAGGTTACTCCCTTAATAAAATAAATCAGTCATTAAGAAGCAAAGGAATAGAAGATAAATATGTAAAGCAAAGCATTGATAAAATTAAAGAAAATGAAATAGAACCCGATTTTGTTTCTGCTTTAAAGCTTTGCAAGAGAAGAAGAATAGGACCTTTAAGACCAGAGAGTAATCGTGAATTATTCTATAAAAAAGATATGGGAATATTAGCTAGGGGAGGATTTAGTTTTGATTTATCAAAAAGAGTTTTAGATTTGGATACCCAAGAATTTAATAAATTAATCAAGCTTATCTGATTTTTTGTTTTTTTCTTCTTCGACTAAAATATCAAGCTTTCTTTTTAATGCATTTCTTACTAGAATAAAAAACAATACACCAAAAAAGGTTACAGAAAGTATTATAATTAAAATTGTTTTAATCATTTAAATTTTCAGACCTTTTAATCAATAAACTAGGATTTCTATAATCTTCTTTACCATACAAAAAAGGCTTTTCATCTAATGTCTTGATTATTGCTCCAGCATTTTGAGCTATAGCATGTCCCGCAGCGTAATCCCATTCATTTGCTCTTTCTCTAGCTGCGTAAATATCGTATTCACCTGTTGCTATTACACAAAATTTATATGAGCTAGCCATTTTTACAATTGAGGTAACATTAAACTCTTTTAATTTGTTTAAAATTATATCTGAAGGTTTAATGACACTAGATAAAGCTACAACTTTTCCTTTTGGCTGTTGTTTTTTACAAGAAATCTTTTTTGTTACATTCTCTTCGATCAAATAACTTTCTCCAGGAGAGTACGAAAAAAAAAGTCTTTTCTTTTTGGGAACACCCACTAGTCCAAGAACCGGTACAGTATTTATTACTAAAGCTGCATTTAATGTATATTCATCTTTTCCAGCTATATATTCTTTTGTCCCATCAATAGGATCAATCAACCAAAAAATTTTCGATTTATTTTTTTCATTAAGATTAACTGTTTCTTCAGAAATAATTGGTATATCAGGTGTTAAACTAGAAATTTTTTTTGAAATAATGTCATTCACTTTTAAATCTCCATTGCTTACAGGAGAACCATCATCCTTGATCTCAATTTTTAAACCATCGTTGTAAAGTTTTATTGTATCGTCTCCAGCCTCTATAAAAACATCAATGAGTCCTTCCGCTATTTTTTTTAACTCGGCTTTATTCACTTTCTACTCTTTCTAATTTTACGTTTTCGATGTTAATTACTCTTTTTCCATAATTTTCAAAATTAACTGTTACTTTATTACCTATAATAGATTGCACTTGACCTATACCCCATTCACTATTAGCAGGGTTTTTAACATAATCACCTGGTTCGAAATCAATAAGCATTATGGAAAATAAATAACAAATATATTATACACTTAAATAATGAATTCACTAGGAATTAATAAATCGAAAAAAGAAACAAAAGTAGTTGTTGCAATGTCTGGAGGCGTAGACTCGTCTGTTGTAGCCGCTCTGATGAAAGAGGAGGGTTATGATGTTAAAGGTATTACTTTAAAACTTTATGATGATACAAAACAATCTAAAGATGGAAGACAGTGCTGTGCGGGACAAGATATAATGGATGCTAAAAGAGTCTCAGAAAAAATAAATATTGACCATGAAATTCTGTATTACCAAAAAAAATTTAAATCAGAAGTCATAGACTCTTTTATTGATAGTTATGCAGTTGGAGAAACCCCTATCCCATGCGTTCAGTGTAATCAGACTGTAAAATTTAGAGATTTATTTAAATATGCTAAAGATTTTAAAGCAGATGCATTAATTACAGGTCACTATGTATCAAGAATTCAAAACAATGGTCATGCAAGTATGTATAGAGCTAAAGATATAAATAGAGATCAAAGCTATTTTCTGTTTAGCACAACACAAGAACAGCTTGATTATTTGAGATTTCCTTTGGGCGAAATTGATAAATCTGAGACAAGATCCATAGCAAAAAAACTAAACTTAAATGTTGCTGATAAACCGGATAGTCAAGATATCTGTTTTGTACCAAATGGTGATTATAGTTCAGTTATAAAAAAATATAGACCCGAGTCATTTCAAAAAGGAGACATAGTTGATCTCAATGGAGATAAAATCGGTGAACATCAAGGGATAATTAATTATACGATAGGTCAAAGAAAAGGAATAAAAATTTCAAGTGAAAAACCTCTTTACGTAATAAATATTAATGCCAATGAGAACAAAGTTATTGTGGGAAATAAAGAAAATTTAGAAATCAAACAAATCCAACTTAGAGAATTAAATATTTTGGCAAACAAAGATGAGTTTAACGAAATTATTAATATTAAAGTTAGGTCAACAGGTAGACTTTTAAAAGCAAAAATAAAACTTGTTAAAGACTATGCTCAAGTCGAAATCTTAGATAAAGAGACTGGGATTTCACCGGGACAAGCATGTGTTTTTTATTCAAAAGATACTTTTGGGGATAAAGTTCTAGGAGGTGGCTGGATAGATAAGACTTTTAACAATAAGTTATCCACGTAGTTAACATACAGCTACAAGACACGCATTAAGTGATAACAAATTTCTATAGTATGTGATTTAATGTTTTTAATTAAGAGGCAACTCTTAACTGGCCATTTAGGGAAAAACCGAGAGGTTCAAGCTTAAAGGGCAGAAAGGTGAACCTAGTAGCGCTAGAATAGTTCATCGGGAAGGCTTGGCGGTAGCGCCTAAAACGACGAGCCAAAACTACTAAATTTCTGGGCGAAAGCCTAGAAATTTAAGTGGTTCTCTTCCAAAAAAATCTTGATAATAGATAAAATAAAATTACGCCGACAAAATAATTCCACTCCAACGCATGTTTAAATTGTGTATTTCCTTTTGTAACTAAAATAGGCAAACTTAAAATTGCAACAACCACTAATATTGAAACAAGAAAAGCTTTGACCACTAAGACTTTTTTATTAATAAATTTTTCTAATTTATTTTTAAGTTTGTATAAATGGTAAACTAATAAACCCTGAGCAATAAGCTCAAAAATTATAAATAATAATAAAACAACTCGTCTAAAAAGTTTATAAATTTGAATATCAAATTTTATTCCTAGAAAAATAGAATGAATAGCTAAAAATATTGCTGATAAAATTCCAAATTTTTTAAAGTTAAAATTAATATCTGAAGAGTATAATTCATTTACTAAATTATTATTTTCTCTCCAATAATAATACAATAAAACTGCAGTAAATATCATTGAAGGTTTAAAAATTAGGTATTGGGGAAAGGTTCTTGATGCTCTACTTATAGACAAACTTCCATCTAGATAAGGAATTGAAAAAGCAGATCTTCCAAGCTGATCAACTGTAAATATGGTTCCTTCTAATAATTCTGGGTTCTGAGATATTATTAAACAAAAATTAATAGCAAGCAATGGAACTAAAAATATCCAAATACTCAATTTTCTAATTTGAGTTATTGCATGCATAAATATTTAAATGATTATTTCTTCTTATTTCTTTTTCTAGCTCTTCTTTTTTTTGATCCGATTTTTCTTCTTCCTCGGTGCTTTTTTGGATAACCCATATTTTTGCCTCCTTTTTTATATCTTAATTAGTAAAGTACTATATAAAAGTCAGATATACTTATTTTATGAAAAAGTCTATAAGCACATTCTTAAAACACCCCACTAAAGACAGTACTAATAGGTCTGCAAATCCTCCAGTGACTAGAGCCTCAACTATTTTATTCAATTCAATTCAAGAAATGTATCAACATGAATTGAAAATTAAAAAACATAAAAAAGTATCACATTACACCTATGGAAGGTATGGAAGCACGACGACAATAGAACTCGAAAATATTTTAAAAGAATTAGAGCAGGCTTATCACGTTTTTTTGACAGGAACTGGTTTTGGAGGAATAGCTTTGGCCTTAATGTCTCTCTGTAGACCAGGAGATGAAATTTTGGTTTCTGATAATGTATATGGTCCAACAAAAGAAATATCTCAAGAATTACTTAGAGAGTTCAATGTAAGTGCAAAATTTTATAATCCAGATTCATTTGAAGACCTAAAAAATAAAATTTCAAAAAAAACAAAAATGATATTAGTTGAAAATCCTGGAAGTAATACTTTTGAATTTCAAGATTTATCAAAAATCACTCAGTTAGCAAAAAGAAAAAAAATTTTTACTCTTTTAGACAATACATGGGGAACTCCGCTTTATCTGAAGCCATTAAAAATTGGTTTTGACATGTCATTTTGTTCTGCAACAAAATATTTTTCAGGTCATTCAGATGCTATGGGTGGTTCTCTAGCTGTTAATAAAAAAGTTTTTAAAAAGATTATGTTTTTTTATAAATTATCTGGCTACAGAATGTCAGCTGATGAGGCTTATTTAATCATAAGAGGTTTAAGAACTTTAGACACAAGACTAAAACAACATAGTGAGAATACAAAAGTTATTATTAATTTCTTAAAAAGACAAAAAAAAATAAAAGAAATTCTTTACCCTCACAATCCTTCCTCTAAAAATTATAAACTTTGGAAAAAATATTACTCTGGCGCAACTGGCTTGTTATCAATAGTTATTAAAAGCAAAAAAAAATCTTCTGTTATACAATTTGTAAATTCGTTAGAATTATTTGGCATAGGATATAGCTGGGGAGGTTTTGAAAGCTTAGCTATACTTCAAGAATTAAAAAATAATAAAAAAGATGAATATTTGAAAGGACGTCAATTTTACCGATTTAACAAAGATGAATTTATTGTAAGACTACACATTGGATTAGAAGATCCAAAAGATTTAATTAACGATCTAAAAAAAGGTTTAAAAAAAATTAAGTAATGAAAAATTTTTTTCCGAATAAAACTGCATTTTATGCTTTAATAGCGGCTTGTTTCGTTGTCTGTGCAACTATGGGAGTAAGACAAACATTTGGACTTTACTCAAGTGAATTTGAGACAACTGGAGGAACGTCAAATACAGAATTTGGATTAGCGATTGCAGTTCATGCAATCTTTTGGGGAATCTTTACTCCAATTTTTGGAAGAATTTCTGACAGACTAGGTGGTTATGTTGTAATAGTTCCCGCTTTAATTTTCTACTCGATATCAATGCTGTTAATGGGAAATAACTTCATTTCAGGTATGTGGCTACAAATTAATTTAGGTCTACTTGTTGGTTTGGGTTTAGCAGGCGCTGCCGGGACTATTCTTACCCCAATGATTTCAAAACATTTTCCAAATGAAAATAGAAGTAAAGCAGCAGGTATTGTTACAGCTTGCGGAGGTTTAGGAATGTTTATATTTCCTATTCTGGCAAATATTTTTAAAAATATTTCTTCTTGGCAAATGTCTTTTATTATTTTTTCGATTATTTTATTTTTTATGTGTATACCCGGGTTTTTTGTTAGACTTCCTAAAAATCAAGTATCAAATCAAAATACTAATATTGACAATCGAAGTTTAAAAGAAGTGTTAAAAGAATCTTTTGCGCATAAAGGATTTAGATTATTAGTTTTAGGTTTTTTTGTTTGCGGTTTTCAAATTACTTTAATAGCTACTCATGTCCCAAGATATGTTCAAGATAAAGGGCTAGCAGATTGGACGGGAATGGCTATCCTAGCATTAATTGGTTTTTTTAACATTATTGGAACTTTAGTGATGGGTTATTTAGGAGATAAATATAGTAAAAAAATACTTTTAAGTGGGCTTTATTTTTTAAGAGGAATAACATTAATTCTATTTATTTTTTTACCAGCATCAAATCTGTCTGCTGTGTTGTTCGGTACATCTTTTGGATTATTATGGCTTGCTACTGTACCAGCTACTAACGGTATCGTTGCTCAAATTTTTGGAACAAAAAATTTAACTCTTCTCTTTGGCATTGTATTCCTAAATCATCAATTCGGATCATTTCTGGGAGCTTACTTAGGAGGTTATTTTTACGATCAATTTGGAAGTTTCGATTACGCTTGGTATCTTGCTATAGTCTTATCATTTATTGCTGCAGCTCTTCACCTTCCAATAGACGAAAAGCCTCTGGCAACTGTGGATAAAACTATCTAAGGTTGTAAATTGAGTCCCTAAGTGAATCAAAAGTGAATCAAAACGTGAACATTTTTTATTTACAACTCAAAATTGTGGATAATTTTTTTATTTAATCATTCAAATTTTTTTTATAGGCTTGAAATAACAAAGGAGAAATATGTTTTCATCAAATCTAGGAAAAAAGTTAGACAAATACCACTTACTCAAACACCCGTTTTATCAAATTTACTGGAATGAGGGTAAATTGAATAGGGAAATTATTAAAGATTATGCTGAACAATATTACCAGCACGTTAAAGCGTTTCCAAGATACATAAGTGCAACTCACTCTATTTGCGAAGATATAGAGAAAAGAAGAATTCTCCTGGAAAATTTACAAGATGAGGAAAACAAAGATGGTGATCACCCGAAACTTTGGAAAAATTTTGCAAAAGCTTTAGGAGCTGATGATAAAAAAATAGAAAACGCAAAACTTGATTGGTTTACAAAGGATATGATTGATAATTTTTTCGCTCAAGCGAGAAAATCTTACGCTGAAGGTTTAGCGTCATTATATACCTATGAAAGACAAATTCCTGAAATAGCGGAGACTAAAATCCAAGGTTTAAAAAAATTTTACGGAGTAAATTCAAAAGAGGGACTAGAATTTTTTGAAGCTCATAAATCTGCTGACGTTATTCATAGAGCTGAATGTGAAAAACTTTTGGACGGACTTTCTAAAGAGGAACAAAAGAAGGCCGAAAATGCTTCATTGTTAACTGCTAGATATCTATGGAATTTCCTAAGCGGAATGGTTTCTAAGCACAAACTACAGCAGGCAGCATAGTTAGCAAAGTCAAGATTGACAATTTAGTTCAAGAGGAATACCTATGAACTATTAATGGAAATATATCTTCCTATAGTTCAAGTTCATATAGATATAATCACAATTTTATTTATTAGTTTTGCAGTCGGAGTTCTTTCAGGTTTATTTGGTGTCGGTGGAGGGTTTTTAATGACACCATTTTTAATATTTTTAGGAATCCCACCAGTTTATGCAGTTCCTAATGAAATAAATAATATATTAGCAACTTCAGTTTCTGGATCAATGACACATTGGTTTAAAAACACACTAGATTATAAAATGGGACTGATGATAATTATTGGTGGAGTTGTAGGGACCATACTAGGTATTATAACTTTTACTTTTTTTAAAGAAACTGGGAAGTTAAGTTTAATTATTTCATTATCATATATGTATCTTCTTGCGATTATCGGTACATTGATGCTCATCGAGGGTGCTAAAGAAATTGATAGAGCTAGAAAAAAATTAATTTTAAAACAAAAATTACACACACACTACTGGATACATGGCTTACCGCTAAAACTTAGATTTCCAAAATCAAGACTTTACGAGAGCGCTTTTACGCCAATCTTACTTGGTATTATAGTAGGATTTGTTGCGGCGTTAATAGGAGTGGGAGGAGCTTTTTTGATGGTGCCTGCAATGATTTATATAATAGGTATGCCAGTAAAATTTATACCTGGAACATCTTTATTTGTCACAGTTTTTATAAGTGCACTAGTGACTATATTGCATGCATTTAACTATGGCTCTATAGATTTGATTTTGGTGATAATTTTAGTTGTAGGTTCTATTATCGGAGTACAGGTTGGTCAAAAAGTTGGGCAATATTTAGATAGCTCACATTTAAAAACTTTATTTGCAATGTTGTTATGTGCAGTCGCGATAGCTATTGCATATGATACATTTTTTTATGAGGGAGCAAGGCAATTAAAAGATGCTGAAATAGTTAATTTAGAGAACCTAAACTTTTTCTCTAAATTTATTTCAAAGCTATCTGAAAATAATCCACTTCTTTATGGATCAATGGCAATACTTTTAGCCATTTTATTAGGAATAATAGGTGCAGGCGGTAGACAATTATTGAGTAAATACAAACACATCTTTCTAATTAAAAAAAATTAAATTAAAGCTCTAATTAATCCAAAAATTGAGACTAAAATTAAAAAGTAAAGCACATACTTTTTATAATTCTCTTTTGAGCTTCCGGTAAATAATTTTGTGCCAATTGAAACGCCAAAGGGAACAATTAAAATAAGAGGTAAAGTTCTATATAATACAGTATAATTTAATATATCATTAAAGTAAGCGAGAATTAATGCATATAAATCAGTGAAGAAAAATAGAGCAGCTAACGATGCCCTAATTACTGCTGGTTCAGCTGCAATTATTAAAAAATATAGTGCTATCGGCAAACCAGCCAAAGTACCAAATCCATTAACTGTCCCAGCTGTTGCTCCGACAAAAAATTTGGAAATATTGTGATTTAATTTTTTGTTTTTATATCCACGTAATAATAAAAAAGCAAAAATAAGAACTGTTATCGAAATTATTAAATGTGTTACTCTTGGCTCCAATATAGAAAGAAGATGCACACCAAAAGGAGTTCCAATTGACACCCCCACAAGTAAATAAAAAACGAATTTCCAATTAATTTTTTTCCATATACTTGGTATCATAAAAAAACTTGCTATTATTTCTAACAATAAGATTATTGGTACAATTTCTTTTGGTGGTAAAATAAAAGATAACAATGAAACACTTGATGCAGAAAAACCAAAGCCGCTAAAACCTCTAACAGTTGATGCAAAAAGTATAATTCCACAAAAAAACAAGAACTCTAAAAATGATAAATCTATTGTTGTTAACATATAATTAATTTAAAATTGTCATTGGATCTAATTTTATTTCGAACCAATTTAAGCGAATATCCAGATGGGGTCCTGTAGCTCTTCCACTTTGACCAAGAGTGCCAACAATCTGTCCTTTTTTAACTTTTTGTCCTTTTTGAACATTTATATCTTTCATGTGCATGTACAAGGTACTTATTCCATGACCATGGTCAAAAATGATAGTTCCTCCAGTGAAATACATATCTTTTTCTACTAATGTAACCACTCCATCCATCATTGATTTTACAGGAGTACCCTCAGGTGCATGAAAATCAATTCCATAATGAGGTCTTCTTGGTTTTCCATTTAGAATTCTTTGACTACCGTAAACACCCGTGATGATATATTTATCTATAGGGTAAACAAATTTATCTTTGAAAAAAATTAGATTACTATTTATTGCTCTAGCATCTCCAATTAATTTATTATCTTTTTTTATCCTTTCATAAACTTCTGGCGGCGGAGTGACTTTTTTCGGTGGAAGGCCATCAATTCTCTGAATTTTATATTCTCTTTTGAAGACCTGCTTTTCAATTAATTTTGTTTCTTTTTTATTTTGTATTTTTATTACTACGTTATTTTTTCTATCTCTATCTAGTCCAAAAGCAAAAAACCCATCTTTTGAGACTCTTATTTTTCTGTTATCTATGAACACTTTTGATTTCGGATCTGTTTTACCAAGAATAAAAGAGCCTTGTTTAAAATTTCCTTGAAACTCAACAGCGTGAGAAATATTAAATATAATCAAAAAAAATAATGCATATCTAATCATAATAAAATTATAAGATCCTCGTAAATTAACTGAAATGAAACAATTAAAATTGCTAATAAACCTACCCAACTTATCCAAGAATATTTTTTTATTAACTTAGCAGTATAATTTGCAGCAAACGCCATCAGCAATATTGATAATCCTAATCCAAAAGCTAAAAGCATATAATGATCTTTAGCTGCACCAGCTACTCCTAAAACGTTGTCTAAACTCATAGTTACATCTGCAAGAATAACTGTGAAAATTGCTTTTTTAAAATTTGAATTATCAACTTCAATATTTTTTTCTTCAATTTTATTTTGAATAACATCACGATAAAGCTTATAGCAAATATAGAGTAACAATATCCCCCCAATAAGTCTTAACCCTGTAATCTGTAATAAATAAGCTGTTATAAAGGTAAAAATAATTCTTAAAACTACTGCTCCTCCAATGCCCCAAAATATAATTTTTTTTCTCTTAGAAGACTCAAATTTTGATGCAACCATTCCAATAATAATTGCATTATCGCCTGCTAAGACTAAGTCTATCAAGATAATTTCAATTAATATAATTAGTTGCTCTGTCATAATGAAATTTATATTCTATAAAATATGAACTATAAAAATATTAAAATAGAAAAGCGAGGAAATTACGCAATTATTCAAATTGCTAACAATAAAAATAATAGTTTAGATGAAAAAACCCTAAATGAAATAGCTAATGCAACCAAGCATTTAAATAAAACTAAAGAAATAAAATGTATTGGTTTAATTGGTGGATCAAAGTTTTTTTCTCCTGGAGCTGATATCAAAGAATTAGAAAAATTAAACTCCAAACAAGCAAAAAAACAAAAACTATTCTCAAATATTGATAAACTAAAAGATATTGATATTCCAATCATTGCATTTGTCGATGGTTATGCATTAGGCGGAGGCTTTGAATTGGCTCTTTCAAGTGATCTCATTATTGCTAGTGATAATGCAAAGTTTGGATTACCCGAAATTAATTTAGGACTTATTCCGGGTATAGGTGGAACACAAAAAACTAAAAAATTTACTTCAAATCAAAATATAAAATATCTAGCTATGTCCGGAGATATTATCGATTCTGAAACAGCGATGAAGTTTGGGATAGTCTCACAAATTATTCCAAAAGAAAATTTTAATGACTTTATGATTAAATTTTTGATCAAAATTTCTTCAAAACCTAAAAAATCACTTCAAATTATTAAAAAACTTGTAAATTTAGAGATTAACTCTAAGAATGCTTTACAAAAAGAAAGACAAGAATTTTATAAGCTTTTAGATAGTAAAAATAAAAAAATTGGTATCGAAAGTTTTATTTTAAAAAAAACACCAGTGTGGGATTAAAGATCAAACCACTCTAAGTATTTTTCTTTATTACTTACAAGATATCTTGGCAAAAGATCAGGATCAATTTTTTTAAGTTTGTAGTCGCTGTCCCATTTACTTTTAGAACTTTTGTCTGCAAAATGATCATAGAACATTTCTCTTTTAGAAATTTTATCTCTAATTTTATCAACTGTTATTCCACTTAATTTGAATTCATCATGATGGCCAAAGTTCATAAATTTTTCAAACATATCCTCAGGACTTTTTAAATTTGTAAAATGCCACCCACCATCGTTTATAATATTTAAATTTGAATATTTGGTGTTAGAAAAATATGTATCTATTCTCCAAATAGGATATTTTTTAAACTTGATGTTTCGAAGCCAAGAAAAAGATTTCAAATTCTTTTTTCTACACCCTTTAGTACCTGGCCAGAGCATTCTGTTATACAGTAAATTGAACTTAAAATAAAAAAATAGCTGATTAAATATTACAATATCATTTTTATTTTTCTTGAAATCTTCAGAGTCTAAATTTGGGATTTCATCATTATCACTTAACATTATAAAATCATCATCATCAGCATCTTTGATAGCATTTAAATGCTCATCGTAAGATAATTCAATTCTTTTTAGACTATTCGCTCTTTGTAAAGTTGGATTATTATTTTCTTCAACAATTCCGTCAGGTTCTTTATCTATCACGATATATTTAATTTTATCTTTGAACTTGGGATAATTGTTTATATCAAAATTTAACTTTTTCTTTTTACCGCTATGGGAATAAGTTGATTCAGTAACAATAAATTTATCAACTTTATCTTTAAGAACGTTTAATCTTACTTCGTACATCATGTGTTCGTTGTAAAAAGACGTACAATCAATGATTTTCATTAATTTTTAACCTCAAGGTTGTAGACATTATGCATACCTGTAATCTAATTTTAACACAATTAAAGTAATCTATATTTTGAGAAATTAAAACTATTATGAGAAAACATTATTTAATTCTTGCAGTTTTTTTGTGCATGAGCTCAGCCTTTGCTGCAGGACATATAACAAAAGCTCAAAAAGAAAAAACAATAGAGTGTTTAGGTCACTACAGTGCAACAGCTGTTTTACCAGCTGAGACTATCGAAGTTAAAAACATGGAATTAGCTTTGGCTTCAGTAAAAGTTATAAGAGAATACCTTTCATCCGAGGGTGTTAAAGATGATGAGATGAACAAAGGCATGAATGCTTATGTAGACAAAGTTTATGGCAAGCCTTTTGATAAATCTAAAAATGGTGAGTGTAATAAATTTATTTATAAGCAAATTAAAGGTTCAGAAGAAAAAATCGAAAAATTATCTAGAACGATTTATGCAGGCTAAAAATGAGCGGATACGTTATAGCTAATATAGATGTAAAAAATCCTGAAGCTTATAAAGAATATATTGGTAAAGTTGTGCCTACAGTTCAAAAATTCGGAGGAGAATACCTTGTACGTGCCGGTGAGTACAAAGTTATAGATGGTGAGTGGAAATACCCTAGAACAGTAGTAATTAAATTTCCAACTTATGAAAAAGCTTTAGAGTGGTATGACTCTAAGGAATACAAACCAGTAAAACCTATTCGATTAGCAAACTCAGTTGCTAATGGAATAATAATTAGAGGAGTTTAAATAAAAGTAAACAATGGAAAAAGAAATGTTAGTACATCTTAAATTTAAAGAAGGCAAATTAGAAACTTTCACGAAATGGATGCAATCAGATGAGGGTATGAGTGTTAGAAAAAGTGTTGCATATCCGGAAAAAACTGTTGGTGCTATGATCCCAGATAAAAGCGGAATGCTATTTAAAGTTAATGTTCATAACGAAGCAGGAATGAAAGAGTTTGTAACTGGAAATAACTCCACAGCTAAAGCAATTTATGCTGAGTGTGTAGAAAGTGCTCAGTTATTTGAACTATCTAAAATAAACCTATAAAGGAGAAAAAATGAAAAACTACATGGTAACACACACTTTCAAATCTGCTGAAATGAAAGCTAAATTTACAGAAACAGTGGCTTCTATGAAAATGGAAGATATTGTTAAAAGTATGAAAAGTGACAATGCTGCTTGTCAAATGACTTGGAATACACCGGGCGATACAATGGAAATGTTTTGCTGGTGGAAAGGAAAAGATGAGCAAGCAATTATTAATCAATTAGGTCAAATGAATGATTTTTTCACTCCTCATAAATTTGTTGAGTGCACAGATCAAGTCATGGACTATAACGCATAGGATATTTATGATAGACAAATTTGGAAACGCATTTTATTTAATTATTTACTTAGCACATTTTATTATAGTTGGTAGCTACGCTTACCAATTGGTATTTGATACTAAAAAATTTCTTAAGGGTAGAGGGGTAGATAAAACTGCAACTTTAATTACAAGATTTGCAGGCTCATTCATGATTGCCACTGTTCTAATGGCAATATATATCGCTTTTATTAGATCAGGTGGTGTAGAAGCTACTTGGGCCTTCTTTAACTTAGTTTTTATAATGAATGTTTCGATATTAATTGTAAATTTTTATACATTAAAAATTGACAAAACAGGTTTAACTAAAAAAACTAGAAACGATGGAATATATGCTCCACTCGTTCTTGTTATTATCAGTGCAATTCTTTGTTACGGTTTGGCTGATAAAATTTACGTTTAAGGAGATACATGGCAAAGTTTATGAATATTGTTAGATGCAAAGTGAAATCATCTGGCAGAGAAGAATATTTGAAAAAAATAGATGAGATGCCAAAATTCGATGGGCAGATTTCAGCTAAATATGTTGAAACGAAACCTAATGAATTTTTTATGTTAGGTGAATGGAATTCTGAAGATGACATTGCTAAAGCAAGATCAAAAATGATTGCATTCTTGGATACACTTCGGCACACTTTGGAAGAACTGTCACCAGATTTGGGAGTAACTGATCCTCATTCTGGTACAGTTGTAATTGAGAAATAGGAAAGGGGTAACAATGGCAAAATTTTATACACTTGGGTGTTACACAGCTAAAGGTCTTGGAGGATTTGTAAGTAATCCATCTACTGACAGAAAAGCTGCAACATCTGCACTTGCTGCTTCTGTGGGAGCTAAAGTAACTCAATACTCAGGCCTTAGAGGAAAATATGATTTTATGGCAGTGATTGAAGGAACTTTTGAACAAGCTGCTGCAGCTGCAATGGTTGCTGTTTCTAGTGGTGCTGTTTCAGATTTTACAATTTTAGAAGATGTAAATCTTAATGAAATAGCTAAAACTGCACAGAAAATGGCATCATCATACAAAGAGCCAGGAAAATAATTATTTTCTGTAGCTAATACATTTTAAGGTATCAGTGAATTTTATTTGATTTTTATATTTAGATTTTATTTCACTGATACCAAATTTTATTTCTTTATTACTCATATTTAATAAGCATGAAATATATCTCTCTTTGATCATTCTAATGTATTTTTGTTTAGAGATGTTTACTTTAAAATTAAAGTTAGTATAGCTTATTTTTTTTAAGTTATTTTTGATTATCTTAAATAAAACTTCGTCTCTTTTTAAACTTTTTTCTAAATTTTCCTTCATTTTTTTAAAACAAGGAATACTATTATTTTTTGTTTTTAGTGAAAAAATTAGTATTTTGCCATTAGGATTTAAACTTTTTTTTGCAAGGTTTAGAAGGTTATTTAGCTTTGTTTTTGTAAAAAAATGAATAGTTTGTTTGATTAAGATTAGATCATATTTTTCTTTTGTCTTTAAATATTTTAAGGCATCAATTTTCTTAAATACAATATTCTTTTTTACATCCTTGTTTGCAATAATATCAATTCCTATGGGCTTCTTTCTAAATTTATATTTTTTTTGAAGGGCGCTAATAATATTCGCTCTTCCACATCCAATATCCAATATTTTTGTATCTTTATTAAGATTAATTTTCTTTTTAAGAAATTTATTAAATTGGGAGATATAAGGTTTAGATGATAACCAGGTTTTATTATCCCAGTTTTTAAGTTTTTTCATTTAGTTCTTAATTTTGTTTTTTATATTTTTAATAATATTTTTAACAAATATTTCAGTATGATAAACATCGTTTAAGTGGGAAGCTAAATCATTAGGTTTGTAGATTTCATCTTTATTTAAATTACTAAAATCAATTTTTGACATATTAATATAAGTAATCCTTTTATCTTTACTTAGAGACAAAGTATCATTTATGTAACTAGAGACATCAACACTATAAGTTTTTTCTAAATGTCTTTTATGAGGGAAACTTACAATAAAAATTTTTTCAATATTTCTCTCATTAGCTAAGTAATCTAAGAATTCATTCAAAGATTTTTTAAAATTTCTTTCTACATCACTGTTATAATTTTCAAGTTCTTTCATTATTTCCCTAAATCCACATTTGTGTACACTTCTATTTTTATATCCATTCTTTAAGATATTATTTAATTGATTGATGTTACGTTTTAAAAAGTAATTTATTTTTTTGACTGGAAATTTAATTATTTTATTTAAAGTACTTTGAAAATTTAATTCAGAGTATAAATATAATTTAGAATAATCATATGTTGCCCTGGTAAACTTCTCCCTGCTTATACTATCTAGCTTACCGTTTTTTGAATAAATTTTTTTATTTTTGTATCTGCAAAATTCATCTCCAATATCAGTTTGATCAATATAAATTATAAGTAGATCTGGCTTTATATTGAATTCTTGTTTTAAAATTTCATATTGCTTATGCATCAAAGATGGAGCGAAAGATGTTATGCCAGCGTTATAAACAGTGTAATTATTTTTAATTGCAAAATTTTTAATCATTTCCTCTGATTGTTTTATTTCAGAAATACTTTCAATCCATGAGTCACCTTGAAGCAAAATTGTTTTATCCTTTGTATTGTTTTTATTAATAACAGAGAACAAGTAACCATTCTCCTTATCCCCCCATCTATTTGCATCTCTCAAATGATGAATTTTATTTGAGTAATTTTTATGAAAAATGAAGTTTTCTTTACTTTTGAACAACAAATTTTTATTTTTACTTATTTCAACAAGGCCCCATAGGCCAAATAAAAAATATGTTAATGAAAATAATAAAAAAAATAAAATTGATTTAAATACAACTTTTTTCATTTGATAAATAAATGTTTCTATTATCAATGATATACTATATGATTGACTATATGAAATCTCCAAATAGCCCAGATATACCTAATTCTTTAAATGAACATTGGATGCCATTTTCATCTAATAAGGATTTTAAAAAAAATCCCAGGCTTATTGCAAATGCAAAAGGAGTTTATTTAAAAACTCATGAAGGACATACTCTAATTGATGGAAGTTCCGGCCTATATTGCAATCCATTAGGTCACGGTAGAAGGGAAATAATTGATGCAATCAAAAATCAATTAGAAAAATTAGATTACACAATGCCTTTTCAACAAGGATATGGTGGATCTTTTGAATTAGCTACTAAAATTGCTCAAAAAACTCCCGAGGATTTAAATAGAATTTTTTATACAATATGTGGTTCTACAGCTGTAGAAACAGCAATTAAAATAGCAATCGCTTATTTTAAAGCTAAAGGTGAGGATAACAGATGTCGTTTTATTGGTCGTGATAGAGGTTATCACGGGATGAACATAGGTTCACTAACAGTTGGAGGGATACTTAATAATGTAAAAGTTTTTACAAATATTCTAATGCCAGGTGTAAAACATATGAGACACACTTTTCTTCCTGAACATAAATTTGTGAAGGGTCAGCCAGAGACTGGTGTTGAGTTAGCAGATGATTTAGAGAAGATTGCAAGAGAAATCGGTGGCGAAAATATTGCAGCATGTATTGTTGAACCTATAGCTGGCTCTACAGGAACTTTAGTGCCTCCAAAGGGTTATTTACAAAGACTAAGAAAAATTTGTGACAAACATGGAATACTTTTAATTTTTGATGAAGTTGTTACTGGCTGGGGAAGAACTGGTTCTGCCTTTGCCTCTCAAGAGTTTGGAGTGACACCTGATTTAATTACAATGGCCAAAGCAACAACAAATGGAATTGTTCCAATGGGTGTAGTTGCAGTCAGGGAGAAAATATATGATCAAGTTATGAATGCGTCACCAGATGGTACAATTGAATTATTTCATGGTTATACTTATTCTGGAATTCCTGTAGCTGTATCTGCAGCTTTAGCAGTTCAAGAGATTTTTGAAAAAGAGGATATTTTTAATAGAGTTAAAAATCTTTCAGATTATTTTCAAGACGGACTTCATTCATTAAAAGATTTAAAATGCATTGAAAGTATAAGAGGTTATGGTTTTTTAGGTGGAATTGACATTCAAATAAGAGAAAAACCCGGTAAAGCTGGATTTCAAGTTTACAAAGAATGTTATAAAGCTGGTTTGAATATTAAGCCTACCGGTGATGCTTTGATAATAGCCCCTCCATTCATTTGTGAAAAAAAACATATTGATGAAATTGTTGAAAAATTAAGAAAAGGTATTTCAAATTTTATCAAATCTTAATAATTTGCATAATATTTCAATCATTTTGGGTCGAAAAGGCCTTCATAGACCATTTTGATCGAACAATTAATTTAAATTTTTTCGATATGTGATTTAATCAAATCATGAGTTCTCAATATAAATTCGAAAATCATACTGAAGATATGAGACAACAAAGCAAGGTCAAGCTCACTGACCTATTGTCAAGAATTAATGAAGAAAAGAAAATTGAGAGAAATAGAAACGTAGCCTTAAGCATAGCCGCGGTTTCTGCGGTGACAGTATTTGGAATAATTCTCACTCTCTAAAATATTAATATTAAACATTTTTAGGCGTTTTCCTACATTATAAAATTATTAAAGTTTTAAATAATTCATTATTCAAGTAAATATTAGTTAATGAATATTGCATTTTATATTGATGAAATGAATTTGAGGGGAGTTGCTAATCAAACTTTTCTATTAGCGATCAATAATAAAAAAATTCTTAAAAATAATTCAATTATTTTTTATAATCAAAAAAATTTCAGGAATAATAAAGAGGTTATTAAAAAATTCAAAAAAAAATTTATCACTATTGGTATATCTAAATTCAAGGAAATCGATAAATTTAAAAAAAAATATCGTTTAAAATTTTTGTACACTCAAAAGAGTGGAAATATAGATGATTGGCAATCCGAAAATATAAGAACTTTAATTCACGCCGCATATCCTCAAAAATTAAATCAAATACATGGTTATAATTATGCTTATGTCTCTGATTGGTTAAGTGAAAAATTTTCTAATAATAAAATACCTGTTGTTTCTTACATGGTCGATATACATAAAACAAAAAATAATTTAAAAAAAAAATTAGGAATTGAAAAAAATAAAATTGTTTTAGGATGTCATGGAGGTGAAAGTAGTTTTGATTTAAAATTTACGCATGACGCAATCAAAAATGTGGTAGTTTCAAGAAAAGATATAGTTTTTATTTTTTTAAATATTAATAAATTTACGAATCACCCCAGAATTAAATTTTTAAATGGGACTTTAGATGAATCTATTAAAAAGATGTTTGTTAATACTTGTGATGGAATGATTTATGGACGAAGTCTGGGCGAGTCGTTCGGGTTAGCATGTGCTGAGTTTGCGATACAAGATAAGCCTATAATTTCTTATAAATACAATAGACACAAAAATCATAAATATTGCGTACCCAAAGTTAATTTTATTGAATACAGTTCTTATAATGACCTTTGTAAGATACTAATTAATTTTAATAGAAGAAAACAAATTAAGCTTCCTAATAAATATAAAATTTTAAAGCCAAAAAAAATAATGGCAGATTTTAAAAAAAACTTTTTAACAAATAAAAAGAAAATAGAATTTGATATATTTGATTATTTTGCGAATTTTTTAAGTTTTTTAAATATGAATTTTAATTATTTAAGACATAAAATGTATAATCATTATTATAATTATTTTTTGTCAAAAATTATTAGTTTTAAAGATTAATTTAGAGTAAAATAATGCAGTAATTTATTTTTATTTGGCGAGGTAGCTCAGTTGGTTAGAGCACAGGACTCATAAGCCTGGGGTCGGCGGTTCGAATCCGCCCCTCGCTACCATTGCTAATTTTTAAATCTAATTTTATCTAAAAATTTTCTATATTTATAGTAGAGCTTCCAACCCCAATTATTTTGATCTTGCGGAAATTCCATGAAATTGATTAATTTATCTGAATTATTTTTACGACCATTTGTAAAATTTTTTTTTGTATCTAAAATTCTTTTAGAATACATATCTTTAAACTTTTCATCTTTGATGGTTATTGAAACATAATCATTCCAGATATCTCTACCTTTTTCATAATTTGTATAATGTTCTAAAACCATTGGTTTAAAATTATTTCTCTGACCCCAACTTTCTAATGCTTTACTACTATCAGGATAAAACCTCCAATTATCAGTTGAGTGCCTGTGATATTTGGAATTTGAGGGAGCATTTAAAAAAAACAATCCAGTTGGTTTTAAAATTCTTAAAATTTCTAAGTAACTTAGCCAAAAAAATTCTGTATGTTCGAAAGTTGAAATTGATATCACTACGTCTATACTCTCTTTTTCAAAAGGTAATTTATAAGGATCTTCAAGAACAATATCGACGTTGTTGCCTTCAACCATATCAACTCCAATATATTTATGGTTTTTATCTAAATATTTTTTTATACTTTCATTTACAGACTGTGATCCAATTTCAACAATTTTAATTTCACTATTTTTATCACTAAGATAATTTTTTTTAAAATCCAAGAAACTATTTATAGCGGATATATGCATGGTTGATTGTCAAATTTATTTAAAGTTTATTTAATTTGAGTATATCAAATTAAGGCTCAAATTCGACTCACTTAGTGGTTAAAAATTTTATTTTAGGTTATTTAATTATTATTGTATAATAGTATATAGCTTATGGCAGGATTGCTGTTAAAAGGCTCAAACTGTTGATGTTGGCAGTTTTAAACTACACTTCGTTATCATTTTGAATGAAACAAAAATATAAATTTTTCTTAAAAAGGCTTTTTTATTATTTTTATGGAGAAAAGTTTTATAAAAGACTAAATTATGACTGGAGTAAATATCCGTCCAGAAACGAGATTATTCAAAACATAATTAATACCAGAAATTATAAATCTTACCTTGAGATAGGCTGCGATAGAAATGAGAATTTTTCAAAAATTGATATAGACCACAAAGTTGGCGTAGATCCTGAAAGAGGAGGAACATTGAGAATGACAAGTGATGAATTTTTCGGAAAAAACAAAGATTCTTTTGATTTAATTTTTCTCGATGGATTACATACTTACGAACAAACTATAAAAGACATCGATAATTCACTAAGTACGATAAATGAAAATGGAGTAATATTCATACACGATTGTTTACCTAAAAAAATATGGAATCAAGTGGTACCTAGAATTTATGGACATTGGAATGGAGATGTTTGGAAAGCAATAGTTCAAGCTAGAACATACGATCATGCTGATACTTACACCTGCATAGCAGATCATGGAATCGGAATTATTTTTAAAAGAAAAAATTCAAATTTACTTAAATTAGAAAAAAAAAATTTTAAAAACTTAAAATTTTCTGACTATTTCAATAATCACGAAAAATTCATGAATTTAATAGATCATAAAGATATTGATAAAATTTTTAGGATTTAAAATGAAAATGTTTTGCTTAACTTTAGAAAATGATCACTATCAAAAAATTAAAGATTTTGGGTATTTACCTGTTGGATTAGGTACGAAAATCAAAAACGAAAATTTTTTAAGAGATAACACGGGTCTTAATATATCGAGGAAAAACCCTTATTACGGAGAATATTCTTTTCATTTTTGGCTATGGAAGAATAATAATCTTGATTTAAAAAATGAATGGATAGGGTTTTGTCAGTATAGGAAATTTTGGGTATTAAATGACAAAAAGGAAAATATAAATAATTTAAAACAATTAAGTCAAAATCTGATTAAAGATATTCCAAATAATTTTGAAAATTATGAAAGTATTTTAGGTAATTCATTTTACGTAAATGAATTTAAACTCTCAAAATTTTTAAAACGAAATTTTAAAACAATGATAAAAAAGCCAACCTTATTCTTTAATAGTAAAAAAAGAAATATTAAATTTCATTTTGACATGATGCATGGAGAAGGAAATTTAGATAAAGCAATAAATTTACTTGATGTTAAAGATAGAAATGATTTCAAAGATTATGTGAATTCTGAAGTTTCATTTAGTCCGCATAATATGTTTATTTGTAAATCAGAAAATATTTTGAAAAATTATTATGACTCAGTTTTTCCATGGCTTGAAAGATGTGAAAATGAATTTGGTTTTGACCTTTCAGGCTACGGTCTACAAAGAATATATGGATTTCTAGCTGAAAGATATCTTTCCTATTGGTTTAAAAAATACACAAAGTTTTCTACTCTTCCAATTATTTTTGCTGATATTAGTTTTTTAGATTAAAGACCTTTATATTTTTTTTTAAAATCATTAAATGATAATAAATTCTTGTCTTTCTTTGAAACAACTATTTTACCTGGCCACTTAATTTTTAAAGATTTATCATTATAAGCAATACCATTTTCAAATTTCGGAGAGTAGTAATTATCTAATTTATAATAAATGATATTTTCTTTTTCAATACTGTAATAAGCATGAGCAAACCCAGCAGGCACAAACAAACTTAAAGCGTTTTTTTGCGATAAAACGATTTTAAAAATTTTTCCAAAGGTTTTTGAATTTTTTCTTAGATCGATAACAACATCAAGTATTTTACCTTTAACTACATTTATATATTTAGATTGTTTAAATTTTGTTTGAAAATGAAAACCTCTTAAAACATTTTTTTTGGATGTAGTGCAGTACTCAAAAACAAATTTTTTCTTTAAAATTTTATCATTAAAAATTTCTCTCAACGTACCTCTTTTATCAATGTTATTTTTTTGCTTAACAATTATTAGATCTTTAAATTTTGTTTTAATTATTTTCATTTTTTTATTATCGATTTTAATTTATTTAGATTCATATCTGTTCTTTTTGGAAATTCTTTTTTTGAAAATATTTTTTTAATATTTTTATTATATTTTTTTGCAAAATTATAAATGCTTTGACTTGGACCACCTAAATTAATTATTCCTTTTTTTTTAATAATCTTTAAAAGTAATTCTGCTGCTTCTTCTTGAAATATGAAGTTTGACTTAACATTTGCATAAGCCTTTTTATGTACAAATGGTTTTTCAGTCATACATATTCGTACTATCAGTGAATTTTTGTACATTTGAGCTGCACACTCTCCACCTAATTTTGACCATGCATAATTATTCCATGGTTTTAATGAATCTGTCTCTTTGTAATTTCCTTTAAGTCCTCGATAAACATAGTTAGTAGACAAATAAATAAATTTTATATTTTTTTTCGAAGCTTCTTTCACTAAATTACATGTGCCTATTATATTTAAATCAATACTTTTAGAAATATTAGTTTCATGTATTTTCATTGGTCTTGATAGTCCAGCCAGATGAAGAATGTAAAGTGGTTTAAATTTTTTTATATTTTTAACAATGGACTTATTGGAAAGTATATTTAAATTTTTTTTATCTTTAAAAATAAACTTATATTTAGTTTTAACCTTTCTAAGTATTTTTCCAAATCTCCCATCTGATCCTGTGACTAAAATTTTCACCATTAATTTATTAGTGATTTAAGATATTTTGAATATTCACAATTACCATAAAATGAAATAGCATTTTTAATATTTCTATTGTTTATCCATTTATTTTGTAATGAAATTTCTTCTAAACATGCAATCTTTAATCCTTGCCTGTTTTCAATTGTAGAAACAAAATTAGACGCATCGTAGTAATCTTTCACATTCCCAGCGTCCAACCATGCTCCGCCTCGACCTATAAACTCAGCTGTTAACTTTTTATTTTTTAGGTATATTTTTAGAAGATCAATTATTTCTAACTCTCCTCTGGACGAAGGTTTAAGATTTTTTGAAAAATTCACTACATTGTTATCAAAAAAATAAAGTCCAGTTACAGCTAAATTTGATTTTGGTTTTTTAGGTTTCTCATCTAGTTTAAGTATTTTCTTGTTTTTGTTTAATGTAGCGACTCCATATTGTTGAGCGTTTTTGACAGGATGAAGAAATGTTTTTGCTCCCTTTTTAAAAGAGGTATTTTTTTTTAAAACTTTTGTAAGACTTTGTCCGTAAAAAAAATTATCACCTAAAATTAATGCCACGTTATTTTTTCCTATAAACTTTTCGCCAATTATAAATGCCTCAGGTAATCCATTTGGATTCATTTGTTCTTTGTACTGAATATTTATTCCAAGGTTATTATTTTCTGGCAAAATTTTTCTAAATTGATTTAGCTGACCTTTGTTAATAATTATAAGTATATCTCTTATTCCAGCTAGCATTAGAATAGACAGAGGATAAAAAATTAATGGTTTATCATACAACGGAAGAAGTTGTTTGTTCACCGCTTTAGTCAGAGGACTCATCCTTGTGCCTTTTCCTCCAGCTAATATTATTCCTTTTTTAATCATAAATTCAAGCCCAGTCGCCCACCATATTTCTTTCTTGAAATTTTATTTAAAAAAAATTTATTTTTTAAATACCATGCAACTGTCTTCTCTAATCCCTCATCAAAATTTATTTTTGGGCTCCATTTCAATTTTAATCTAATTTTTTTACTGTTTAACGCGTATCTAAAATCGTGACCTGGTCTATCCTTAACAAACTTAATTTTAGCTCTATTACCTATTTTATGTTTCATTTTTTTAAAAACTTTTAAAATTTTTTTTACTAAATCTATATTTGTTAAATTTTTTCCTGATCCTACATTATAATTTTCACCATTTTTACCTTTCAAATATAGCGTGAATAAGGCTCTACAATGATCATCGACATGTATCCATTCTCTAGAATTTTTACCTTTCGCATAAATTGGTAGGTTTTTATTTTTTATGATATTTGCGATCATTTTTGGAATTAGTTTTTCAGGAAATTGATATGGACCAAAATTATTGCAACAATTTGAAATTACTGCATTAATTTTATAGGTTCTAATATATGAGTTGACCAAATGATCAGCAGCAGCTTTAGATGCTGAATAAGGTGAGCTTGGTTCATAATTCTTATTTTCATCTGACCTTAAATTATTTTTTATATCGCCATAAACTTCATCAGTTGATATATGAATAAGTTTAACATCTATTTCCCTTTTTAATTCTCGCAAGCATTCTAACAAATTAAAGGTTCCATTTATATTTGTATTTATAAATGGTTTAGGCCCATCAATGGATCTATCTACATGAGTTTCAGCAGCTAAATTAAAAATTGCTTTTGGCTTATACTTTTTTATTAAAGAATAAAGTTTTTTCTTATTATTAATATCTAGTTTAAAAAATTTATAATTAAGCTTATTTCTTATTTTATCATTATAATTATTCGATGAGTATGTCAGTTTATCAATATTTATAACAAAAAATTTTCTTCTAATTAAAAAATTTACTAAGTTAGTTCCTATAAAGCCTGATCCACCTGTAACAATGACTTTTTTCATTTTATAACAAGAATAACATGATTTATGTGTTAAATTAGTAAAAGAATTATCTTTTAAAATCAAATATTATTATTTTATGGAAACAAATGATCTTACAGTAGTTATTGTAACTTTTAAAAGCGAAGAGGTGATATTTTCTTGTTTAGACTCCATTCCAAGTAATATTAAAGTGATAGTGGTTGAAAATTCAAACAATAAAAAATTTAAAGAAGAATTAGAGAAAAAATATAGAAATGTAAATTGCATTATAGCAGGAGATAACAAAGGTTATGCAGTAGGCAATAATACTGGTTTAAGAAAAGTAAATACAAAATACGCATTAATTTTAAATCCAGACACCGAATTAAAAAAAGATACAATTCAGCTTTTTTTTAAAACAATTGAACTTGTTCCAGAATTTTGGTTGATTGGCCCAGGCAATAACCAAGTAAATGCAAAAAATTTTGATAATAACGGCCTTTTAGAAGTTGATAATCTAAAAGGTTTTGCAATTTTTTTTAATATTTCAAAATTTAAAAAAATTTTTTTTGATGAAAATTTTTTTCTTTATTTTGAAGAAATTGATTTATGCAAAGACCTAAAGAAACGAGGAGGGAAAATCTATTTAAATAAAAAAATAGTCATTGATCACTTAGGAGCAAGTTCTGTTAAAAGAAACAAAAATATAGAATATGAAAAAAATAGGAATTGGCATTGGATGTGGTCGACATTCTATTTTCATAAAAAATATAAAGGATTTATAATAGCTCTACTTATTATTTTGCCAAAAATCTTTTCTTCTTTGATAAAAATTGTTTATTACCAAATAATTTTTAACAGAGAAAAACGCAACATATTTATATGTAGATTGAGTGGTATAGTAAATTCTATCTTAGGTAAAAAATCTTGGCATAGGCCATCATTAGATTGATTTATATACCTGTAACAGATAATAATCGCTAAATAATGAATAATAAAAAGATTTTAGTTACTGGTGGCGCAGGGTTTGTAGGTACAAATTTAATCAAATATTTACTAAAAAAAACAAGTTATAAAATTATAAGCATTGATAATTATTCTTCTGGTCTAAGAAAAAATCATGTCAAAAATTCACGAGTCAAATATTTTAAAGAAGATACGAGAAATATCTTTAAGTTAATAAAAAAACCAAATCAAATAAAAACTGTATTTCATTTTGGAGAGTTTTCAAGAATTTATCAAAGTTTTTTAAATATGAATGAATGTATCGAGTCTAATACTGTAGGATCGAATTCAATCTTTAATTTTTGCTTAAAAAATAAAATTAAACTAATTTATTCTGCTACCTCAGCCTCTTTAGGCAACAAAGGTAATGATAAAAACCTATCTCCATATGCTTTTAGTAAAGCAAAAAATCTTGAGCTTTTGGAAAATTTGAAAAAGTGGTTTAATTTTAGATATGAAATTATTTATTTTTATAATGTTTACGGTCCAAATCAAATTTGTAAGGGGCCTATGTCAACGGTAATAGGGATATTTGAAGATCATTTTAAAAAGAATAAAGCCTTACCAGTAGTTAAGCCAGGAACTCAGTCAAGGAGGTTCACACACATTGATGACACCATTAAAATTTGCTACATGGCATGGAAAAAAAATTTATGCAGACATTACAGCATTTCAAATAAAAAGTCTTATTCAATTATAAATGTTGCTAAACTTTTTGACTCAAAGATTAAATATTTACCTAAGAGAGCTGGAGAAAGATATGCGTCAGCTTTAACAAATAAAAATTTATCTAATAAAATATATAAATATTTTGGAAAAGTAAGTCTTAAAAAATATATTCAAGATTTTATTAAAAATAATTAGTGACCCGGAAATTCGATTAAACACTCAGTTTTAAAACCTTTATCTTTAAGTAATTTGTTACCAGGTAAATCAAATAAGTTTATAACAAAAATAAAACCAGCTACTGAACCACCAGATATTTTAATTAATTTGGCCGCTGCTTCAGCAGTTCCTCCAGTTGCAATAAGATCATCGATTACAAGAACTTTTTCACCATTATTTATAGAATCTTTATGAACTTCAATAGTTGCGTCACCATATTCCAAGGTAAAATCTACAGAGTGTGTCTCTGCAGGCAATTTATTTTTTTTTCTTAGTAATATAAAAGGCTTATTTAATGCGTAAGAAACAGTTGAAGCAAAAACAAAACCCCTAGATTCTATTGCAGCGACTTTGTCAAAATTTATTTTTTTAGCAATTTCAATAATTTTGTCATTAGCAAATCTAAAAGCTTCTGGATTTTTTATTAAAGTAGTAATGTCTCTGAATAAAATTCCCTTTTTTGGATAGTCTTGAATAGACCTAATATATTTTTTTAAATCCATAATTTATGCTTCAAGTTCTAACAAAAAAGCATTAATAATTAAATGATGAAAAAAAGAAAGCTAGGGATAATTGGTGGTAGCGGTCTTTATAAAATGGAGGGTTTTGAAAAAACTAATTGGAAAAAAATTAATACTCCTTGGGGAAAACCTTCAGATAAAATCTTAATTGCAAGTATTGGAAAAGAGGAAATTTGTTTTATTCCAAGACACTCACGAGGTCATAAAATTAATCCAACAAATATTAATTATAGGGCAAACATTGATGCAATGAAGCAACTCGGTGTTACAGATATAATCTCAGTATCAGCAGTTGGTTCATTAAAAGAAAATCTTGAACCAGGAAAATTTATAGTAGTGGATCAATTTATTGATAGAACATTTTCAAGAATAAAAACATTCTTTAATGAAGAAATAGTTGCTCATGTTTCAATGGCTAAACCCACTAGTTCTGGACTTTCAAATTGTTGTGAAGCTGCGTTAAAGAAGTTGAATATAAGCCATCAAGTCGGAGGAACATATGTAGTAATGGAAGGCCCTCAATTTTCTACACTTGCAGAATCAAATTTATATAGATCTTGGGGAGCTGATGTAATTGGCATGACTAATATGCCTGAAGCTAAATTAGCTAGAGAGGCAGAAATTAGATATAGTACAGTAGCAATGGTAACAGACTACGATTGTTGGCATCCTGATCATGATGAAGTTGATGTTAGCATGGTTGTCCAAACTTTAATGAAAAATGCAGCAAATGCACAAAATATGATTAAAGAAATTATAAAAACATTCAGAAACTATTCAGTAGAAAAAGATCCTGCGAACGACTGTTTAAATGTAGCTATAATTACAGATCCAAAGTTAAGAACAAAAAAAACAATTAAAAAATTAAAAACTATAGCTGGAAGAGTTTTAAGCAAAAAATAATCTTAATGCCAACGTATACGGTAAAATATTCAAATATTAATCTTTCTCAAAAACAAAAAAATTCTATTGCAAACGATATAACAAATACTCATAGTAAATTTACCGGTGCCAACACTTTCTTTGCCCAAGTAATATTTCAAAAAAATCAAAAAAAATCTCATTTCATGGGCGGTAAATTAGTAAAAACTAAAGAAATTTTCTTAAACGGGCAAATAAGAGCTGGGAGAACATTAAAAGTGAAAAAACAATTAATTTTAGGTCTAAGAAAAATTTTGATTGAAAACACAAAGTTGCAGAGTGATTTTGTTTGGGTTTACTTACAAGATCTATTACCGGATCAAATGATTGAGTATGGAGAAGTATTGCCTAAATCAGGACAGGAAAAAAAATGGTTTAACTCGCTATCACCAAGTTTAAGAAAAAGATTAAAAAAAATGGAAAAAAGTAAATGAAAATAGAAGGAAATTCATACAAAACAATTTGGTTTGAGAGCAATTTAGTAAAAATCATTGATCAAACAAAACTGCCTCATCAGTTTATTATTAAAGATTTAAAAACTGTTAAAGATGCAATAAATGCCATTAAAACTATGGAGGTGAGAGGTGCTCCATTAATTGGTGCAACCGCAGCCTATGGTCTAGTTTTATCTATAATTGAAAATAATGATTTATCTTTTTTAAAGAAATCTAGTGAGGAGTTAATTGCGTCAAGACCCACTGCAATTAATCTTAAGTGGGCAGTGGATAGAATGATGAAAAAGTTATCTGGAGTAAACGATAAAGATATCTTGAAAATAGCTCTAGACGAAGCAAAAGCAATTACAGAAGAGGATGAAAAATTTTGTAAAAATATCGGCTTGAATGGTCTTAAAATTATCGAAGACATTGCTAATAAAAAAAAAGATACAGTAAATATTTTAACCCATTGTAATGCAGGATGGTTAGCTACTATTGACTGGGGGACAGCTACTTCACCAATATATCACGCACATCAAAAAGGGATTAAAGTACATGTTTGGGTTGATGAGACAAGACCTCGAAACCAAGGAGCTAACTTAACTTCTTATGAATTAAACGAAGAAGGAATCTCAAACACAGTAATCACAGATAACGCTGGCGGTATATTAATGCAAAGAGGACAGGTAGATATGTGTATAGTTGGAACCGATAGAACTTTATCAAACGGTGACGTTTGTAATAAAATAGGAACATATTTAAAAGCTTTATCTGCTAAAGATAACAATATTCCTTTTTATGTAGCCTTGCCAAGTTCAACTATAGACTGGAATATCAAAGATCATAAACAAATCCCCATCGAAGAAAGAAATTCAGAAGAGCTATCACATGTTGAGGGAATAGATGAAAATAATGAAATTAAAAAAGTGAGAATTTACCCACAAAAAAGCAAGTCATTAAACCTAGCCTTCGATGTGACACCTGCTAAACTCGTAACAGGACTAATAACAGAAAAAGGCATTTGTGAAGCATCAGAAAAAGGATTGAAAGGATTATTTAAATGAAAAAAATATTATTACTATTTATAATCTTTCCTACTTTAGCATTTGCTGGAAGCGATGATATAAAAAAAAGCGGCTTCTTAAAAAAACCAATAAGTACTGAAGTAGATAAGTTAGAAATTACTGAACCTAAAAATAAAATAATTATTATTTTTAATCATGGGCAGTCTTCTAATGACTCTAAAAAAAAGAATAAATGCACTTGGATAGGCAATGTTAGAAATATGGCATCACTCATTGGGGAAAAAGTAAAAGGCAAAGAAATAATGGTGTACAATTTTTGTACTAATCATTTAGAAGGTGATCAAATGTTAGAAAAATACCCTTTATGGCACAAAAAATATGTAGGACCTTATAAAGGAAAACATAAACTAGAAAAAAGGGTTGATGCAAACATCAAACTTATAGAGCAATTAGTTAGTATGGGTGTTCCAAAAAAACAAATAATAGTCACCGGGCATTCCTGTGGCGGGCTTATGACACTAATGCTTTTTGCTAAACATCCTAATGCAGCAGGCGGAGGTATTTCTTTCAATCAAGCTTGTTATGGTAAAATTTCAAAAAAATATAAAGCTGCAAAAGTTGGTCCTGAAGCAGCTTTAGAAAGTTTTAAAAAAAAAAAACCAGGACCCTCAGTTGTTAGACAGTCACAAATTGATGAAATAAAAAGTTCTAAAAATTTACCTTTGCTTGCATTTACACATCCAAAAGATAGTTACGAAGGATTATTGTCTGATTGGCTTGATGAGATACCTAGTTTAGAAAGAATTATTATTTCAGAAGACTATACAATCAACGGTCAAAAATGTTTTAAGGAACATGCTAATGAAAAAGAACCTGTAAAAGATGGTCACAGAATGGATCATGCTACTTGTTTTCAATATTATAATCCAAAAATCTTAGACTATATATCTTCCAGAATTTAATGAGTAAGCTAAAGTCAGAAGTAATAAAATATTCTAAAAAATTAAATATTACTAATTTATCTGCTTTAAGATCAGGAAATATCTCTGCAAGAGTAAAAGAAAAAGGTGTGGATGGTTTTTATATAACTCCATCGGGAAGAAAGTATTCGTCTTTAAAAACAAAAGACATCGTCTTTGTTTCTCTTAAAGGCGTTTATGATAAAAAAAAGGGCAAACCATCATCTGAGTGGAGATTTCATCAAGATATTTATGTGAATAAAAAAGAGGCTAAAGCTATAGTTCATGCCCACTCAACTTGTGCTACAGCTGTCTCTACTCATCAAAAAAGTATTCCAGCTTTTCACTACATGGTTGCAGTAGCAGGCGGGGAAGATATTAAGTGTAGCAAATACGCAACTTTTGGAACAAAAAATCTTTCTAGAAATATTATTAAAGCTTTAAAAAATAGAACAGCATGTTTGATTGCTAATCACGGCCAGGTTGCTTTTGGAGAAAATTTAGAAAAAACTTTTGAGCTTGCTCAGGAGATCGAAAATATTTGCCATCAATATATAAATGCCATAAGAATTGGAATACCTAAGATTCTTTCAAAAAAAGAGATGAAAATTGTCTTAGGAAAATTTAAAAATTATAAAAAGGGGTAATTTTTATGATTAAAGTTGGTGAGCATATTACCATTGATTTTCTTGGTGTTAAAAAAGACTATTCACCTGAATTTTACGAAAAAGTTATTTACAAAATAGCGAAAGCTGCAAAAGTTGAAATTCTTAATGTAGCCTCTCATAGATTTGAACCTCAAGGTTTTACTTTAGTTGCTTTATTGTCAGAGAGTCATTTTAGTTTTCATACATTTCCTGAAAGGGGCGTAATAAGCTTTGATTTTTTTACTTGTGGAAAAGTAAATCCTAAAGTTGCTCTTAAAATTTTAAGAAAAGAGATAGATCACAAAAGGGTAGTGACCAATGCTTTTGATAGAAGTAGCATAGGTCTTTATGATGATATTTACAGCACGCCAGGACAAAAGAAATTTTATGTTGTAAAAGATGTTTTAGAAAAATTTACTTCTAAAGTTGGCCAATTTGTTGAAATAATGGATTTAGAAGAATTCGGACACGCTTTGTTTATTGATCATGAAATTCAAGTAGCTGAAAAAGATGAAAAAATTTATAGCTCAAATTTTTTCAAATCTAGTTATGATTTAAGTAAAAAAAATAACAATGTTGCGATTATTGGTGGAGGAGATGGAGGAGTGGCTAGGGCATGTTTAGAGAATAATTCAAACTACATCGATTGGTTTGAATTAGATCCTGAGATTGTACATGTTTGCTATCGTCACTTACCAAAAGTTTGCTCAAAAGTAAAAAAAAGCAATAAAATTAAAACGTTCTGGGGAGACGCTTTTAAAAGTATAAAAGAAATAGAGGACTCAAAATACGATAAAATTTTCGTGGATCTAAATGACGATCAATACTGTATCGACCTAGCAAAAAAAAATATGAAAGGCTTAAAAAGAATTCTTAAAAAAGGTGGCGTGATAACCGCTCAAGTTGGAAGTCAGGATAAAAAACCTAAACAAGTTGATAACTGGTGTAAGGTTTTAGGAAAAAGCTTTGGAAACGTTAAATTATCAGGGGCTTATATCCCTAGTTTTGACTGTAAATGGAATTTTGCTTCATCTATAATGAAGTAATGTTTCGTGTTTCTTGCATTCAATTAAGATCAAATAACAATATTCATAGTAATTTAGATAAAACATCAAAACTTATTATTAAAGCAATAAAGCAAAAAACTGATTTCATCATTACTCCAGAAGTTTCTTCTCATTTCTCTCTAAATAAAAAAGAATTGCTAAAAGTTTGTACGTCAATGAAAAATGATATTTATTTAAATGGAATTAAAAAACTTGCAAAAAAATATAAGAAATGGATTTTGATAGGATCTTTAATAATTAAGATTTCAAAAAAAAAATTAGTTAATAGATCTGTTTTAATTGATAAAAGTGGGAGAGTAAGAACCTACTATGATAAAATTCATATGTACGATGTTGTTTTAAGTAAAAAAGAGAAATATTTTGAGTCAAAAAGTTTTTATCCGGGGAACAAAATAAAGACATTTAAGTTACCGTGGGGAAAAATCGGATTAAGTATTTGTTATGATCTTAGATTTCCAAATCTTTATCGAAAATTATCTCAAGCAGGTTCATTATTTTTATCCGTACCTTCAGCTTTTACTGAAACTACAGGTAAGAAACACTGGCACTCATTACTGAAAGCTAGAGCTATAGAAAATTTTTGTTATATTTTTGCTCCAGCGCAAGGTGGAACACATTATAACGGTAGAAAAACTTTTGGACATTCATTAATAATTTCTCCAGATGGAGAAGTATTAAAAGAATTAGAGAAATCAGAAGGTGTGATCACAGCCTCCGTAGATCCCAAACTATCAAAAAATCTTAGATTAAGAATACCTAGTTTAAAAGGTCACTAACTATTCATAGGATTTTACTTCTTTTATATTTGACCCAAGAGCATTATTAATTGCTAATTTGATCTTTGCTCTTTCGTCATTAAATTTATAAACATTTCTGGCAAGCTCGATAAATTTTTCGTCAAATTTATTATTTTTTTCAGCTGATCTTTTTCCGTCCTCTATATCCCAAAGTTTTAAATTTATATTTTTAAGATCATTCTTAAAGTTAATTATATTACTTTGATCATTAATCGATTTTTTTAAAGTTTCATTTAAAGAATTCAGCTCTTTGTTCACCTCTAATAACTTTTCTTTATTACTAATTTTTTCTTTTTTAATTTCTAAAATGGTAATTTTATCTATTAATTCGCCAGCTGAGATTTCTGCCAATATTTTGTCCATTTTCCTGTCCATATTAATATTTGACTATATTAATCATTAAATATACTTCGAAATAATAATGTCAAATATATTAATAATAAAACATGGATCTTTAGGTGATTTAATTCAAGCAAATGGAGCCATAAAGGATATTAAAAAATTTTACAAAAATAGAAAAGTATTTTTACTTACAGCGCAGCCTTACGCTATTTTTATGTCTGAATGTCCTTATTTAGATGGTGTAATAATTGACAAGAGATTGCCTAGATGGAATTTATTTTATTTAAAAAATCTAAAAAACAATCTAGCAAAATACAATTTTACAAAAATCTATGATTTGCAAAATTCAAGCAGAACAAAATTTTATAAAAGATTCATTTTAAAAAATGTAGAATGGTCTTCAACAGAAACTTCATTAGAGCCAGGTCAAAAAAAGAGTGATTTCGATAAAGATCCTGTTCTTGATAGAATGGAAATTCAATTAAAAAAAAGCGGTATGCAAACTGAATTTGTAAAAAATATAGACTTAAATTGGGCTTTATCAGATATCTCTAGGTTAAAAAAACAGTATGCAAATGATGACTACATTTTGTTATTTCCTTTTTGTTCAAAAAAACTTCCTCAAAAAAAATGGCCCTTTTTTAAAGATTTAATTTCAAGATTAAAACAAGATTATAAAAATAAATATCCAATTCTATTAGCTCCGGGGCCAGACGAAATTGACGAGGCTAATGAGTTGAATGCTAAAGTAGTTTTAGATAATAATCAGCCAATTAACATTAAAACATTAGTATCTTTGATAAGTAACGCTAAATTTATTATTGCCAATGATACTGGACCCGCCCATATAGCTTCACATTTAGACAAAAATGGTGTTGTACTTTTTGGCAGTCACACAACCGCAAAAAAAGTAAGTATGGAAAATTTTAATTTTAAAGCAATTAGCGTTGAGAATTTAAATGATTTAACAGTCGAAACTGTTTTAGAGAAAGTCAAATCTAAATTAAATTAATATAATTTTTAATGATTCTTTCCCAACTAAACCCTTTTGAAAATTCAAATGCATTTGCACCGAGTTCCTTATATTTTTCGTTTGATAAAATTTTTAGGAGTGTGTCATAAATAGCATTTAGATCATTACCATTACAAAGATATCCCGTAATACCAGATTTTATTGCGTCTCCTTCGCCCCCATAGATTCCACCGATTGATGGCTTCCCGTACGACGCAGCTTCAATATAAGTTATACCAAATCCCTCGACTGATTTTTTATAAACAACTGAGGGCATCACAAATACATCTGATTGTTCAAGCAATCCAACTTTTTCTTGCTCTGTAGAATTGAAAATTAATTCAACATTTTTTTCTAAACCTAATTCTTTCCTTAATTTTTGAAGATTTTTTCTCTCATCTCCATCACCAATTGAAACATATTTTAAGTTTGGAAATTTTGGTAAAAGATTTTTAATCGACATTAAAACATTCTGATGACTTTTACGCCCATCTAATCTCGAAACAGTAATTAATTTAGGTGACGCTTTACCATAAATATTTCTAGAAAATTCCCTAGCTGTTTCACTTACAACAATTGGATAGTTACAACCAGGATTGATGACATGAATGTCTTTTAATCCGAGTTTTAACCCTAATTCCTTCGTGAATTTTGAATTTGCAATAACAAAATCTGCTTTTCCTAACGATTTTAAAACTCTTTTATTTAAAGAGGAACCAACAGGATGATTTATTTCTTTTGAGTGAATTAAGCAAAAAGATTTTGTTTTCTTAAGAGTTTCTAATTCAATATTTTCAATACTTTTCCAATGATCAAAAAAACATGCTCTTATTTGATTTTGTTTAATAAAATCTTTTACTAAATTAGCTTTTCTATACTTTCTAAATATTTTAAAACCTGAAATTCTTTCTATATTTAATTTAGAATTTCGATCATAAGTATTTGCGTCTTGATAATTATCTGCAAAAACTTTTACTGGACCGTGATTTGTAAGAGCATTAGACAAACCTTCCATGAGGTTTTGCATACCACCAAGTTCAGGCGGAAAATTTCTTGTAGAAACTAAAAACATTAATTAAACCACTTTATATTACATCCCATACTAGGAGTTTGATCCTTTGGACCGGCTTGTGTTTCAGAAATCATTTTCATCGCTACTTTTAAATCACTGTCTCCACCTGAAACAGGTTTCAAATCTTTAAGCTCTCTAAATCTCCCTCTATACTGAAGCTTTAATTCCTTATTGTATCCAAAGAAATCAGGTGTACAAACTGCACCGTACTTTCTTGCAATCTCTTGTGTTTCATCTATTAAATAATTTATCTCTCCAAAATTATTTGTTTTTGCAAATTTAATCATATTATTGAAAGAGTCTTCAGGATAATTTTTAGTATCATTAGACATGATTGCAACAGTGTTAATCCCATCTTTTTTTAATTCATTACAATCCTGCGCTAAATCACGAATAATAGCTTTTACATAAGGACAGTGATTACATATGAACATAATAAGTGTAGCTTTTTCACCTTTTACATCATTAAGAGAAATTAATTTATTTTCTATTGATTTTAGTTTGAAATCCTCAGCTTTTTTTCCAAAATCGCAAACTGGTGTCTTTGTTAAAGCCATAATATATTATAAGATAATTAATAATACATTAAAGCAAATTTATGATTTACGATGTTAACGGTCATACTCCTAAAATGGATCCAGACAGCTGGGTAGCTTCTAACGCGGTTATCATTGGAAGAGTTGAATTAAAAAAAAATTCAAATATTTGGTTTAATGCAACTTTAAGAGGTGATTTAGAGCCAATCATTATTGGTGAAGGTTCAAATATTCAAGATGGCAGCGTAATACACACAGATCCAGGGTGCCCAACTATTGTAGGTAAAGGAGTTACAGTAGGGCATATGGTAATGCTTCACGGATGTGAAATTTCAGATGATTGTATTATAGGAATAGGTTCAACTATTTTAAATAAAGCAAAGATCGGTAAAAATTGTATCATCGGAGCAAACTCATTAGTAACAGAAAATAAAGTTATTCCAGACAGATCACTTGTCCTAGGAAGCCCTGGTAAAGTAGTTAGACAAGTAACGGACGAGGAAATAGAACATATCAAAGAAAACGCTAGAGATTATGTTGAAAATATTAAAAAATATAAGAAATAGTTTTTTTTTATTTGCCATTTTATTATCATGCTTTTCGGATTTGGATGCTAAAAACAGCAAAGATGTCTCTAATACTGAGGTAAAAAGAAAAACTATCTCTCACAAAAAAAAATATTCTCTAACTTTAGCTAATAGTAAAGATGGTCATCCTGTAAGATCTGGAAAAAAATCTTACAGATTTGAAGTAAGATTAGGTGATTGCGGTAAAGATAGCGGACATGACGATTGCAAAAAAGATAGACAAAGAACTGAGCTTCAATTCAAAAAACATCAAATGGGTAAAAAAGATCATTGGTATTCTGCATCAATTTATTTACCCGAAGACTATCAATCAGTAGCCCCTGTTAGAACCACTTTTGCTCAACTTTATGAAAAAGGCTGGAAACCTATTCTTATGGTTACAGATAGAAGTGGTGAATGGTTAGAAGTAGGAAGAATGTGGAGTGGCGAGTATGTTGAAATGAAAAAGGCAATCAGGATAAATGATATGAGAGGAAAATGGACTGATGTACTAATTAACGCTCGATACTCAAGAGAAGAAAATGGATTCATGAAAGTTTGGATTAATAATAAATTGATATTAAATGCTGAGAATATTAAAAATATTACGCCATATACTAAAAGAGGTGTCGGACTAGATTTTGGAATTTATCAGACATTTGTAAGCGGATGGAAAAGGGAACATGGAGATAAACCCTATCCAAATATGGTTGTTTATTTTGATGAAGTTAATTTAGGCTCGACAAAAGAAAAAGTTACCAAAAAATTAGGGAACTAACCAAGTAAATTTTTTCGATCCATTTAGATCGATTATTGCTCTTCTATGACCTTTCGCTGCTAAATAAAGCCATTCAATACTTTTAATGTTGCATCTTATGACGCAAAAGTTTTTATAACCGGCTTCACTTTCTTCTTTAGTAAAATCAAAATTATCAAATTTATTATCTAACCCTGAGGTTGGTTTTTCTGATTCTGTTCCAGGTCCACTAGTAACCAAATAACATTTTCTACTGATATGGCCAGTTTTTTCCCAAGACTCTTTTGTAACATCATTTTTGTAATTTACTTCGCACTCAGCCTTAACTCTAAGCTGTATTTTTTCTTCTTTACCGTAAAATAAAATAGAGCAATTAGGATTTTTTTTTATTTTTTCAATTTTTGAAGATCTAATATCGCTATGGTACTGAATAAAATTATTTTGTTGATCTGCCTTTCTAAGAACAACCACCCTACCATCAAGATCTTTATCATTTCCACAAATAAATACAGGTGTTCTGAATTCTGATGATCTATCTTTGATGGCTTTTGATAATAAATCCCAGATTTTTTTTTCAATCTCTTTTGAATCTTCGTAATAACTAACTGTTTGTGACACGATTTATTTTCTAAATCTTTTAATTAAACTTGAAGTATCCCATCTTTGGCCACCCATTTTTTGTACTTCACCATAATATTCATCAATTAGTTTTGTGATAGGTAAAGGTGAATTATTTTTCTTAGCTTCATCCATCGCTATTTTTAAATCTTTTCTCATCCAATCAACTGCAAAACCATAATCAAATTTATCTTCAATCATTGTTTTATGTCTATTTTCCATTTGCCAAGATTGAGCTGCACCTTTTGAAATTACTTCAATCACATCATGCATATTTAATCCTGCATTCATTCCAAAATTTATTGCTTCAGATAATCCTTGTACTAAGCCTGCAATACAAATTTGATTTACCATCTTCGTTAACTGACCGCTGCCTGATGGACCAAGAAGTTTTATCTTTTTACTATAGCAATCAATAACTGGCTCAGCCTTTTTGTACGGAGCTTCATCTCCTCCAACCATCACAGTTAAAATTCCACCTTCAGCTCCAGCTTGTCCACCTGAAATAGGTGCATCCAAGAAATCAAAACCTTTTGATTTTGCCTCTTTGTAAAGTTCTCTAGCAATATTTGCAGATGCAGTAGTATTATCTACGTAGATCGCACCTTTTTTTGCGGTTTTAAATAAACCTTTCTCACCTAAAGTCACCTCTCTTAAATCATTATCGTTTCCAACACATGTAAAAATAAAATCACAGTCTTTCGCAGCATCCATTGGAGTATCTGCTGTTTTACCTTTGTATTCTTTAGCCCATTTTTCTGCTTTAGCTTTAGTTCTGTTATAAACAGTTACATCGTGGCCACCTTTTGATATATAACCTGCCATGGGGAAGCCCATTACACCCAAACCTATGAAAGCAACTTTACAACTCATAAATGATTAACCTCTCAATAAATAAAAAAGTAATAATATTTGGTTTTATATTTACATTTTTTTCAAGTTTTGGACAGAGCTTTTTTTTGGGATTGTTTAACGCACCAATTAGAAATGAACTAGGTATTTCCCACGGACAATTTGGAAATATTTATGCCACAGCAACAATTTTTTCTAGCCTTTTACTTATATGGGTAGGAAAGAAAATCGATGAGTATCAAATAATTTATTATTCTTTTTTTGTCATTTTATTGTTATTTTTTTCAACTTTATTTTTTTCTTTTATCAATAGTATTATTTTTTTATCCATTGGTATATTTTTAATGAGATTTTCTGGCCAAGGGTTAATGAGCCATACTTCTACGACCACAATCTCAAGATTTTTTGAGAGGTCTAGAGGAAAAGCTCTAAGCACAATTTGGTTTGGATTGTCATCTGCAGAATTTATTTTACCAGTATTAGTAACTTACTTGTTTGTAATTTATTCTTGGAGATCAGTTTGGCAAGGAATAGCAATTATTATAATTATATTTTTGCCATTTGTTGTTTTAAATACAATCAAAAAAATTAAATTAGATTCTAGAGAAAAAGATTTAGATACTAAAAAAATTTTTAAAATTAAAAGCTGGAATAGAAAAGAAGTAATTAAAGATTATAGATTTTATATTGTTTCACTCAATATGCTCGCGATGCCTTGGATAGCCACTGGTGTATTCGTTTATCAGTCATTTATTTCAGACTCTAAAATGTGGAATATTTACACAATACCAAAAGCATTTATGGTTTATTCATTAGCTTCTATAGTAACTTTATTTTTCTCAGGTTTTTTAGTTGACAAATTTACAAGTAGAAAATTAATCCCAATTATGAATGTACCTCTGTTAATAGCTATGTTTGTACTATTTTATTACCAACATGAAATGTCAGCATTTATTTTTTTAGGTTTAGTAGGTATTTCAAATGGATTAGCTAACGTGCTTGGGTCATCTACTTGGGCAGAAATATATGGAGTAAAATTTATTGGATCTATCAAAGCATTGACCACAGCTTTTATGGTTTTTTCAACTGCTTTTGGAACAGCAGTATTTGGTTTAATGATTGATAATGGCTTTTCAATTGAAAATATTGCTTTTGTATCAGGTATATACATAGTTATTTCGTTATTTCTTTTAATATTAATAAGAAATAAGCTTGAACCTATTAAGCTTAGAAAATAATTGATTTCTTAAGATTATTTGAATATATACTCTGCATCATGGCAAGAATTACCGTAGAAGACTGTTTAGAAAAAGTTGATAATCAATACGACCTAGTTTTGTTAGCTAAAGAAAGAACAGTTCAATTAAATGCTGGTGCTCCAATGTTAGTTGAAGAAGATAACGACAAACGAACAATTATATCATTAAGAGAAATAGGAGACGGCAAAATAGATGTTAAAGAAGTTGAAGCTAACGCGATTAAAAGGTTGAGAAAAGAGCCCGACGAGTCTGAGGAACAAGAAGAAATCGAAGAAGAAACTAACGATGATTTTGAAAATTTATATAAAGGACAGGTTTCTAAAAGCGGTGTAGCTATATTACCTTCCAAAAGAACAAGAAGAATTCCAGAAGTTAAAAAACCAAGTTTAGCTGACGAAGCCCTTTCAGAGCTAAAAGCAGAGCAACCAGAGATTAGTGAAGAAAACTTAGACAAAGAAGAAGCTCCTCTAGAATTAAGTGAAGAAGTTCCAGCAGAAGAAAATAAATCAGAGTAGATTATGAAGAAAACTGTTTCAGTTGCGCCTATGATGGATTGCACTGATAAGCACGAAATTTATTTTCTAAGTCTTATAAGCAAAAACATACATTTGTATACCGAGATGATTGTTGCTAATGCAATTATTAGAGGAGATAAAACTAAACTACTTTCATTTAAAAAAATAAATAATCCGGTGACACTTCAAGTCGGCGGATCAGATCCTAGAGAGTTAGCCGAAGCATGTAAGATTTCTGAAGACTACGGATATAAAGAAATAAATTTAAATTTAGGTTGTCCCAGTAAAAAAGTACAAAAAAATAAATTTGGTGCATGTCTTATGCAAGAACCAGATCTTGTAGCAAAATGTATTGAAGCAATGGCTAATGCATCTAAATTACCTATAACAATAAAAACTAGAATTGGTTACAACGATGTAGAAAATTTCGAATTTCTAAAATCTTTTATTCAAACTACTAAGGATGCAGGTTCAAAAAAATTTATAATTCACGCAAGAAAAGCTTTACTTAAAAAACTCACTCCAAAAGAAAACTTAAATATTCCGCCATTGAAATATGATTTTGTTTATAAATTGAAAGATTATTTTAAAGATGATGAAATAATCATTAATGGAGGAGTAAAAACAACAGAGGAAATAAAAAAACATTTAAAAATAGTAGATGGTGTGATGATAGGCAGAGCTATATATCATTCACCTTATTTTTTGGCGGATATTGAAAGAGAAATTTTTAAAAATGAAAATGTACCAACAAGAACAGAAGTTATGGAAAATCTAATTCCTTATATTCAAGAGCAAACATCAAAAGGGATACAATTAAATCATATTATGAGACATACGGTAGGTTTGTTTCATGGACAAAATGGATCAAAAACTTGGAAACAATATCTTTCTAAAAATATGTGCATAAGAGATGCAGATTTGCAAAAAGTGAATCATATTATGGATCAAGTAAGAAAAAATAATCCTGTTTTTTTAGAGAGATAGTTTTGGATATCCTTTCTCAATCAGAAATAATTTATTTAGTTTTAATAATGATTGCTACAGCAATACCTGCAGGATTTGCTGCTGGACTTTTTGGTATTGGGGGAGGGTTAGTAACAGTTCCTATTTTGTTTTATATATTTAGCTTTTCCGGAATAGAAACGGCTTATGTCATGCATTTAGCAGTAGGAACTTCATTTGGAATTATTATACCGACCTCAACAGTTTCCGTACTAACCCACCATCAACATAAAGCTGTTGATTTTAGTATTGTTAAAGGTTTTGGGTTTTTTGTTGCTACTGGAGTAATTCTAGGTACAATTTTCGCTGCAAGCTTAGAAACAAAACCTTTGATACTATTTTTTACAATTATTGTTTATGTTCTAGCGTTTTACTTACTATTCTTAAAAGAAAAAGAAACAAATATAGAAATCAAAATAGGGTTATTTTCGAAAGCAATTTCAGGAATTGTAAGTGGTTTTATTTCTGCACCAATGGGTATTGGTGGAGCCGTGATGAATGTTCCAATTTTAAAATTTTTTGGTTATCCAATAAATAAAGCCATTGGAAGTGCGGCTGCGATCGGGTTTATTATTGCTTTATTTGGTGCAGGGGGTTTTTTAATTTCAGGCTCATACTTGGAGGCTAATTTACCTTTAAGCATTGGTTTTTTGAATATTCCAGCCTTTTTAGTTTTTTTTCCTATTACTGCTTACATGGCGAGACTTGGAGCAAAAGCTAGCCATAGGGTTGATAAAATGAGAATGACTAAATATTTTGGATTGTTCCTTATAGTTATTGGAACCAGATTCTTGTACGAATATTTTAAACTTTAGATTTTTTGATCGTAGTCTCCGATCTTTCCAGTTTTTTGCAAAAGATCATCTATAAATTCGAAAATTTTTTTCTTACTCTCATTTGACTTAGTACTTTCAGTCACAATCACTAAAGATGGCTTATTAGATGATGCTCTTATTAAACCCCATGATCCATCCTCAAGAGAAAATCTCACACCATTAACTGTCAATACCTCAGAAATACTTTGATCGTCGATCTTAATACCTTCATCTTTTAATTTCTTTACCTCTTTTACCATTTCATCAACTACTTTATACTTCTCCTCATCCTTACAATAAGGAGCCATCGTTGGGGTTTGATAAGTTACAGGTAGAGATTTAATAATTTCACTCATTTTTTTGTTTTGATCTACGATAAGGCGGCAAACTTGTATTGCTGAATTAATTCCGTCGTCATACCCATAACCCAAAGGTTGATTAAAGAAAAAATGTCCACTCTTTTCAAATCCTGCTAATGCTTTTTCCTTATTTACTTTCCTTTTAATGTGCGAATGTCCAGTTTTCCAATATATAGTTTTACATCCATTTTCTTCCAAGATTTTATCATTTTTAAATAGTCCAGTTGATTTAACGTCGACGATAAATTTTGAATTTTTATGTTTACTTGAAAGATTTCTTGCAATTAGTAAACCAATTTTATCCGAGAATATTTCATTCCCTTCTTCATCTATTACTCCACATCTATCTCCATCTCCATCAAAACCAAATCCGATATCGGCTTTATTATCTTTTACAGCTTTAGCTATAGCATGAAGCATTTCAAGATCCTCAGGATTTGGGTTATATTTAGGAAAGGACCAATCTAAATTACAATCTAATTCTATAACTTCGCACCCAATACCTTTTAAAATTTCTGGAGCAAATATTCCTGCTGTACCGTTACCACAGGCAACTACTGCTTTTATTTTTTTATTTATCTTATTTTTTTTAATTAAATCTTGGATATATACTTTTTTAAAGTCATCAATTTTTTTTAATGATCCTTTTCCATCTAAAAAATTATTATTTAAAGTAATATCTTTTAAGTTTGCCATTTCCTCCGGCGCATGTGTTAAACCTTTTTGAATACCCATTTTTACACCTGTCCAACCATTCTCATTATGGCTAGCAGTTACCATAGCAATGGCATCTGAGTTTAAAATAAACTGAGCAAAATAAACCATTGGAGAAAGAGACAATCCTACATCCTCAACATTGCATCCAGTTGAAATTAAACCATCTGTAAGAGCTTTTTTAATTTTTTCACTATAAGATCTATAATCATGACCAACAATTACCCTTGGATTTTTTATTTTAGTGCTTTGAATAATTTGAGTTCCAAGGCCTTTGCCTAAATTTGTGATTCCCTCAATATCGATATCTTTTTCAAAGACCCATCTGGCGTCATACTCTCTAAAACCGTTAGGATTGATTTTCATTTGTTATAAATACTAGAGAATATAGGCATTTGTTATTAAATGTTTATTAACAAAACTTTCCACTTGCAAAATTAATTAAATGTTCTTATAATGTTCTATTGATTTCAGTGTTATATAGTATATTAACATATCTGTAACACAACATGTAGTTGTTTTGTTAACAAATCGACTAAAAACAAGGAAAATATGAATAAAAGCGTATCATTGGCAATAGAGAAAGCTGTCGGCTCAATAAGCCAAAAAAACCAAAACGAACTAAAGAACAACGGTCCTAAAAAGCCTGATTTATTTTCTTTATCCGGAGAGACCGAATTATTTCAAAACGAAAAGGGCATCACTATCAAGATTGATAGATCGAGAGATGAAAATTTAACTGATTTTGGAAAAGCTACATTAACAGACAGGTATTTAGGTCAGAGCGAAAGTTTTCAAGATTTATTTGCTAGAGTTGCAAGTGTTTACGCTGATGATAATTTACACGCACAAAGAATTTACAATTACATAAGCAATTTATGGTTCATGCCTGCTACACCTGTTTTATCTAACGGTGGTACAGAAAGAGGATTGCCAATTTCATGTTTTTTAAATGAGGCTAGCGATAGCTTAGAGGGAATAACAAATCTTTGGGAAGAAAATGTTTGGCTTGCAGCTAGAGGCGGTGGTATCGGAAGTTATTGGGGTAATCTAAGATCAATCGGAGAAAAAATTGGAAAAGTTGGAAAAACTTCTGGAATTATTCCTTTCATTAAAGTGATGGACTCTTTAACTTTAGCAATCAGCCAAGGTTCTTTAAGAAGAGGTTCAGCTGCTTGTTATTTACAAATTGATCATCCTGAAATTGAAGAGTTTATTGAAATGAGAAGACCAACTGGTGGAGACGTAAATAGAAGATCTCTTAATTTACATCATGGTGTTTTAGTAACGGATGAGTTTATGAGAGCAGTAGAAACAGGTGGTCAATGGGCATTAAGAAGTCCTTACGATGGATCTGTTCAACAAACTATACCAGCAAGAAATTTATGGATAAGATTATTGACTGCAAGAATTGAAACGGGTGAACCTTACATCGTTTACATTGATACAGTTAACAGACAAATTCCACAACATCATAAGCTTGCAGGCTTAAAGGTTAAAACTTCAAACCTTTGTAGTGAAATTACTTTACCAACTGGTATAGATAACGAAGGAAATCAAAGAACAGCTGTTTGTTGTTTATCTTCATTAAACTTAGATACTTACGATCAGTGGAAAGACGATCCTCAATTTGTAGAAGATGTAATGAGATTTTTAGATAATGTTATGAGCGATTTTATTAACAGGGCACCTGATGAATTTGCTCACGCAAAATATTCAGCAATGCGAGAGAGGAGTGTTGGTCTTGGAGTTATGGGATTACATTCGTACTTCCAACAAAAAAATATTCCTTTTGGATCAGTAATGAGTAAAGTTTGGAATAAAAAAATATTCCAAAATATTCAAGAGAAAGTTGATGAAGCATCAAAGACTTTAGCTGATGAAAGAGGATCATGTCCAGATGCAGCTGAATTTGGAATGAAAGAGAGATTTTCTAACAAAACAGCTATAGCTCCTACAGCCTCTATATCAATTATTTGTGGAGGATCTTCTCCGGGAATTGAACCTATTGCTGCTAACAGCTACACTCATAAAACACTTTCAGGTTCATTTAATGTTAGAAATAAATACTTAAAGAAGATACTTCAAAAATATAATAAAGATACAGACGAAGTTTGGTCAACAATAACAACCAATCAAGGGTCTGTATCACATTTGAATTTTTTAACAGCGAATGAAAAAGATACATTTAAAACTGCTTTTGAAATAGATCAAAGATGGATCGTCGAACTTGGCGCAGATAGAACACCACACATATCACAAGCGCAGTCAGTAAATATTTTTGTTCCAGCAGATATACATAAGAAAGCACTTCACGATATTCATTTTCAAGCATGGAAAAAAGGTTTGAAAAGCCTTTATTACTGTAGATCCAAATCAATCCAGAGAGCGGAAAATGTAAACAACGGATCTTCAACAGATGTGACAAAAAATGTTTACTCTGGAAAACAAGAATCAAATAATGAAAACAATAACTATGAGGAGTGTTTATCATGTCAGTAGCAGAAAAAACTAAACCAACAATAATTCAGCCTAATAAAATGGGCTTATTAGTGGAGAACCCAGTATACAAACCCTTTAGATATCCATGGTGTTATGACGCCTGGTTAACTCAACAAAGAATCCATTGGCTACCAGAAGAGGTGCCACTAGGAGATGATGTTAGAGACTGGCAAAAAAATTTATCGGTTGAAGAAAAAAATCTTTTAACTCACATATTTAGATTCTTTACTCAGGCAGATGTTGAAGTAAATAACTGTTACTTAAGACACTACACAACAGTTTTTAAACCCACAGAAGTTTTGATGATGATGACAGCATTTGCTGCAATGGAAACTGTTCACATTGCTGCTTACTCACATCTATTAGATACTATCGGAATGCCAGAGACAGAGTACTCAGCTTTCTTACAGTATAAAGAAATGAAAGATAAGTACGACTATATGCAAGGTTTTGATGTTAAATCAAAACATAACATAGCAATGACGATGGCTGTATTTTCTGCTTTCACAGAAGGTTTACAATTGTTTGCAAGTTTCGCAATTTTATTAAACTTCCCTAGATTTAATAAAATGAAAGGCATGGGCCAAATAGTTACTTGGTCAGTCAGAGATGAAACTTTGCATTGTAATTCAATGATTAGACTTTTCAGAGATTTTGTTAAAGAAGAACCTCAAATTTGGAATGACAAATTGAAAAATGAAATCTATGAAGCATGTAAAACAATTGTTCATCATGAAGATGCATTTATTGATCTTGCCTTTCAAATGGGACCAATGCAAGGTTTAACTGCAGATGAAGTTAAACAATACATTAGATTTATTGGTAACAGAAGATTAGAGCAATTAGGTTTAAATCCTATCTACGACGTTAAGAAAAATCCATTAACATGGTTAGATACAATGCTTAACGGAGTAGAGCATATGAACTTTTTTGAAGGTAGAGCTACAGAATATTCTAAAGCTTCAACAAAAGGTACATGGGGCGAGGTTTTCGCTTAAAAAATACTTTACACTTTTTGTAAATGAAAAAAAATGTTGCATTAATTTTTTTTTCATTAATTTTCGCAACAATATTAATTTATTTTTTGGTGTTTACTTGGGTTTCTGTAGTACAAAAATATAAAGATAAAAATAATTTTACTAATCTTGAAAATTTAAACTTTCATATACAGCTCTCCAATAAAGTTCATCATTTAAGAGGCCATAATTGGCCACACCATAAAAGAGAGATGTTTTGGAAAAAAGAAGACTATTTGTTTACTGTTTTCTCTAAATTTGACAAGAATAAAGATAATTACTTAATCCAAGGTGACTCCTGGGCTGAGTATATAGTTTTTAAAGATTTTATAAATAAGAGTCTGCAAAATATAGTTGAAAAAAGAGGAATAGGTTTAATAAACAGCGGTACATCATCTTATTCTCCAAGTCCTATGAAAATACAATTTAAAATTTTAGAAGAGAAATATGGTTTTAAGCCTGATTACTTAATTTCTATTATAGACCAAACAGATATTGGTGACGAGTTGTGCAGATATAAACACAATATTGTTGAAAAAGAAAATGGAACAGTAAGCCATATTAAAAGAGAGTTTAATACGGGTGCAGTAATGGATACTTCAAAATATTATACGTTTTCAAGAATTTTATTAGAGAATAAAAGGTTCATTAATTTTCATATAACAAACTATTATTTTTTAAAAACTTTTAATGAGATAAAAACAAGAATTTTTTATATCAAAAAACTTGGCTTTAAGGATAGCAAAAGTTATCAGTGTAGATTTCAAGAAATACAAAAATATCTTTATAATTTGAGTGAAACAGATAAAAATTATTTTAAAAAAAGAACTCAGGAATATTTTGATTTTTTAAATTCAAAAAAATACTTAAAGAAAATTTTCGTGGTGACCTTCCCACATGAAAAACATTTGAATGAAGAATATAAAGTAAACATTTCAGAAATTATTAATGAACTCGATTTTCACTCTAAAATTGTACATATTAATTTCAATGACATAATCCAAAAAAATCAATTTCAAATCGACAATATATATGAGTTAAACGACCCAGCTTCGCACTTAAACGAAGCTTCTCACGCTTTATATGTGAAAAAAATTTTTGAAATTATCAATCGGTAAAATTTACTTATTTAAAATCTTTTAAAGATGCATGGTGCAAGGTTTTTGCTTTATAATTATTTTTCCCAATCAAATTTTGGGAAGGTATCAAATACCTGGAGAACTTTATTAGACCATTGGTTGCAAATTTTTTTGTAATCTTCATCAGATGTATTTAAACATTTAAGGTAAGATAATTTTTTTTGGTCTTTTTTATAGACAGCAATATCAATTGGTGGACCAACTGTTAAATCACTTTTAAGTGTTGAGTCCATAGATATTAATGCACATCTAGATGCATCACCTATCGATACATTGGGTGTTATAACTCTATCGAGTATAGGTTTTCCGTACTTTACTTCACCAATTACTAAATAAGGCTTACTATCTGCTGGTCTAATATAATTTCCTTGAGGATAAACTAAGTACAATTCTAAATCTTGACCTCTTATTTGCCCTCCAATAATGAATGTAGCTCCTAGAACAAGGCTATCAGTGTTCACTCCGTCCGGAGATGAATGTTTAATTGTAAGTTTTCCAACATATGATGCTATTTGCTCAAAATCTTTACATTTATTTAAATTTAAAGAGGAATTATCTTTTATATCCTTCTCAATAGACTTGAAGACCGCCTGAGATGTTGCCAAGTTTCCTGAAGTAACAATTACAACAGTTCTATCTCCTACATCGTAAGTAAGCATTTTAGAGTATATGTTTACATTATCTAAACCGGCGTTTGTTCTGGAGTCAGAAGCTAAAACAACACCATCATTTGTCTTAATGCCTATACAATATGTCATGGTGAATTCTTATTTAAAAAACAGTAATTATTCAATTCTTAATTATCATAGCTATTATCGAATTTGTGCATTTGATAAAGGCATTAAACTATAAAGAATTGTAACATGGTTAATTTGTGGAAAAAATATGACTCTAAAAAAACTTATGACGAGTACCTTAACTCTGATCACAAGTTGCGTAAACAAGCTGTAATTATATCTCATATTTTAGAGAGGCACGGGATTAAGAAGTTAAATGAAATTGAAAAGAATTGCGCGAGCACAATTAATGCCAGAGGAATAAATTTTCGAGTTTATTCATCAGGAAAAAAACTTCAGGAAAAAAAATGGCCTCTAGATATCATTCCAAGAATTATTCTAAAAAAAGATTGGTCTAAAGTTTCAAAAGGATTATTACAAAGAGTTAAAGCTCTAAATCTTTTTATAGATGATGTTTATAACGATAGAAAAATTTTTAAAGATAATATTATACCTGAAGAATTAGTTTTTAATTCACCGTTTTACTTAAGAGAGTGTTACGGCTTCTCCCCTAAATACAAAGCTTGGTCGAATATCTCAGGAATTGATTTAATTAGAAATATCAATGGTGAGTTCATGGTTCTTGAAGATAATTTAAGAGTTCCTTCAGGAGTTTCTTATATGCTTGAAAATCGGATGGTGATGAGAGATGTTTTTCCTGAATTATTCACTAAATATAAAGTTTCCTCAGTTCATCAATATCCAAATAAATTATATCACTGCATGCTTGAATGTGTTCCTCGAAAAACAAGAAACCCACATATGTGTGTGTTAACTCCGGGACGGTATAACTCAGCTTATTTCGAACATAGATTTTTAGCTGAACAAATGGGTATTGCTCTTGTTGAGGGAAAAGATTTATTTGTTGAAAAAGACTTTGTTTATATGAAAACTGTAACAGGTCCAATGAAAGTTGATTGTATATATAGAAGAATTGACGATAACTTCTTAGATCCAAAAGTTTTTTATAAACATTCTTTATTGGGAGTGCCTGGTTTATTTAAATGTTGGCGTAAAGGCAATGTTGGTATTGTAAACGCACCTGGAACAGGGATAGCAGATGATAAAGCAATTTATTCTTATGTTGATAAAATGATTAAATTTTATTTAGACGAGGAACCAAAACTAAAACAAGTCCAAACTTTTTTGTGCAGAAAAAAAATTCATAAAGATCATGTTATTGAAAATATTTCTAAACTAGTTGTAAAACCTACAAATGGATCGGGTGGTAATGGAATATTGATTGGTCCTAAAGCTTCAAAGGAAGAAAGAGAAAAAATGATTGATAAAATTAAATCTAAGCCAAGCGATTATATTGCTCAACCATTAGAAATTTTATCTACTAATCCCACAATTTCTGAAGAGGGAATTGAGCCTAGACATTTAGATTTAAGACCATTTGTATTAACTGGTAAAAAATCTTGGGTTACAACTGGTGGACTTACTAGGGTGGCTCTTAAAAGAGGAAGCACAATCGTTAACAGTTCTCAAGGCGGTGGCTCTAAAGATACTTTAGTTATTGAAAGATAAATTTCCTAACATCCTTTAAATGAAGCGTACATACTCTGTAAAAGTTCAGAGTACATGCCTTTGCCTTTATCTAAAGTCGCACCAAGAGGATCTAAAACAGCAGTTTTAATTTTAGTGTCTTTCGCTATTGATTTTATAATTGCTGGATTGAATTGAGGTTCTGAAAAAAGGCAATTAACTTTCTCATGTTCAATTACTTCCCTAATTTCAGATAATTGCTCAGCTCCAGGCAAAACATCTGGATTTACTGTTAAAGCTCCAAGAACCTTAATACCAAATCTATTTTCAAAATATTGGTAAGCATCATGGAAAACTACAAATCTAAGATTTCCTTTTAGATCTCTTTTAATATTTTTTGTCAAATTATCTAATTCAGACTGAGCTTTTTTAGAATTAGCTTTATATTTAGAGCTGTTATCTGGATCTAATTTAACTAATTGTTTTTCGATTTCTTTAACAATTACTTTAGCATTCATTGGATCTAACCAAACATGTGGATCGTGTTCACCGTGAGCATGTCCCTCATGCCCGTGATCATCATGTTTAGCTTTTTTATGACCATGATCATCGTGTTTCTTTTCTTTATGACCGTGTCCGTGATCATCATGTTTTTTCTCTTTATGACCGTGTCCATGATCATCATGACCTTCAAATATATTTTTTTCTCTAAACTTAAGTTTTTTAACTCCACTTAAGTCCATTATTTCTAGATTAACAGCCTTTTTAGCAATTGTATTTAATGGTTTTTCTAGGAATGCCTCTAAATCTTCACCAACCCAAATAATCAAGTCAGCTTTTTCAATCATTTTTGCATGTGAAGGTTTAAGGCTAAATCCATGTGGTGAATTATAGCCGTCAACAATTACATCAGGTTTACCTACACCATCCATTACGTAACTAGCTAAAGAATGAATAGGTTTTATCGATGTAACCACATTTACATCCGCGTTCACAGAAGACTTAAGCCCAAAGATTAAAAAGATAGTTATTGTAAGCTTTGAAATTTTGTTTAACATAAGATTGTTATAATGTAACATTTGTTATAATATAACACTTTAACCGTCAAGGTTTAATTTATGAAAAATGAAAATAAAAAGACTCTTCTCCAAGTTGAAAAAGCTGGTCTTTCTATAAACTCTAAAATACTAGTAGAGGGAGTTTCTTTTGAAGTCCGAGAAGGTGAGATCGTCACTTTAATTGGTCCAAACGGATCAGGAAAATCTACAACAGCAAAAATAGCTTTAGGAATTCACAAAAATATAATGGGTGATGTAAAAAAATTTACTAATAAGATCGGTTATGTACCTCAAAAAATATCAATCGATTGGACTTTACCAATAAGAGTAATTGATTTCATGTTTTTGACTAAAGATTTAAACAACGAGCAAATTAGTGATGCCCTAAATTTAACGGGCGTTGAACATTTAAAGCAGAAGAGTTTAAGTAACCTCTCAGGTGGCGAGTTTCAAAGAGTTTTAATTGCAAGAGCTATTGCAAAGAAACCTGAGCTTTTAGTTTTAGATGAACCTGTTCAGGGCGTAGACTTTAAAGGAGAAGTAGCTATTTATGAATTGATCAAGAAAATTTCAGAAGATCTCAGTTGTGGAATACTTTTAATTTCCCACGATTTACATATGGTAATGTCAGCTACTGATCATGTAATTTGTCTAAATGGACACGTGTGTTGTTCTGGTAAACCACACATTGTTGCTCAAGACGAAAAGTATAAAGAATTATTTGGAGACCGTGCATCAAAGGTCCTTACTCTATATGAGCATAAACACGATCATACTCATTCGCAAGATGGAACAATAAACCGAAAGCAATAATCATGTTTGATGATTTTTTTATAAGAGCTTTATTTGCAGGAATTGGTATCGCTTTGATAA
>CACCVU010000003.1 GCA_902549495.1 uncultured Pelagibacteraceae bacterium
TTTTTAAGGTTTCTACCAACCAAATAATCATTATTTAAAACTTTAAGATCAAAATTTGCATTTTTTATTTTTCCATTATTTTTATAATCAAAGTTTTTAAGTTTATATGTTTTGTCAAAATTTAATATTAAACTATTGTTAATATTAGCCCGTACATTTGAAAAACTATTTATGTAATCAAAACGAGGTAAGAGTTTTTGAAGTTTTTTGATTTCTTCATTAATTATTATGTCAGATCTAAAATTTGATTCTATTTTTATTTCTGAAGAGAGATCAACTTTTAAATCACCCTCCTTAATTGTAAAAAATTCTGATTTTCCAAAAAAATTTTTTAATAATATATCTGTTCGATCTGCAAAAAATGAAAATGAGGATTCTTTTAACTCCAAATCTTTAGAGATTCCTATTCTTAAATCTGTTACTTGCCCTCTGGTGATAAAATTATTTAATGTATTATTTTTATCTAAAAAAAATTCAATTTCTGAATTTATTTTTCCATCAATAAGCTTATTTTTTACAAAACTTTGGAAATTTGAAGGCTTAAAAGATTTTGATAGAGTTTTTAATTGTTTGACGGTGAATTGATTCAAATTTAAAATTACCTTTTTTATTTTTACTTCAGATTTAATAATTGATAAAAAATCTAAATAAACTTTTAATTTATTTGAGGGAATTAAAATGCCTCTGTAGTAAATTTTTGGACTATCTGTCTCTAGAAATAAACTTGCCTCTTGAATATCAAGCTTAAACTGAATTGCCTCTAAATCTAGTTCAATTTTTTTATTATTTTCTTTTATCTTTTGTGAGATAAAGTTGTTAAATTTTTTTGTTTTAATTCCTGTAGTTGATAAAATAATTATTGATGAAATAAAAAAAAAGAAAATGAATGACAAAACTACAGATATTGTTTTATTCATTATTTATTTTTTATTCCTTCCTCAATGAATTGATCTATATTTCCATCCAATACGCTTGATGGATTTGTACTTTCTATTTTATTCCTCAAGTCTTTTACTAGTTGATATGGTTGCAATACGTAAGACCTAATTTGGTGACCCCATCCAATATCTGTTTTGGCATTTAATTCTTTTTGATTTTCTTCCTCTCTTTTTTGCATTTCATTTTCATATAATCTCGCTCTTAACATCTTAAAACAGGTTTCTTTATTCTTGTGTTGAGATCTCTCATTTTGACACTGAACTACTATTTTTGTCGGCAAATGCGTTATTCTAACAGCACTATCAGTTGTGTTTACATGTTGTCCTCCTGCGCCACTAGATCTGTAAGTATCTATTCTCAAATCTTTTTCATCAATTTGAATATTAATGTCGTCCTCTATTAAAGGGTAGACCCATACACTTGCAAAACTTGTATGTCTTCGAGCTCCACTGTCAAATGGAGATATTCTGACTAACCTATGCACACCGGACTCTGCTCTCATTAAACCATACAAGTAACTTCCTTCAACCTTAATGGTTGAAGATTTAATGCCAGCTTCTTCTCCTTTATGTTCGCTAATTATCTGATATTTAAAACCTTTTTTATCAAACCATTTCATGTACATCCGCCTAAGCATATCAGCCCAGTCCTGACTTTCGGTGCCTCCTGCTCCTGCATGTATTTCTAAAAATATATTCAATTCGTCGTTCTCACCCGACAAAAAACAACTGATTTCGATTTTTTTAAGATTACTCTGAATTTCGTCAATTTTATCATTGCAATCTTGAATAATTTCCTCGTTTTTTTCCTCTAAAGCTAGTTTAAATAAATCTTTAATATTAGATGTTTCTAAAAAATAACTTCTATAAGATGAAAGAATATCTTCAAAAATTTTTTTTTGTTTAACTGTCTTTTTTGCGATGTCTTTATTTTTCCAGAAATTTTCTTGTTGTAGTGTCTTTTCTATTTCTTCAAGTTTATCTTTAACTTGGTTTTTATCAAAGATACCCCCTTATGTTATTAAGAGTGCTTTCTATTTTTAGTAATTTATTTTCAATATTTTCCATTAGTAAAACTGTCTAAATTTTATTAGTGTATCACGATCGTTAATTGATATTAAGTCGTTATTATTTATATTGTTAATATCTTTTAATTTTAAAGCCTCGACAATAATGTTCTTGTCTTTTGGTAACGATTTCTGGCCTGTGTCATAGTTAAGTGAAGTTAGATAAATATTTTCAGGTATTTTAAATTCATCAAAATCCTCTTTAAATAATGAGTTTTCAATAAAATTTTTAAATACAGGCAATGCTACCTTAGATCCTGTTTCAAATTTACCTAAAGTTTTAGGATTATCAAATCCAATATAAACTCCAACAACTAAATTCGATGTGAATCCTATAAACCATGCATCATAATTATCATTGGTTGTACCAGTTTTGCCGGCTATCGGTACTTTGAGTGATTTTAATTTTTTTGCTGTACCTCTTTTTACAGCACCATTCAAAATTGTGACCATTTGGTATGCAGTTTCCTCACTCATAACTCTATCGTTCATATTCTTAATAACAGGGTATTCTTCAGATCCATTTATAAATTTATCACAACCTAAACACTCTCTGTTTTTTACCTTAAAGATTGTCTTTCCTCTTCTATCTTGAATTCTTGAAATAAGCTTTGGTTCAATTTTAATTCCGCCATTAACAAAAGGTGCATATGCAGAAGTTAGATTGATCAAGCTTGTTTCAGCCGCGCCTAAAGAGACAGACAATAATTCAGGTATTTCCTCATAAACATTTAATTTTTTAGATAAATCAAAAATTTTATTTAAGCCTAATATTTTGGCTATTCTCACCGTCATTAAATTTCTTGAGTGCTCAATTCCTTTTCTCAAGGTGGTTGGTCCATAAAATTTTTTTCCATAATTTTCAGGTTTCCAATTTTTTAATCCCACACCTTGACTTTCTACAAAAGGAGCATCTAAAATTATAGAGTTAGGAGCAAATCCATTTTCTAAAGCAGCAGCATATACAATTGGTTTAAAAGCGGAACCAGGCTGCCTCTTTGCTTGTGTTACTCTATTAAATTCACTTGATTTAAAATTAAATCCTCCAACTAAAGCTTTTACATCCCCAGTATATGGATCTATTGCGACTATGCCTCCATTGACTTTCGGGTATTGTTTTAATTTCCATGTATTGCTATCTTTTTTTACAAAAATGATATCACCGACTTTAAGTTTATCAGTAATTGTTTTTTTTTTGGGAATAATCCATTTTAAATCATCATAAAATATTTCGCCGGATAGGGTATTTTTTACATCTTGTTTTAAAGTTTTGAAATTTACTTTTACATTGTCTGTGCTAATAATTTCGGCAAAGTGCCAAGATAAGGTAGGATCTAATTTATATTTTTCAATTTTTTTTTTCCAATTTTTATCATTTAATTTATTTGTGACTACTCCTCTCCAACCTCTTCTTTTATCATAATCTTCAATTCCTTTTCTTAAAGATTTTAAAGCTTGAATTTGGTAATTTATATTTAAAGGTGTTTTAATGCTTAAGCCTTGAGAATATAGTTTTTCGAAACCATAATTTTCATTCACCGATCTTCTCACCTCCTCAGTGTAAGAGTTAGCCTCATTCACAATTTCAATTTTTCTTTTTTTTAAGTTCAAATTTGAGCTTTTAAATAACTCAAAATCTTTTTTTGAAATAAAATTATTTTCTTTTAGATTATTTAAAACTAAATCTCTTCTAAATTTTCCAACCTTGGGATACTTATAAGGATTATATTTACTTGGTGCTTTTGGCAAAGCTGCAAGAAGCGCCGCATCTGGATAGCTTAGTTCTTTGATGGATTTATCAAAATATTCTAAACTTGCGGCTGCTATTCCGTAAGTTCCTTGCCCTAAATAAATTTGATTCAAATATAATTCTAAAATTCTTTCTTTCGAATAAGCTCTTTCAATTCTAAAAGCTAGTATGGCCTCTTTTATTTTTCTTTTCATTGAAACTTCATTTGTCAAGAGAAAGTTTTTTGCTACTTGTTGTGTAATTGTAGATGCACCTTCTAATCTTTTATTCTGCGAAATATTTTTAAGATTTTTGAAGATCGCTCTTAAAATACCTTTTGCATCTATACCTGGGTGATTAAAGAAATTTTTATCTTCTGCTGATAAAAAGGAATTGATAACTTTCTCAGGTATGGACTCATAAGGAACAAATAATCTCTTCTGTAAAGCGTACTCAGCAATTAATTTTCCGTCCTGTGAGTAAACCCTACTAGAGATCGGTGGTTGATAATTTGATAATTTTTTATAGTCAGGAAGTCCTATAGAAAAATACCAAAAAGTAGATAAACTAAAAATAAGTAGAATTATGGTAAATAATATAAGAAACTTTGCTGAAAAGTTAATAAATTTAAACATCACCCTATTTTATTAATAAATTTGACTTTCTTTAGGCATTAAGAATTTAATTGACTGTATTTATCTGAAAAATTGTATAAAATAGCGCTATGACAAATTTTAAATTCACAGATTTCAAAAAATTAAAAGGAATTCAACTTAAATGGAAAAAAATTTATACATTGATGCATCGCATCCTAATGAAACACGAATTGTACTTAAATCAGAAAATTCAATTGAAGAATATGAATTTGAAGATAAAGATAATTTAAATTTTAAAAATAACATATATTTAGGTACTATCAGTAGAGTCGAACCTTCACTTCAAGCTGCTTTCGTAAACTTTGGTAGAGAAAGACACGGTTTTCTAGCATTTAATGATATTCAATCTGATTACTATCAACTACCTTCTGAAGACAAAGAAAGAATAAGAATTGCCGAGGAAAAGATCAGAGAAGATTTAAAGAATAAAACTGTAGACACTTCTGAAGAAAATACTGAAATTAATAATTCAATAGAGCACATTGATCAAAAAACTGAGGCTGAGGAAACAATTGTTCAATCAGAAGAAAATATAAAAATTAATGATAATTCAAATCATAAAGAAACTGAGCAAAAAAGAAAATTTAGGGAGGAAGTAAAGTCTTCTTTTGGAATTAAAAGATATAGAATTCAAGAAGTCATAAAACCTGGGCAGGTAATTCTTGTACAAGTAATAAAAGAAGAAAGAGGTCAAAAAGGTGCAGCACTTACAACTTTTATCTCATTAGCAGGAAAATACATGGTATTAATGCCCAACACGCCAAAAGGTGGAGGAATATCAAGGAAAATATTTAATTCTTCCGACAGACAAAAAATAAGAGATATTCTAAATGATATTAATATACCAAAAAGTATGGGAGTTATTGTTAGGACTGCAGGTGCAAATAAAACAAAAAATGAAATTGAAAAAGATTTTCAAAGTATACTTAAAACCTGGGACACAATTACTGAAAAAGCTCTTGAGTCTAACGCGCCTTCTTTAGTCTATGAAGAGGGAGATATAATTAAGAGAACCTTGAGAGATATTTATGATAACGAAACAAAAAATATTTATATTGAGGGAAATGAAGCTTACCAGAAAGCAAAAAAATTTATGAAAGATTTGATGCCAAAATATGTAAAAAATATAAAAAAATATCGAGGAAAAATACCGTTATTTCATGACGCAAAGATTGAAAAAGAGTTAAACAATATTTTTGAGCCTACAGTAAAATTAAAATCGGGTGGATATTTGGTTATTAATCCCACAGAAGCTTTAGTCTCAATTGATATTAATTCTGGACAGTCAACTAAACAAATTAATATTGAAAAAACTGCACTAAATACAAATTTAGAAGCTGCAGAAGAGATTGCCCATCAAATAAAATTAAGGGATTTATCAGGATTAATTGTTATCGATTTTATCGATATGATTAATTTTTACAATAGACGTATTGTTGAAAGAAAAATGAGAGAGAGCATCAGAAAAGATAGAGCTAGAATTCAAATTGGTAAAATTAGTAATTTCGGCCTTTTAGAAATGACAAGACAGAGACTTCGGGAGGGGTCAATTAAATGGGAAACACAATTATCACTGGGATCATTTGCTCAAAAAATATGTAAAAAAATACAATTTTTAGCTTTTTCTGAAAAAGTTAAAGTTTTAAAAACGTACGTTCCTGAAAAAGTTAAGCTTTTTATAGAAAATAACCTTCTTGAAGAATTAAAACTTTTTCAAAAAAAGTACCCGCTCAAAATCGAAATATTATCAGATGAAAGATTTATTATTCCAGAATACAAAATTGAATTATTGAATAAATCTAAAAAATTGATAAATACAGTTGAAAATTTTAATGGGATTAAGTTAAAAGTAAAAGAGAAAAAAAATAAGATTAAAGAAATAAAACAAACGAAGAAAGCTAAAGCTACTTCAAAAAAAACAAAAATTAAAAAAACTTTAAGGACTTTATGGGTGAGAAGAAAAAAAAAATTAAATTAAACCTTTTGTAGGTGAACTTGATGAAGCAAAAATATTTTTTTTCATTCTCCCAGCTAAAAAAGCATTTCTTCCTGAAATAACTGCATCCTTGAAAGCTTTAGCCATTAGTACAGGCTTTTTTGAATTAGCAATTGCACTGTTTATTAATACTCCGTCGCAACCTAACTCCATAGCAATTGTAGCGTCGGAGGCAGTCCCTATTCCTGCGTCAACTATAACAGGTACTTTTGATTGTTTAATAATTAAGGAGATATTTTCTGTGTTTTGAAACCCAAGACCAGAGCCAATAGGAGAAGCTAATGGCATTATAGCCGAGGCCCCACTGTCTTCAAGTTTCGTTGCCAATAATGGATCGTCTGTACAGTAGACCATTACTTTAAAACCCTCTTTGACTAAGATTTTTGTTGAAAGAATAGTTTCTGCCATATTTGGATAAAGGGTTTTTTTATCTCCTAAAACTTCTAGTTTTACTAATTTCCATCCACCCATTTCACGAGCTAATCTTAAAGTCCTTAAAGCTTCATCAGAGGTGTAACATCCAGCAGTATTAGGTAACAATTTGATTTTTTTTTGATTTAAGTAATCTGTAAGCATTGGCTTTCTTTTATCTATTATGTTCACGCGTCTTACCGCTACAGTAATCATATCTGCGCCAGAGGCTTCTACAGCTTTAGCAGTTTCTTTAAAACTTTTATATTTTCCAGTACCTACAATTAATCTAGATTTTAATTTGGTGCTAGAAATTTTTAAAACATCATTTTTCAATTTAGCCACCTCCGATAAAATGAACTATTTCTAATCGGTCATTATTTTTTAAATACTTTTTCTTATACTTCAATTTTGGGATAATAGTGCCATTGTGCTCGATTGCTATTTTCTTATTATCTAAATTATATTTAACCAATAAATCCATTATAGTAGATTTTGATTTTATAGCGATTTTCTTTCCATTTAATTGTATTTTTGCCATAATTGAGCTAATCAATTCTAATAATAAAAATTAATGAAAAAAATTATAATTCTTAATGGTCCAAATCTCAACCTTTTAGGCGAAAGAGAAATAAAACAATATGGGAATTTAACGCTTAGTGACATTGAAAAAAATTGTAAGGAATTTGGGAATAAAAATAATTTTGACATTTCCTTTTATCAATCAAATATTGAGGGTGAAATTGTGGAAAAAATACAAAACTCAAGAAATGTACAAAATGGATTAATTATTAATGCTGGTGGTTATACACATACATCTGTAGCCATTCATGATGCTTTAAAAATTATTAAATTTCCAATTATTGAATTGCATATTAGTAATATTTATAATAGAGAAGATTTCAGACATAAATCTCTTATTAGCAAAATTGCTAGAGGCGTAATTTGTGGATTTGGTGCTAATGGTTATATAATGGCATTAGAAGCGATGAAAAATTTTTTAAAAAATGAAAATAGATAAAAAGTTAATCAAAGAATTGGTAGATCATTTAAAAGATTTTAATCTTACTGAATTAGAATATCAAGATGGACAAACTAAAATAAAAGTTTCTAAAGCTTCGAAAGCAGTTGAAAGTTTTAAAACTGGAGCAGTAGTCTCACCTAATAAATCAGTTTTAAAAAACTCAGAGGATAGCGAAGGAACAAGGATTAAATCACCTATAATTGGTACTGCATATTTAGCGCCTGAACCTGGAGCAAAAAAATTTATAGAAGTCGGTAATAAAATTAAAAAAGGTCAAACAGTAATGATAGTTGAGGCAATGAAAACTATGAATCATGTACCATCGACAAGCGATGGCGAAGTGAAAAAAATTCTTGTTGAAGACGGACAGCCAGTTGAATTTGGACAAACTCTAGTAATTCTTAAATAAGAAATGTTCAAAAAAGTTTTAATAGCTAATAGAGGCGAGATCGCCGTAAGAGTTATCAGAGCATGTAAAGAATGGGGAATTAACACTGTTGCTGTTCACTCTGACGTGGATGCAGACTCTATGCATGTAAGGCTCGCGGATGAAAGTGTTTGTATTGGTTCCCATCAACCCCAAAATAGTTATTTAAATATCCCCTCAATAATGTCAGCAGTTGATTTGACAGGAGCAGAGGCAATACACCCGGGATACGGATTTCTTTCAGAAAACGCAAAATTTTCTGAAATTGTTAATAAACATGGTATAAAATTTATTGGACCAAGTGCTGAAATAATTTCAAAAATGGGAGACAAAATTGAAGCAAAGAGGATAGCAAAAAAATATGGTCTTCCAATTATTGAAGGATCTGAGGGTGAAGTTAAATCCCTTTCAGATGCTAAATCTATTTGTAAAAGAATTGGGTACCCGGTTTTAATTAAAGCTGCAGGTGGGGGTGGAGGAAAAGGTATGAAAATTGTGGAACAGGAAAATGAATTAGAAAATTTATTTCTCACAGCAAAAACAGAAGCTAAAAAATTTTTCGGAAAAGATGAATTGTACATAGAAAAATATTTTAAAAATCCAAGACATATTGAAGTACAAATAATGTCTGGGAAAAATAAAACAGTGCATTTAGGAGAGAGAGATTGTTCAGTTCAAAGAAGACACCAAAAATTAATTGAAGAAACTCCTAGCCCAGTACTTACCGATAATCAAAGAGAAGACCTTTTGAATAAGACTGTAAAAATGGTTGAACAAATTAATTATGAAGGAGCTGGTACAGTTGAATTTATTTATGAGAAAGGAAAATTTTATTTTTTGGAAATGAACACTAGAGTTCAAGTAGAACATCCAGTAACAGAAGTTCAAACTGGTATAGATATTGTAAAAGAACAATTATGGATAGCTTTTACGGGTGAAACTGCTCTTAAACAAAGTGACATAAAGCCCAGAGGTCATTCAATTGAGTGCCGAATTAATGCAGAAAATCCAGCTTTAAATTTTCAACCGAGCCCAGGTGTCATTAGTGTATGTCACCAGCCTTCTGGCTTCAGAACAAGAGTAGATGGATCGATATTTCAAGGGTGTAAAATAACACCTTATTACGATAGTTTAATTGCTAAAGTTATTTGCAAAGGTAGAAATAGAACTGAAGCAATACAAAGAACTCTGAGATCATTGGATGAATTTGTTCTTGAGGGGATTACTACTACAATTGAATTGCATAAAAAAATTTTAAATCATAAAAAATTTGTTGACTCAGATTTTGATACTAATTGGCTTTCTAAAGAAAAATTTTTTTAGACTTGACAATTAACAAGTTGTAAATCGTAAATAGCATGGTCAAAAGGAGTTAAATTAGGATCAGAGGCAAACGTCCAACCATTAAAAATAAAGACTTTTTCATTTTCATTTTTAGATAGATCTTTTACTTGCATATAAGCTACATCATCTAAAATATTATTATTATTTACTTTGCCGCATTTAAGAATTTTTATTTCCAAAGGGCCAAATTTTTTCGGTTCATTAAATTTTACAAAGATTTGAGAAGATTTTGCTGTTATTTTATCTAACGCGATTAACACTGCATTAAATTTAATTTGAATATCATTAGTTTTATCTTTATTTTTAATTTGCTTATTATTTGTATTATTTTCACTATCAGTTTCTGTTTCCTCAAAACTTGGTTTTAATTTTTCCAGATTTATCAAAGGTGAAGTTACAATTTTGTTTTCTGCAAAAGAAAAAGATGACAATATTAATGAAATTAAAGTTATTAAAACTATAAAATTATTTCCAAGTTTTATATCTTTTTTTATCATTTTTTTTGCTTATTTTGACAGGTGTATATTTTTCAACTGTGCCAGTTTTGTTTTCTAAGTGTTTTTTTTGCCATTGATATTTTTTTTCCAATTTATCATTCGGAATTTTGTCTATTGTATGGTGCATCCATAAATACCAATCTGCAGTTATTTTTGTCGCCTCTATTTCAGATGAATAAATTACCCATCTTTCATCATTTTTATTTTTATAATACTTGTTTCCATAATCATCCTTTCCTACGAGTTTGCCGGTAAAAAAAGTTTTGATAAAAGTTCCAAAAGTTTGCTTATTCCACCAAGTAAAAAAAATTTTCATATTTGAATTTTTAAATCCACACAATTTTTAATTGTATTTATTATAAAATAGACACTCACTTCAATAATATATATCTATAATAATAAAGATTCCATTAATTAATGAAAAAATTTATTGTTGAAACCTACTACACTTGTACTTTTAAAACTGTACATAAATTGGACGATCTAAATGATCAAGAACTATCCAAAATTGATAGTCGTTCAGATGGAGATGTTCAAGTTATTGACGTCAAATTAAACAATAGGAAAACAAAAAAAATTGGAGATAAGAAAGATAGTAAAGATAAAAATTTCAAAATTAATAATCCAATAACAAATAATTTATCTAATAAGATGTCTGAAAGTAAGCAAATTAAAACAGAGAATTTAGCAGGGCTAAAAAATAAAAATAATTTGAGATTTAGAATGCCAGATAGACGGAAAGGTTATATTCAAAAAGCTCAAATAGGAGATCATAAGGTATATCTGCATACAGGTGAATACGATGACGGAAAAATAGGTGAAATATTCATTGATACAAACAAAGAAGGTGAACTTGTGAAAGCTATGATGAATAACTTTGCAATTGCTATATCTTTAGGTTTGCAGTATGGGGTACCCTTAGAGGAATATGTAGATGCATTCATAGATACAAAATTTGAGCCCTCTGGAAATGTAGTAGGAAATGATAGAATTTTAAGCGCATCATCTATACTTGATTATGTCTTTAGAGAATTAGCAATCTCGTATCTCGGTAAAGAAGAATTAGCTCACACACCTTCAATAGCAAGATCTAAAAATAATATAGAAAGTACTGACGACAAGTTTTTAAAAATTGTAAAAAATATTACATCAAAAGGATTTGTAAGAAGTAATTATGAGGAAAAACTGGTTGATCTAACCGATGTTAGAATAAATTTAAAAAGTAAAAATTAATTTTTTTTTAAATCAATTTTGATTCCTAATTCTTTAAGTAGTTTATCTTCAACTTTTGATGGAGCCTTCATCATCAAATCTTGGGCATTCTGATTCATTGGAAATAAAGTTATTTCTCTAATATTTTTTTGATTGGCTAGCAACATCACTATCCTGTCTATACCAGGAGCTATGCCTCCATGTGGAGGTGCGCCGTAGCTTAAAGCATTTATCATTCCACTAAATTTTTCGTCTACTTGATTTTTATCATAACCTGCTATTGAAAATAATTTATACATTAGACTTGGTATATGGTTTCTTATAGCTCCCGACGATAACTCAACTCCATTACAAACAATGTCATATTGATAGGCTTTCATTTCTAAAGGTTTATTAAAGTTTAAATCTTTAATTTCGCCTTGAGGCATAGAAAATGGGTTATGACTAAAAACGATTTTTTTCGATATTTTGTCTAATTCAAACATAGGATAATCAACAATCCAACAAAAAGCGAACTTATTTTCATCAATTAAGTTTAAGTCCTTTGCAATTTTATCTCTTGCTATTGATAAAATTTGTTCCACTTCATTTTCTTTACCACAAGCTAAAAAAATACTATCTCCTACATTAGCGTTACAGTTCTGCATGAGTTGCTTAAGAGAATCTTCACTAAAGAATTTTCCAACCGGTCCTTTACCTAAAATTTTATTTTCTTTTACTAAAGTGAAATAAGCTAGGCCTGAGGCTCCTTGATCTTTTGCCCATTTGTCTATGCTATCAAAAAAACTTCTTGGTTTATCTTTAGTATCTTTTGTTACTATGCATCTTACAACAGCCCCATTTTTTACTAATTTTTTAAATATCTCAAACTTTACATCAGCTCTAGTGAATAAAGGTGTAATATCTTGAATGATTAGAGGGTTTCTTAAGTCAGGCTTATCTGTCCCATATTTTTTCATTGTTTCTTTAAATGGTATTCGGGGAAACTTCTCTGAAATAATCTTTTTTTCAGAAAATTGCTTAAATACATTAACCATTAATTTTTCAACTACTTGAAAAACATCCTCTTGCTCCACAAATGACATCTCTAAATCTAATTGGTAAAATTCTCCTGGACTTCTATCTGCTCTCGCGTCTTCATCTCTAAAACATGGAGCTATTTGAAAATATTTATCAAATCCAGAAACCATAATTAATTGTTTAAACTGTTGCGGTGCTTGGGGTAACGCATAAAATTTACCTGGACTTAATCTACTTGGTACTAGGAAATCCCTCGCACCCTCAGGACTTGAAGAGGTTAAAATAGGTGTTTGATATTCAAGAAACCCAAGTTTGAGCATTTCGTTTCTTATAAACGAAATAACTTTTGATCTTAAAATAATATTTTTGTGCATTTCAAAACGTCTTAGATCTAAAAATCTGTACTTGAGTCTTAATTCCTCTGGATATTCTTGCTCACCAAAAACTGGTATGGGTAACTCGTTTGCTTCTGAAAGTATCTCGATTTCTCTAATACTTACTTCGATCTTTCCAGTTTTCAAATCTAAATTTTCAGTCCCTACAGATCTTTTAATTACTTTTCCTGAAATTTTTACCACAGACTCCGGGCGCGTTTTTTCTACTGTAGGAAAACACTTATCTTTATTTTCAATTACGCACTGAGTAACCCCATAATGATCTCTCAAATCAATAAATAATAAATTACCATGATCTCGTTTTCTGTGTATCCAGCCTGATAAAAAAATATTTTTACCAATATCTTTCTCACTTAATTCTGCGCATGTATGGGTTCTGAATTTATTCATTATTTATTTATTACTTTTTTTATTAAATTAATATTTATAGATTTTCCAGATGATAATGATAATTCATCAACATCTTTTAAAAATTTGATCATTTTTTCATAAGATCTCTCAACGTTTTTAATTATGTAATCACATAATTTTGGATCAAGACTAACCTGCTTGTCCGAGAAAGACTTCATGATAATTACTCTTAATAAATTGTCTGTAGGTAATTCAATGCCAATTGGCAAAAAACTATTAACTCTTGATTTTAAATCATTAGTTTGAAATTGAAACTCCCTTAGTGGCTTTAAACTATTAATTAATATATATTTTTCTAGTTGTTTTGATTGATTCAATAATGAGTATAGTATTTTATGGTCGATATCATTTTCAAAGTCATCAATTATAATGCATTCGAAATTATCTAAAATAGATATTACAGTATTATCAATATCCTTTGATAATAATAGTTTTACACTTTTAATTTTTTTTTCTAAAATATTTGCTAAGTGAGTTTTTCCCGATCCGGATGCCCCAAAAACATTCAGCCATTTACTGGGCCAATTAGGCCAACTTTCAATTAATTTATATGCAGAAAAATTATTACTAGAAACAAAAAAATCTTGTTTATAATACTCTGTTTTGAAAGGAAATTTGAAAATTAATTGACTCATCAAATAATTTTTAAACTCCATTGGTCATTTTTAAGTTCTAATAAAATATTTTGTCCTTTTAATTGGTCTATAATTTTATTTATCTTTCCTAGGTACTTTATTTTTAAAAACACATATTTTCTATTGATTTCTAAGAAATATAAATTTTCAATAAGATCAATTTTTTTAATTCTTCTATCTAATTCGACTAAATTATTTTTTTTGTCCACAAAAAATTTTATATTTATAAAAGAAGGAGTTCTTATATCGATTAAATTTTGTGATTTAACCAAATTTGTAATCTCTCTTTTTGCTTTAATAATAATATCATCATAAAAATTTATCTTTTTTTCTCCTGTATTTTTAAAAGAAAAACTTTTATTTATACTTTTTCCCATAATATTTGTTTTAATAAAAATTTTATTTTTTCCTGAATTATTTTCTTCTATAATTATTAATGCAAAATTTTTTTTAGAATATTCTATAAAGATATTTTTTAATTCAAGCTCAATCAAATTATCTTTATGATAATTAATATTTTGAAGAATTTCAATTTTTTCTATGGGTAAGATAAATTCTATAAGCTCACTATCGTTTATCTCGTTCCACTTCTCGTAGAAATAATTTTGATTATATACATAAAGTTCATCATTTTTTTTATGTATTGGCAAAAAATATATTTCGTATTGATCTATATCAGAGTAAGAGATCTCAAAATTGTAAAATAGATTATGCACTTTTTCTTTATCAAAAAAAATGTTATATTTTTTCTTAAGTTTATTAGTCATTCGATCTTCGGTTGTCTCGGTAATTTGATAATAAGAGACCAAATCTTTTATTTCATTTGATTTTAAGTTTTTAAGTTTATTTTTGTCTTTATCTAATAAAACTTTATTCATCATCTCATTAAACCCTTTTTTAATTGCTTCATTTACAAAATATTGATTATTCACAGAAAGATTGCCAGAAATTTCAATATTATTAACATTAAACAATGTGCTTTCTGACAAAACATTTCCAGTTTTGAGAAAAATAACTAGAATAAAAATTAAATATTTAAAACTTGTCATAAAAAATAAATATCATTTTATTAATGAAAAAAATGCAAAATAGTTACAAAAAAAGTGGTGTTAATATTTCATTAGCTAATAAATTTGTTAATCATATTAATAAATTATCTAAAAAACCTGGCAAAAAAACGAAAAATTCAATTTATAAAGACAATATTGGAGCCTTTGGATCTTTATTCGACATCAGCGATATTAAAATAAAAGATCCAGTAATTGTCTCTTGTACTGACGGTGTTGGTACAAAATTGGATTTAGCAAATAAATATAAAAAATATGACACTATTGGAATTGATCTTGTGGCTATGTGTGTAAATGATTTAATTGTTCAAGGAGCAAAACCATTATTTTTTTTAGATTATATCGCAATTGGAAAATTAAAATTAAATAAAACAAAAAAGATTTTGAAAGGCATTTTAACAGGATGCAAATTATCTAAATGTGATTTAATCGGTGGCGAAACAGCTGAAATGCCAGGGATATATAAAAATAACGACTTTGATTTAGCCGGTTTTAGCGTTGGTATAGTTTCCAAAAGAAAGATTTTAAGTAAAAAAAAAGTAAATGTCCAAGATATAATTTTAGCAATTCCATCTAGTGGCATACATTCAAATGGATATTCCTTGGTTAGAACAATTTTAAAAAAAAATAAAATATCGAATAAAATAAAAAATGAATTACTAAAACCTACAAAAATTTATTCATCAGAAATCTTAAAACTAGTAAAAAAAAATTATATAAATGCATGTGCACATATTACAGGTGGTGGTCTTATAGAAAATTTACTTAGATCTGTTCCAGATAAGCTTTCAATAAAAATTGATTTATCTAAAATCAAAGTAAATGAGATTTTTAAGTGGATTAAAAGTAAGAATATTTCTGAGAAAGAAATGCTTAAGACTTTTAATTGTGGAGTTGGATTCTGTTTAATTGTTCCAAAAAAAAATGTAAAAAAAATAAGCAAATTCTTTCCAAAGAAATATTTGCCTTATGAAATAGGTGAAATTACTAATAGTTCAAAAAAAATAAATTTATTAAACTCTATAAAATGGTAAAAAAAAATGCTTGTGTCTTTATTTCTGGCGAGGGGTCAAACTTAAAAAATCTTTTAAAAAGGTCTAGAGATTATAATTTTCCGATTTCTATTAAATTAGTTGTTTCAAATAATCCTGAAGCAAAAGGGTTAAATTTTGCAAAAAAATACTCTATTCCTTGCCTAATTGTTAATACAAGTTTTAGATTTTTTGAAACCGGTGTTTTAAATTATTTAAAGAAATATAGAATAAACATTATATGTCTAGCGGGCTATATGAAAGTAATTTCAAAAAAATTTTTGAAATCATTTAATAATCAAGTAATTAATATTCACCCTTCTCTTTTACCGAAATTTAAGGGATTAAATACTTTTAAAAGAATTTTGGATAAAAAAGAAATTAAGACTGGTTGTACAGTGCATTTTGTAAATGAAAAACTTGATGGAGGAAGAATTATTGCTCAAAAAAGTTTTTACATTACGATAAATTCTAATGTATCAGACTTAAAGAAAAGAACTCAAGTTCTTGAGCATATTGCATACCCTGAGGCGATTATAAAAATTTTTAGAGCTAATTATTAAAGAAAAAATTAATCTCTTTTTTGGCATTTTCTAAAGAGTCAGATCCATGCACTGAGTTTTTATCAATTGAAATGCCATATAATTTTCTTATAGTATCTTCGTCTGCATCTTTTGGATCAGTTGCCCCCATAATTTTCCTATTTTTTGATATTGCATCTTTGCCTTCAAGTATCATAACAACAATAGGGCCCGAGGAAAGATAATTACACAAATCATTATAAAATGGCTTAGACTGATGAACTTTGTAAAATTCAGCCGCTTCCTCTTTAGAAATACTAATTTTTTTATTATCTTTTATTCTGAGATCATTTTTAACAAATATTGATTTTATTTGATCAATAAGATTTCTTTCAACTGCATCAGGTTTAATTATCGATAAAGTTTGTTCAACATTATTCATAATTTTCCTCAACTAACTTATTCAATAATCTTACTCCAAAACCTGTCGCTCCACTTGAGTTTAAAGCGCCTCCATATTTTGAAAAAGCCATTCCTGCAATATCAAGATGCGCCCATGGTGTTTTATTCAAAATAAATCTTTGTAAAAACTGAGCAGCGGTAGTAGAACCGGCACCACCTACATAATTTATATTTTGAACATCAGCATTTTTTGAATTCATTAGTTTGTCATAATTTTTATGCAAAGGCATCCTCCACACTTTCTCCTCTACTTTTTCTCCTGCATCAAATATTTGATCTGATAATTTATCATCATTAGAAAATAGTCCTGCGTATTCCGAACCTAAACAAACAATTATTGCGCCGGTTAAGGTAGCCAAATCTACAATAAATTTTGGTTTAAATTTTTTTTCAGTAAATGTTAAAGCGTCTGCTAAAACAAGGCGTCCTTCTGCATCGGTGTTTAAAACTTCTATAGTCTTGCCGCTATATGATTTTACAATATCTCCTGGTCTCTGAGCATTTCCGCTGACCATATTTTCAACTAATCCAACAACACCAACTGCATTTATTTTTGCTTTTCTTAATGCTAAATTTTTCATTAAACCTACGACTGTGGCTGAGCCAGCCATGTCATAAGTCATGTCTTCCATAAATCGGGCAGGTTTTAACGAGTAGCCTCCTGTATCAAAACATACACCTTTTCCTACAAATGCTAAAGGTTTAGAATTATTCTTTGCCCCTTTCCACTCCATTGTAACTAAATATGATCCTCTTATGCTCCCTTGACCAACTCCAAGTAGAGCGTGCATACCAAGTTTTTTTAGTTTTCTTTGATCATAAACGGTAATTTTTAAACCATCTTTTTTAAGAGAATATATTCTCTTAGCGTATTCATCAGGATGCAAGACATTTCCAGGTTCAGAAACTAAATCTCTTGCATAAAAAGTTCCTTCTTCTAAAGCTTTAAATTTTAATCTTGTCTGTGCTGAAGGAATATTTTTTTTTCCAATTACATTTATAGAAATATTTATATTTTCTTTTTTTGTTTTGTATTTTTTAAACGAGTAGGATTTTAGTTTTAAACCATGAAGAAAATGACTTATAAAATTCTCATTTTTAATTTCTAAGCTATCAGAAATTAAAAAATATTCGCTGCTTTTTCCGTAGTTTATACGACCATAAAATTCAGCACCCAAACTCTCTATTTCTGAAGACTTTGATTTTTTTTTTATTGAAACCAAAACTATCTTTTTTTTAGAGCTTAACTCAAAAACTAATAAATTTTTTTTCAAATCGCTAGCTTTGAGCAAATCATTTACATATAAAAACTCGTGATTGGAAAGATGTCTTTTTAATTTGTTGATATTAAAATTATCGTCAGTAAATAAAACTATATTAGATGACGGCTTGTTTTTTGTTTTTAAATATTGAATTTTTAAAGACATAAATTTTTATTAAAGACCTATTGTGTCAGTGATATAAGTCCAAATATACAAGTTTTCAATGGATATTTAGTCATAGTTAAACCATTAGTTGAATTTATTTAATGGATGCACTATTTATATACGATATAAGCCTATGCTTCAAAACAAAATTTATCTTAACTATCTTATTCAAATTTGTAAAACATTTCTCATAATTTTGTTTGGGCTATCTATTATTGCTCTTACAGTTAGAGCTGTAAATTTCTTAGATCTTATTGTCGAGAGTGGATATGACGTTCCAACTTACTTTAAATATTCGATACTAAATTTATTTGGTATAGCGCCTAAGTTTATTCCGCTTTCTTTTTTATTATCACTAATAATTTTTATATTAAAACACAAACAAAATAGTGAATTTGTAATATTGTGGACATCTGGTGTAAAAAAAATTCACTTAGTAAATTTATTTTTTGTTGCGTCCACAGTCATACTAACAATATACCTTGTATTCACTACATTTATCACTCCATTAGCTTTAAACAAATCTAGATTACTTCTTAGTAATGAAAGTTTTGGTTCCTTTGTCCCAACTGTAAGAACACAACAATTTAGCGACTCTTTTAAAGGGTTTACATTTATTGTTGAAAAAAAAATCAATAATGAATTAAAGAATATTTTTTTACATGATAAAGGTAACAATTTAAAAAATTTATCCTCGAATACATCAAAAATAACTTCGACCACAATTTTAGCTGAAAGTGGAATTGCAAATGAAAAGATGTTAGTGATGTTTAATGGTCAAATCATCAGTACTAAAGAAAATTTCGAAAATGAAATTATAAGATTTGAACAGCTAAATATTGATTTAAGCTCTTTAAGTAATACAACGATAAAGAAACCCAAAATACAAGAGACTGGCACAATTACATTAGCGAGATGTTTATTTAATGAGAGTTTAAATCAAACTGATTTTTGTAACGAGGATTTCAAAAAAGAAATTCTGTCTACGTTGAATAGACGAATTGTCATTCCGTTATACATTCCAGTACTATCATTGATATGTTCTTTACTTTTAATAAAATCAAAAAAACATTTTTTTCAAAATTTAAGTGTATTTTCTTATAGTTTTATAATTCTATTATTTACTGAGCTAGCAGTGAGATATACAGGAATAAATTCTTTAATACTTTATATTTTTGTATTGATGCCATTTTCTTTATTGTTCTTGTTATATACTTTTTTAATATACAAATTCTCAAATGAAACTGTAAAAATATGAATAAAATTTTCTTAAATTATCTTTTAAAGAATTTTTTAAAAACATTTTTAATTTTTGTTTTCGTATTTTATTGTTTTGGAGTGATACTTACTTTATTTGAAGAAATAGAATTTTTTAAAAATATGGAAGTAAGTATATTTATTCCTCTTATGCTTACAAGTATTTTTATTCCAAGTATGATTGTTAAAATTTTACCATTTATCATTTTCCTTTCAAGCATGTGGTTTATGATGAGAATAAGAAATAATCGTGATTTATTAACATTAAAAGTTTTTGGTTTTTCAAATTTAAAAATTTTTCTGGTACTAGCAATTACATCTTTTTTAATAGGATGTTTAATTTTGCTTTTTGTGAATCCGATCACATCTTCGATGTCAAAATTCTACGAAAAAACAAAATCAGATTATTCTAGAGATATTGACCATTTAGTAACATTTAATAAGAATGGTCTCTGGATCAAAGAAAATTTAAAATCTGGCCAGAGAATAATAACAGCTGCAAAACCAGAAGGTCAAAATTTGATAGACTTAACTATTTTTCATATTAATGAAAATTCAATCTTGGAGGAGAAAATAATTTCAAAAGAAGCGAATATTGAAAGTAATACATGGATTTTAAAAGATGTTGTAATCTTTAATCCAGTTAAAGGTGTATTAGAAAAGAGGATTTTTGAGGAATATCGAATAGTCTCAATTTATAATTTCGAAAAGATAAATAGTTTGTTTAAAAATTTCGATACAATGTCTTTCATAGATTTAATAATTAACTATAAGCGATTACTAAATAATGGCTATAACAAGCCTTTCTTAAACCAAAGTTTGCATAGTATGTTATCTATGCCATTTTTCTTGTTTTTAATGACAAGTTTAGCGGCCATACTCACAATGAATACCCTTAAAAGGTCTGATAATATTAAATATATCATTATAGGTCTTCTGGTATGTGTTGTTATATTTTATTTTAAAGATCTTTCATTAGCGCTTGGACAAACAAATAGGATACCACTTATATTATCTGTATGGGCACCAGTTATAGCTTTATCATTTTTCACTGCAATAGGAGTAATTCAAATTAATGAAAAATAGTATTCAGATCATTTTTTTATTTTTAATATTTAATTCTAATATTATGGCAGAAAATATTATTATCGAGGCTAAAAATATTACCTTAGATAAGAGTCAAAAATCTTCATTATTTGAAAATGAGGTTAAAGTAAAAACAAATGATGGATATATTATAAGAAGTGACTCTGCAAATTACAACAAGGAAAAGGGAATTTTAATTTTGAAGAAAAACATAATTGGTAAAGATCAAAAAAACAATATTATTAAAGCAGATTTTGCAAAATATGACGAAAAAACAAAAATTTTTATTACTGTTGGTCCAACTAAAATTACTACATCTGAAAATTATTTTATTGAAAGTACTGACATTAAACTGAACAATTCTTCAAAACAAATTTCCTCAAAAAATCAAACTATTGTTACAGATCAAGATAAAAACAAAATATTTGTGAATAATTTTGAATATCAAACTGGAAATAACATTTTTAAATCAATTGGCAATATTGAAGTAATTGATAATAGACAAAATAAATATGAATTTTCACAAGTTTATATTGACACAAATAAAAAAGAGATCTTAGGGACTGATATTAAATCATATATTAACGATAAAAATTTTAAAATTGATGAAAGAAATAAACCAAGGGTTTTTGCTAATACATTTAAAATGAGTGAAAAAAATTCTGAGTTTACCAAAAGTATTTTCACTTTGTGTGATTATAGAAAAAAAGATAAATGTCCGCCTTGGTCTATTCAAGCTTCAAAAATGCTTCACGACAGTGAAAAAAAAACAATATATTATGATAATGCTGTGGTTAAAGTTTTTGATCTTCCTATCTTTTATTTACCAAAATTATCTCACCCAGATCCCTCTGTTAAAAGAAGGTCAGGTTTCTTAGTTCCAAGTATTTCAGATTCAAAAAATTTAGGCTATGGATTCTCAATTCCTTATTTTTTTGATGTTAATAAAGATAAAAATTTTACCTTCACAAACAAATTTTTTGTCAATGAAAATCCTCTTTTTACCGGTGAGTATCATCAAGCTTTTCGAAATTCCAATTTTATAGCAGATTTTGGATTTACAGAAGGATATAGTAATACCAGTGCAACTAAAACAGAAGGTTCTAAATCTCATTTTTTTTCAAAATTTATTAAAAATTTTAAAGGTAAAAATGAGTCTAAAAATACTATAAGCTTATCATTACAATCTGTTTCTAACGATAAATATTTAAAGCTCTACAAATTGAAGTCTAATTTAGTTGATTATAATCAAGATACATTGGAAAGTGCTTTAAATTTTTCTCATGAAGAAGAGGATATATTTTTTGGGTTAAATGCAAGTATTTTTGAAACTTTAAAAGAAAATTATAATGATAAATACGAATACATAGCCCCTGAAATTACTTTAGACAAAAATATATTTGCAAGTGAGGTTTTTGGAAACTTAAATTTTCAAACAAATTTAAAAGTACATAATTATGATACAAATAAACAAACTAATTTCAACGTGAATGACTTAAGCTGGACTTCAAAAGATTTATTACATAAATCTGGTATAAAATCTAAATTTTTAGGTAATTTTAAAAATATAAATTATGAGTCTAAAAATGTAAGTAAGTATAAAGATGATCCAACAAGTGAAATATATGGGGCTTTAGGATACCAATCACAGATAAAACTAGAAAAAAATATTGGAACAAGTCAGCATTTTCTTGTACCTAAATTTTTTGCTAGATACGCGCCTGGTAGTATGAGAAAAGAAAGCTCAGGATCTAGATTAAATGCCACAAAAGCTTTTAGCATGGATCGACTTGATAATATTAATAATTTCGAAAATGGATTAACTGGAGCTTTCGGTATTGATTACCAAATTAAAAGTAATGATAAAAATTTCGATTTTTCTATAGCGCAAATAATAAACAATAAAGAAAATAAAAAGATGCCTAGTGAGAGTAGTTTAGATGAAAAGGTTTCAGATCTTGTCGGGGAGACTAATTTAGAAATTACTAAAAGATTCAATCTAAATTATAATTTTGCTGTAGATCAAAATTATAAAGAATTGAATTACAACGACCTTGGAGCTAAGATGAATTTTGGTGCTTTAGATATTGATTTTAATTACCTTCAGGAGAAAAATCATATTGGAAATAAAGATTACTTTAAAACTAAATTCTCTTATAATGATGGTGATAAAGCTATGCTCTCGTTTGAAACCAAACGTAATTTAATCACTAACTCTTCAGAATTTTACAACTTGAGTTATGAATATATAAATGACTGTTTGCGAGCTGGTCTTGTTTATAGACGAGAGTTTTATAGTGACTCTGAACTTGAGGCCGAAAATTCTTTATTCTTTAAAATTACATTAACGCCATTTGGTGGTGTTGACACTCCTTCATTCAACTAATGACTAGAAAATATTTTTTTTTCTTCTTTAACTTGACTATATTAAGTTTAATTTTTTTTCCTCTTAATGCTATCAAAAATGAAATTGTTTTGAAAATTGATAATAACATTATCACAACTTATGAAATTAAGAATAAAATAAAAACTTCTCTAATACTTTCAAATCAAGTCATTAATCAGACTAATATAGATAAAAATAAAAATCGAGCGCTTGGATACTTGATAGATCTTAAATTAAAGAAAAATGAATTAGAAAAATATAAATTTGATCTAAGAAATATAAATGTAAATGATCAGCTTCTATCTTTATCTTCTAACAATATTAATGAGTTTAAAGAAAAGTTCCAAAAACTAGGAATAAATTTTGAATTATTTGTAAATGAGATCAAAATTGAAACAGCTTGGAAGCAATTAATGTTTAATATTTATAAAGAAAAAGTTAAAGTTAATCAAAATGATATTGATAAAGAAGTTTTGAATTATATTCAAAATAATTCCGATATTACAGAGTTAAAAATTTCTGAAATTGAAATTAATTTTGATAAAAACTCAAACTATCAAGACGAAATCAATTTTATCATGAAAGAAATAAGCGAAAATGGATTTGAAAAAACAGCGCAAAAATTTAGTATTTCATCTACCTCTAAAAATTTCGGTAATCTAGGATGGATAAACTCTGATAGTTTGAATTCAAAAGTGAATAAAGTCTTAAAAGATTTAAAAAAAGGAGAAGTGTCTGCGCCAATTAAAAGTTCGAATTCTTTTATATTTTTTAAATTAGTAGATAAGAGAATTTCTAAAATTGATGAAATTAATACTGAAGAATTTAAAAAAAGATTAATTGATCTAAAAAAAAATGAGTTATTTAATTTATATTCAACAAGTCACTTATCAAAATTAAAAAACAACTCTTTAATCGAGTACAAATGAAGAAAATTATTCTTGTCTGCGGAGATCCAAACAGTATTAACTCTGAAATTTTATTTAAAAGTTGGAAAAAAATTAGCAAAACTTTGAAAAAAAAAATTTATTTAATTTCAAACTATAATTTAATTTTAGATCAATCAAAAAAACTTAAATTTTCTATAAAAATTGATAAAGTAAAAAGTATAAATGATAAGAACAACCAATTATCTTTAAAAGTACTAAATGTAAATTTAAAATACAAAAATCCTTTTAATGTTCCCTTTAAAAATTCATCAAAGTTCATAAAAAAATCTTTAAATATTGCGCATTATTTAAGTCTAAATAAAAATGTTTTAGGGTTAATCAATTGTCCAATAAATAAGAAACTGCTTTTGAGAAAAAATGTTGGAGTTACTGAGGTTTTATCAAAAAAGTGTAATGTAAAAAATAATTCAGAGGTTATGTTAATTAAAAATAAAAGATTTGCAGTGAGCCCAATAACTACTCACATTGATATAAAAAATGTTTCAAAAAATTTAAAATCTAAAATAATAATAAATAAAATTATTACAATTCATAAATTTTACAAAAAAGTTTTAAAGAAAATACCTAGGATTGGAATTCTTGGTTTAAATCCACATAATGCTGAAATGAACACGAATTCAGAGGAAAAAAGAATAATTATTCCATCAGTTCTAAAACTAAAAAGGAAGGGTATTAATTTAACAGGTCCACTAGTTACAGACACATTATTTATGGAAGATTTTAAAAAATATGATGTAATCGTTGGAATGTATCACGATCAAGTATTAACACCATTTAAAACTATGTTTAAATTTGATGCAATAAATATTACTTTAGGTTTGAAATATTTAAGAGTTTCTCCAGATCATGGGGTGGCAAAAAAAATTATTTTCAAAAATAAAGCTAATCCTAAGAGTTTAATAGAATGTATAAATTTTATAAATAAATTTGGCACATGAGTTATGCAAAAAAATCTCTTGGGCAGAATTTTCTTATCGATAAAAATATAATAAGAAAAATAATAAATTTAGTTAAATTGGAGAAGAAAAATATAATTGAAATAGGTGCTGGGCACGGTGCGTTAACAGATGAGATATTAAAAAAAAAACCCAATTTATTAAATATAATTGAGAAAGATGTTTCTTTATATAAAAAGTTAAAATTAAAATATTCGAATATCAAGAATGTTAGAGTATATAATGATGATATTCTTGATTTTGATTTAGAAAGTTTAATAAAAAAAAATTCAATAATTATTGGAAATTTACCTTATAATATATCATCACAAATTCTAGTAAAAATTTTAAGATTTAAAAAATGGCCTCCAAATTTTGAAAACCTAATTTTTATGTTTCAAAAAGAACTTGGTGAGAAAATTCTTGGAATATGCCCTAGCGTAAACTATGGGAGATTATCAATTTTATCAAGTTATAGATTGAAGTTTTTAAGTAAATTTTTAGTTTCGAAAAATTGTTTCTACCCTAAACCGAAAGTTACATCAATGGTAATTTTGTTTAAACCAGAAATTAAAAAACTTTACAAAATTGAAAATATTTTAAATTTAGAAAAAATTACTAATTTTTTTTTTTCGAACAAAAGAAAAATGGTTAATAAAACTATAAAAAAGATTTTAAATGAGCGTGAAATTAAAAGTATATCCGGGTTAAGATTAAATTCAAGACCATCAGAAATAATGCCAGAAACTTACTACAAAATTACTGAATTATTTGAGAAGAAATAGAAATTTTTTGTTTGTATAGTTTAATTATGTTTTCAATTTGCTTGAAACAAACATCCAAATTATTATTTATAATGATATAATCGTAATCGTTCCAATGTTTTATGTCTTCATCAAACGCATTAAACCTTTTCTCTACTTCTTCGTTAGAATTTTGATTTCTTTTTATTAGCCTGTTTTTTAACTCATTTTTATTACTTGTAATTAGGTAAATTTTAATAATTTTTAAATTTTTAAATTTTGATAACTGTTTAGTTCCTTGCCAGTCAATGTCAAAAAGTAGGTCGTTTTTTTTAATTGAGTCATCGACATATTTTTTCAAGGTGCCGTAATAATTTTCAAATATTTTCGCATATTCATAAAATTTTTTATCTTTAATTAGCTTTTCAAATTTTTCATTTGTGACAAAATGATAATCTACTCCGTCTACCTCATTTGATCTAGGCGATCTTGTTGTGTGAGATACGGATATTTTAAAAGATAGATATTTTTGCTGAATTTTTTTTGTAATAGTGGTTTTTCCAACACCAGATGGAGAAGACAAAATTACCATAATATTTTCTCCACCCTGCATTTTAAAATAGCTTACTTAATTACTAACTTGTTTTACTTTCAATAAACTTTATTGCGTCTCCAACAGTCAGAATTTTTTCTGCCTCACTGTCAGAAATTTCTGATCCAAATTCCTCTTCGAAAGCCATAACTAATTCTACTGTATCTAAGCTATCAGCTCCCAAATCGTCGATGAAACTTGCCTCTTCAGTAACCTTTTCTTCATCAATGCCTAAGTGATCTGCAACTATCTTTTTTATTTTACTTTTAATATCTTCTGACATGAATTCCTTTCTTGTATATGATTTCTTATTAGATTATTAAACAGAATTGTCAAGCCATATACATTCCACCATTAACATGAATGGTTTCACCATTGATATAATTTGATAAGTCTGAAGCTAAAAATGCTACACAATTAGAAACATCTTCTCCGGTGCCCAAATTACCAGAGGGAATTTTACTGATAAGGGTTTTTTTGAATTCTTCATTAATTTTATCAGTCATTTCTGTTCTAATGAAACCTGGTGATACACAATTAATATTTATATTTTTTTTTGCATATTCGATAGCTAAACTTTTTGAAAATGCTACAATTCCAGCTTTTGAGGCTGAATAGTTAGCTTGGCCCAAATTTCCAGTATGTCCCACAATCGAAGTTATGTTTATTATCTTGCCATATTTTTTTTTTAACATTTTTTTGATAGAGGCTTTGCACATTAGGAATGTTGAGGTTAGGTTAACATCTAAAACTTTTTTCCAATTTTCCTCAGAAAGTCTAATTGATAAATTGTCCAAAGTAATTCCAGCGTTATTTATTAAAACGTCTAACCCCCCTAATTTTTTTTCTATTAAATCAATAAATTCATCAATTTTTTTATGTTCATCAAGTTTAAATTTTTCTGTTTGAATATTTGGAAATTTTTTTTTCAAATTAGCTAGCTTTTCCTCATTTGTGCCAGTAGCAATAATATTTGATCCAAAATAATCAAACTTTTCTACTAAACAGTTGCCAATTCCACCAGTCGCGCCTGTAATTAAAATTTTTTTATTTTTTAAATTCATCTTTTAAATTTTTAATATCAGCTATTGAGTTAATTGAAAAGCAATTTGCGCCTTTAATTGTTCTTTTAACCATGCCTGTTAAAACTTTTCCTGGACCTATTTCTACAAAATTTTCCACTTTTTCTTTCGACATTTTTAAAATAGATTCCCTCCATTTAACACTTGAATAAATTTGTTTTACTAAAAATTTCTTTATAATTTCTGGATCAGTAATTGGATCAGCTGTTACATTGCTTATTATCTCGTGTTTAGGTATTTTGAATTCTATATTATTAATTTTATCAGTCATATATTCAGCTGCTGGTTTCATCAATCTACAATGAAATGGAGCACTTACTTTAAGCTGAATTGATTTAATTTTTTTTTCTTTTAAAACTTTTTCAATACGTTCTACGCTCTCTTTTTTTCCACTTACAATTACTTGTCCCTCAGCATTATCATTTGCGATCTCACAAACATCATCTTTATTTAATTTGAGACTAATAAGTTCTTTTATTACATCAATTTTTGTTCCTAAAATCGCTATCATACTGCCTAAACCAACAGGGACCGCTTCTTGCATAGCTTTACCTCTTTGGTGTAATAAATATAAAGCATCATCAAATTTAAGACAGTCTGAACAAACTAAAGCACTGTACTCACCAAGTGAATGACCTGCAAAAAACTTAAAAGAGGAAAAATCAAAATTAAATTCTTTTTTTAATGTTTCGAATATAGAATAACTTACTGTTAAAATAGCTGGTTGTGTATTTTTAGTGAGCTGTAATTGATCAGATGGTCCTTCAAGAATTAACTTTGAAATAGAAAAATTTAGTTTTTCATCTGCCTCTTTGAATATATTTTTTACTAATTGAAAATTGTTAAAAAATTCAGATCCCATGCCAACAACTTGCGATCCTTGTCCTGGAAATAATAGAGAGCTCATTTAGTCTTATTTATTTAATATTATTAGTGTTGATATAATCATTTATTATAGTATAAACCAATCTTTATAAATATTAATTAAATCTAAGTTAACATTATTTTATGGCTTTTTACGAAAACACTATAGTTGCTAAACAAGATTTAGCTGAAAAAGATTTGAAAACGCTAAAAGACAAGTATAATGAGGTAATAAATAAATCATCTGGCAAAGTAATCAAAATTGAAGAGTGGGGTCTTTTAAATTTGGCAAACAAAATCAAGAATTATAAAAGAGGTTTCTATATTCATTATAAGTTTGAAGGAACGGTAAATACACTAAATGAAATTGAGAAAAAAATAAAATTAGACAGTTCAGTTATAAGACATTTGACTGTTAAGTATAAGAGATTAGATACTAAAAATGAATATTTTAAAAAAAACTAACTAAATAATGAAAAGAAATAATAAAAAAAAACATAAAAAAAGTAACAATTCAATTAGTAAGCTTAGTCTATTTCAAAAAAACGAAGGAAAATTTTCAAAAAAATGTCCTCTTTCAGCAAAGAACGCTCCAATAGTTGATTATAAAAATATTGGATTGTTGAAAAAATATGTTTCTGAAAATGGAAAAATTGTCTCCTCAAAAATTACTTCAGTTTCGTTCAATAAACAAAGAAAGCTTACGAGGGAGATAAAAAGAGCTAAAATCCTAGGCCTATTATAAAATGGAAGTTATCTTATTAGAAAATATTCTTAACCTAGGCAACATTGGCGACAAAGTTAGTGTAAAAAATGGTTATGGAAGAAACTTTTTACTTAAAAAAGGTAAAGCTTTAAGATTTAGTAAAGAAAATTTAAACTATGTAAATAAAAAAAAAGATGAATTAAATAAGAAAAATTCTGAACTTAAAAATAAATTTAAGGAAATAGCTAAGTTAGTAAATAGAAAAACATTCATTTTTAATCGTGAAAGTAAGGAAAATGGTGATCTGTATGGGTCAATTAAGCCAAAAGAAATTACCAATCTTATTAAAGATCAAACAAAGGCTGAAGTAAGTCCTTCGCAAATTATTCTTAAGGATGAATTGAATAAAATTGGTTTATATAAAGTTGACATCAACTTCCATTCTGAAGTAAAAGCGAATATCTCAGTTAAAATTGACAAAATTCAAGCTAAATAACTTTTCCACAGAATAGAAAAAAAGGTGTGTAACTTTATCCTTTAAAGCACTTTGCATTGAACTATTATTTAAATGTGAAGGAAGTTCAATCTATACAAAATAAAGCTCAAAATAAACAACCATCAAATTTAGAGGCTGAACAAGCTCTGATTGGTTCAGTTTTGGTTAACAATGATGTAATTGACGAGGTGTCGACATTTATAAGGCCAACAATTTTTTATGATCCTGCTCATGTAAAAATTTATGAAGTAATTGAAAATTTAAATAATAAAGGAATGATAGCAAATCCAATTACATTAAAAAATTATTTTGAAAAAGATAATATGTTGAACGAGGTTGGGGGGACTGAGTATCTGGTGAAACTTACTAGGTTTTCTGGGTCGACAAAACAGGCCATTGATTATGCCAAAATTATTCATGAGATGTATCTTAGACGGGAACTTATCTCAATTTCTGAAAAACTTTCTTATGATACACTTAATGCGAATGCTCAAGAACAAAATGCAGAAAATATTATTGAATTTACAGAAAAATCTCTTTTTAATTTAGCTGAAAGAGGAAGTTTTTCTCAATCGTTTATTGAGTTTAAAAAAGCTATAGATAAAACTATTGAATTGGCAACTCTTGCTATGCAAAGTGATCGCGGTATTGTTGGTGTCCCGACAGGTTTAACTGATTTGGATGAAAAATTAGGAGGATTACACAAATCAGACTTAATTATTTTAGCTGGTAGACCTTCAATGGGTAAAACTGCATTAGCTACAAATATTGCATACAACGCTGCTCAAAACATTTTGTCAAGGCAAGAAAAATCTTCTGTAGCTTTTTTTTCTTTGGAAATGTCCTCAGAACAATTATCAACTAGAATATTATCTGAACAGGCAAGAATCAAATCAGACTCAATTAGACAAGGAAACGTCACTGAAGAAGAAATTAATAGGTATATTGAAACTTCAAGAAACATTTATAATTTGCCTTTGTTTATTGATGAAACACCAGCAATCACTATCGCGACTTTGAGTAATAGAGCTAGAAGAATAAAGAGATTGAATGGACTAAGTTTAATTGTAGTTGATTATATTCAATTAATGAGATCCAGCTCAAACAAGAATGATGGAAGAGTCCAAGAAATTTCAGAAATAACACAAGGATTAAAAGCTATAGCAAAAGAGCTTTCAGTGCCTGTATTAGCTTTATCTCAATTATCTAGAGCGGTTGAGCAGCGTGATGATAAGCAACCACAATTGGCTGATTTAAGAGAGTCAGGATCTATAGAGCAAGATGCTGATGTGGTGATGTTCGTTTACAGAGAAGCTTATTATTTAGAAAGAAAACAACCTAAACTTGGATCTATTGAACATGCCGAATGGCAGTCAAAAATGAATGATGTAAATGGTTTAGCTGATATAATTTTAGGAAAACAAAGACATGGACCAACTGGCACAATTAAAGTTGAGTTTGAAGGGATTTATACGAAATTCAAAGATTTGAGTAAAAATTAGAGCTAATTTTTTCTTTAGTTATAGTAAAATTCAGTTATATCTGAATTGTTGATGTTGTCGAATATTTATAAAAAAATAATCATAGACTTTTCAAAGATTACTTTAATATCATTATCAATATTAATAGGATTTTCTTTATATCACTCAAAAAATTTCAATCTTGATGCATCCTCTGATGCTCTACTTTTAGAAGGAGACAAGGACTTAAAATATTTAAGAGAGGTGAATGAAAGATATGGATCAAGAGATTTTTTAGTTCTGACTTATACACCTGTATCAAGTTTTACTGAAAAAGAAACTATTTTAAACTTACAATTATTAAAATCTAAAATTGAAAAACTTACTTGGGTCGAAAGTGTAATAACAGTAATAGACGTACCATTATTAAAAAGTACTGATGAAAATTTGATGGATAGACTAAAAAATTATAAAAATTTGGCCTACCCCGAAATTGATAGAAAAAGGGGATTTGAAGAAATTTTAAATAGTCCAATTTATAAAAACTACGTTATTAGTGAGGATGGAAAAACATCTGGCATAGTAGTTTATTTAAAGAAGGATGAAAGATTGGCTGAATTCATTAAAATAAAGGATAAATACTTTATTCAATCTCAAGAAATAGGTTTAACTAGAGAAGAAAAGAATAGTTATAAAAAGTTTATCAAAGAGTATGATGAATATAAAAATTTATACAATATCAGAAATCGTCAAAATATTAGTGAAATAAGAGATGTAATTAGTAAATATGGTGAAAATGCAAAAATACAATTAGGTGGTATCCCAATGATTGCTGATGACATGATGAGTTTTATAAAAAATGATATTATTGTTTTTGGTATTGGCGTGTTTGTTTTTATAATTTTTACTCTTTGGTTAATTTTTAAAAATATTAAGTGGGTGATAATGCCTTTAATGGGATGTTTAACCTCAGTGATAGTGATGATTGGTCTATTAGGATTAATTGGTTGGAAGGTAACTGTAATATCCTCAAATTTCATCGCTTTAATGTTAATATTAAATATGGCAATGAACATTCATGTAACTGTTAGATTCCTCCAATTAAAAAAAGAATTTCCAGAAATATCAAAATCGCAGGCAGTATTAATTTCAGCAAAAAAAATGATGCTTCCAATACTTTATACTGTGCTTACAACCATTTGTGCCTTTCTTTCTTTAATTTTTAGTGGAATAAAACCAATTATTGATTTTGGTTGGATGATGACTTTAGGACTAATTGTTTCATTTCTTATTACATTTCTACTTTTGCCCTCTCTTCTTTATTCTTTTTCTTTAGAAAATGAAATAGATATCAAAAATACTGAAAAATCTTTCATAACATCGCTTCTTGGATCTATCGCAAAAAAACACAAATTACCAATTTTTGGTTTCACAGGAGTAATAGTAATTGCAAGTATAATAGGTATATCAAAATTAGAAGTTGAAAATAGTTTTATCAATTACTTTGATAAAAAGACAGAAATTTATAAGGGCATGAAAAAGATTGATGAAGATTTAGGGGGAACAACACCTTTAAATGTAATCATTAAATTTCCTATAAAAAAAATAAATGAGGAACAAGATGATGAATTTTCTGAATGGGAAGAAGATAGCAATGAAAATGAAAATAAGGCCAAATATTGGTTTACACGAGATAAAATGGATAAAATTTTAAAGGTGCATGATTATTTAGACTCACTGCCTGAAATCGGGAAAGTTTTATCTTTTGGGTCAATTTTAAGAGTGGCAGAGGATTTAAATAATAAAAAATTACAAAGCTTAGAAATTGCAGTCCTTTATAGTAAAATCCCACCCGAAATAAAAAAAGAAATTATATCACCTTACATTTCAGTTGAAAAAGACGAGGCAAGAATAAGTGTTAGAATAAAAGACTCTTTAGAAAATTTGAGAAGAAATGATTTAATTGAGAAAATTAATTTAGATTTAAATAAAAAACTTGGATTTAAAAAAGAGGAATATCAGCTTACTGGAGTTCTTATTCTATTCAATAATCTTCTTCAGAGCCTATTTAAATCTCAAATATTGACTCTTGGAATAGTAATGATTGGAATAGTTACAATGTTTTTCATTCTATTTAGAAACTTAAATTTATCACTTATTGGGGTAGTGCCAAATTTTATAGCAGCTTTTTTTATTTTAGGAATAATTGGTTTAGCTAAAATTCCTCTAGACATGATGACGATTACTATTGCAGCTATAACAATAGGAATAGCTGTAGATAACAGCATTCACTATATATATAGATTTAAAGAGGAGTTTGAAAGGATCAAAGATTACAAAAAAACACTTGATAGATGCCATAGCACAGTTGGTATTGCTATATTAAACACCTCAATTACAATTGTGTTTGGGTTTTCAATTCTTATTTTGTCTAACTTTATTCCAACAATTTATTTTGGCGTATTCACAGGAATAGCAATGTTATTTGCGATGATTTCGGTGTTAACTCTTCTGCCGCAGTTAATTTTAATTTTTAAACCTTTCGGAGAGGAAATTTAAAATCAATTTATGATTGAGGAGTTTTTAAAATTTTTAAGTAAGCTTAATTATTTTGATATTACATTTGTAGTCATTTTAGTTTACTTTGTAATTCAATGTTTTGTAAAAGGTTTTACGCTAAGTTTAATTTCATTTATGAAGTGGGTTTTCTCTACAATCGTGACGATTATTTTAGTGCCAAAAGTTCAACCCATGGTAAGTGAACATATTAAATCAGATTTTATAAATAATATAGGTATAGGTATTACGATATTCATTTTTACATTGTTTTTGACTATTTTAATTGGAAAAGTTTTAGGCAGAGCTTTAACATGGACTGGGGTTGGATCAATCGATAAAACTTTTGGATTGCTGTTTGGTGTTTTTAAAGGATATGTTGTTTCAGTGTGTATATTTTCTATATTAAATTGGTTTTATCCTTATCAGAATTGGGGTATATCAGCTGAGGATGCATTCAGTTTTAATTTAGTCGATAAAGGTAGTAAAATGTTGATAGAGGAATTTCCATCGAGTGAGGATTTTATAGATACGAAAGAAAAAATTGAAAAAATCTAATTTTGATAAACTTAGTGAAGAGTGTGGTGTGTTTGGTATTTCCAACCATGAAGACGCCTCTGCACTAGTAGCTTTGGGGCTTCATGCACTACAGCATAGAGGGCAAGAGGGTTGCGGAATAGTTTCATTTGATGGAAAAAATTACCATTCAGAAAAAAGACAAGGTCTGGTTGGTGATCACTTTACTGATCCAGAAACTTTAAATAAACTTCCAGGACATTCTGCTGTAGGTCATAATAGATATTCTACAACTGGTGAGACATCATTAAGAAACATTCAACCATTTTTTGCAGATTTACATATGGGAGGACTTAGTTTAGCTCATAATGGAAATTTAACTAATGCTCTATATTTAAGAGATAATTTAGTGAAGGATGGGGCTATTTTTAGGACAACTAGTGATACTGAAACGATTGTACAACTTATAGCAAAATCCAAGAGGGAGAGATTTATTGATAAATTGATTGAGGCGCTTTTTCAAATTCAGGGAGGTTATTCTTTGATTTTAATGACTAATAAAAAATTAGTAGGTGTCAGAGATCCATTTGGAATTCGACCACTAGTTATTGGTAAATTAAAAAAATCTTATATTTTTGCATCTGAAACTTGTGCACTTGATATTGTTGGAGCTGAATTTGTCAGAGAGCTCGAAAATGGAGAAATAGTTGTAATTGAAGATGGTAAACTTTCTAGTATAAAACCTTTTCCAAAACAAAAACCTAGACCATGTGTTTTTGAATATATTTATTTTGCTAGACCAGATAGTTTAATTGGAGGAAAATGCGCTTATGAATATAGAAAAAATTTAGGAAGAGAACTAGCAAAAGAAACTGATTTACATGCAGATCTTGTTGTCCCTGTTCCGGACTCTGGAGTTCCGGCCGCGCTAGGATACGCCGAACAATCTAAGAAAAAATTTGAACTTGGATTAATTAGAAATCATTATGTCGGCAGAACTTTTATTGAGCCTACACAAAATATTAGAAGTTTAGGTGTTAAGCTCAAATTGAGTTCAACTAAAACTATCGTTAAAAATAAATCAATTATTCTTATAGATGACTCTTTAGTTCGTGGAACAACTTGTCATAAAATAATAAAAATGCTTTATGAAGCTGGCGCTGCTGAAGTTCATGTAAGAATTGCGTGTCCTCAAATAAGATTTCCTGATTTTTATGGCGTTGATATGCCTACTAAGGAGGAATTATTGGCACATGAAAAAAATATTGATGAAATGACTAGATGTATCAAAGCAACAAGTTTAAACTTTTTAAGCTTGGATGGGCTATATTTAGCTTTGGTAGGTGAAAAAAGAAATGTTGCTTACCCTCAATTCAGCGATCACTATTTCACTGGAGATTATCCAATTAAGCTGTCTGATAAACTAAAGGGTTTAAAAGTCAGGCAACTTTCTCTTCTCAGTGGAAAATCTAACAGTTAATTGACCACAGAAATTTTGTTGTTAAAATCAAAGAATATCAAAGAGTCTTGAATAAATATTGGCTCAGAATTTAACTTAAATGGTAATTTTGTAATTTTTTCAATGTTTCCATTTAATTCAAAAACTATTACGTAAGAATTTTTTAAAAATACAAATATTTTATCGTTTATCATAAAGATATTTTTAAATTCTGCAGTTTTTTTATTTGTATTCAAGAACTCAGATATTTTTCTATTAATATCAAACGAGTAAATAATTCTTCCTGTATCTAAATTAAAACATATAAAGTAATGATTTTTTGAAATTAAAAATAAGTAATTATTAATAATTAAAGGCTTAATAAGTGAGGAGAAATTTTTTTTGTAAAGGATTGAGCCAGTATTATTGTCAATTATATATGTAAAATAATTTGTAGAGGCAATAATTTTATTTTTGGTATTTATTAATTTATTTCCAAAAAACAAATCACTTGGATTAATATTAGAATTTTCATTAAGATTTATAAACCAATTTATCCGCATTTTTCTATTATCTATGGAATATAAAGAACCAAAAGTGTTCAAGAAAAAAGTAGACTCATCATCTAAAGAAATATTATTGATAAACTTATTTTTGACAATAGTCTCTTCGGTTGGGATTAGTTTAAGTGTATTCCCATTATTTTTATTTATGAAATAAAGATGATTATTTTGATTCGATAATATTAACTTATTTCCAAATATTTTTAAGTTAGATCTAAAAGGAATCTTAAAATTTTTTGCCCATAAAATCTTTTTGTTAAAATAATCTAATGAATATAGATAACCCAAATTATCTGATACATAGATAATATTTTTTTCAACAATTATATTTAGTTTTTTCAAATTCTTTTTATGTTTCTTTTTGTAAAAATTAAAATAAAAGATTTTCTTTTTATTAGATAGTGAATAAACATTAATATTTCCCTCTTGGTCAGTCGAAATAACGTTATCATTCTCGAAAAGAATATAATCGTCTACTGTATATTTAGTAATCCTTTTGCTACGAAAAGATTTATTATTTAAATCACTTAATTTAAAGTTTCTTGAACTATTATTTTGATCGTAGAAAATATCAATCCATTCTAAATTAGAATACGATTCCGGTATTCTAAATTTGAAACCATCTTTAATCTTTATTTCTTTTTTAAAAGGGTAATTTGTGGTTATTAGATCTTCAAATTGATAAAATTCATCACTATTTTCTGTTGTAATTTTTGACTCACTTTTCCAGATACCAGATCTTTTATCAAAAGAGCAGCTATGTAGAATTACAAATATAAAAAAAATATAAAAAAATTTCATTAGGCTCAACTAATCGACCAAAATATCCTCAGCTAAATTTTTTATTTTAGAGTCAGAATCAACTAATTCATTTAATAAAATTTTTGCATCTTGATTATTTTGATATTTTAAAAGATATAGTGCTTTTTTAAATTTTAAAATGTCTTTTTGTTCTTTTTTTTTTTGACTTTTTTCTACTATATCAAAATATTCCAATACTTTAGCATTATTTTTTTCTAAATCCTTTTCTATAATATTATTTAAGGCTAAAATTGAATAAAAACTATTATTTGATTTCAATATATTTTCATATATTTTTTTTGATTTGCTTATTTCGTCACCAGTATAGAGTATTCCTGCTTTAATGAATTCTTCCGAAATTTGAATATTTTTTTTTTTATTAAAAGCCTCAACTAATATAATTGAAACCAATAAAATTAAAATTCCAAAGAAAAACATTAGGGTTTTAATTTTATTTTTCTTGTAGAAAATAGTTAATCTACTTTTAAAATCAATTTTATTATCAAAATTTTGTTCCATTTAGAAAGTTTTTTTTAAGTGGAAATTTTCCTTTTTTTACGTCTCTAGTATATTTTTTTACAGCTTTTTCAATTGTTGTATTTAATGTTGCATATTTTTTTACAAATTTTGGGTAAAAACCGCTAATACCAAGCATATCATCTGTAACAAGTATTTGGCCATCACAATTAGTGGAAGATCCAATTCCTATAGTCGGTATTCTAAGGTTTTTTGTGACTAATGCTGATGCATGCGGTGTCAAACATTCGAGTACCAATGAAAATGCTCCGGCTTTCTCAATTAATTTTGCCTCTTTTAAAAGTTTGTTCGCTTTAGATGTTGACTGGCCCTCAACCTTAAATTTTTTTTTAAATTGTGGAGTATAACCTATATGCCCCATAACAGGAATTTTCGACTTAACAAGCTCCTTTATAATATCAAAATTTTTATTATTACTCTCCAGTTTTACTGCGTCACACTTTGTCAATCTCATAATTAATTTAGCGTTTTTTTTAGCAGTGTTTTTATTGTTGTAAGATCCTTTGGGCATGTCTACCACTAGAAGAGATTTTTTTACTCCTTTTTTGACACTTAAAGTGTGATTAATTATCATGTCTAAGTTAATTTTGTGAGTATCGTCTAGCCCATATAGAACATTTGCCATTGAATCACCGACTAAAATGATGTCGCAATAATTATCTAAAATTTTTGCAATATTCTTTGAATAAGCAGTTAAACTTACAATTTTTGATTTATTCTTTTTTTTTAAGATTTTTTTAATTTTTATATTCATTTTATTCAAGCTCAATAGTGCTGGGTGGTTTGGAGCTTATATCATATACTACTCTATTAATTCCTTTAACATTATTCACAATTTTATTAGAAATTTTATCTAAAAATTCTTTTGGAAAATTAAAATAATCTGCTGTCATGCCATCTTCAGAGGTTACAGCTCTTATTAAACAAGTATACTCATAAGTTCTCGAATCTCCCATGACTCCAACAGTTTTGATAGGAAGAAGAGCTGCATAAGCTTGCCAAATTTTATCATAAAGTTTACTTTTATTTAACTCATTTATATAAATTTGGTCCGCTTCTTGTAGGATCCTAATTTTTTCTAAAGTTACGTTTCCTATTATTCTTATAGCAAGACCTGGTCCAGGAAAAGGATGTCTATTGAAAATATCATTTGAAAGACCTAAAGATTTTCCTAAGATTCTAACTTCGTCTTTAAAAAACTCTTTTAGTGGTTCGATTAGTTTCAAATTCATTTTTTTTGGCAATCCTCCAACATTATGGTGAGACTTAATTTTAGATGTTTTGCTTCCTGTTGAGGATTTGCTTTCAATAATGTCTGGATAAAGTGTGCCTTGCGCTAGAAATTTAACATTTCTGTATTTTTTTGCCTCCTTTTCAAAAATTTTGATAAATAAATTTCCAATAATTTTTCTTTTTTTTTCGGGATTTGAAATATATTTAAGTTTTCTTAAAAAAATTTTTGAGGCGTCGATTAATTTTACATTAAGACCATATTTTTTTTTGAATGCTTTGTAAGTATATTTGAACTCATTTTTTCTCATAAGCCCCGTATCAACCATAATACAGATTAATTTTTTTTTTATCGCCTTGTTAATCAACAAGGCAACTACGCTACTATCAACGCCTCCTGAAAGAGCACATATTGCTCTGTCTTTTTTAATTTCATTTTTTACCTCCTTTATAAGGCGTTTTTTTTGTGAAACTATTCCCCAATTTTTTTTAATTCTACAAATTGAAAATAAAAAGTTTTTAAATATTTGTTTTCCATTATCAGTATGAGTTACTTCAGGGTGAAATTGAACTCCATAAATTTTCAACTTTTTATTTTCTATGATAGTAAGCTTCGAATCTTTTGTGTATGCAATTGCAGAAAAATTTCTTGGTAACTTAACTACTGCATCTTCATGACTCATCCAAACAGACATTTTTGGTCTAAAAAAATTTTTAGTTAATAAAGAATTTTTTTTTTTGAAAATGAAAGCTCTTCCAAATTCTCTTCTTTTTTTTGATGATTTTATCTTTCCGCCATTTAATTTTGAAATAAGTTGTAAGCCATAACAAATGCCAAGTATTGGGATTTTTTTCAAAAATATACTCTTTGGTATGCTTTGAAACGCTCGCTTTGTAACTGATGATGGGCCACCCGAAAGTATAATTCCTTTGATTAAATTAAAACTTTTAATATTTTTAATTTCAATAGGAGTTATGACTTCAGAAAAAACTCCTAAATCTCTTATTCTTCTGGCAATTAATTTTGTTACTTGCGAACCAAAATCTATAATTAGTATTTTTTTCTTTTCTTTAAGAAATTGCATTTACTTTTTGGATAAATTTTCAATTTCTTTTTTTAACTTTTTACTTCTTTCACAAAAATTTTCACATAATCTTATCAATCTCTCATTAAGCTCTTTGCTTTTTTTGTAATCTGATGAGTCCAATTTTAATTTTGCTAAATTATAAATAGCCTCTTCATTTTTCGGATTAATTAAAATGACAGTATTTAAGTTTTGTTCCTCTAAATATTTGTTATCTAAATTGTTAAAGATTTTTGAAAGATATAAATAAGACATCTCACTTTTTGGATTAAAAACTATATCTTGCTCAAATTTAAATTTAGCCTCATCAAATTTTTTATTTTTAAAAAGACTAAGGCCTTCTTTAAAATACTCAGTATTTGCCATTACGAAATTTGGTGTAAATAACAATATTATTAAAAAAATTTTGAAAATTGTATTTTTCATAATTTATAATTTATCGTTTTTTGAGTCATTTCAACACTATGCACCATACTCTCATAGAATCCAGCTTTAGTAATTTTGATAAATTTAGCATTTTTGGATATTTGATCTAAATTTTGAGCGCCTATATAACCCATGGATGAGCGTAACCCTCCCTTAAGTTGATAAATAATTTTTGATACACTCCCTTTGTATTCTACTCTACCTTCGACACCTTCTGGAACAAATTTTGATTTATCCTTGAAATTTTTCTGAAAATACCTGTTTGCAGATCCAGATGACATTGCTCCAATTGAACCCATTCCTCTATAATGTTTATAGAATTTACCTTTATATTTAAATTTTTTACCTGGACTTTCATCAGTTCCTGCAAAAATTGAACCCATCATAATAGCGTCTGCACCTGCTGCTAAAGCTTTTGCAATATCGCCAGAAAATTTTATTCCTCCATCAGAAATGATTTTGACTTTTTTTTTCCTCAACGCCTCCTTTACTTCTAAAATTGCGGATATTTGTGGTACACCAATTCCAGCTACCATTCTTGTTGTGCATATGGAACCTGGTCCAATGCCAACTTTTATAATATCTGCTCCCGAATTGTACAATTTTTTAGCAGCTTCTCCTGTAGCAATATTTCCCACACAGAAAGGTATTGAATTATCAATTTTTTTTAACTTTGATAAAGTTTTCAATACTTTTTTGCTGTGTCCATGGGCTGTATCAATCACAATTAAATCACATCCATTGTTTATTAAAGATTTAGCTCTGACAACGTCTTCTTCATTTGTGCCAACTGCGGCACCTACAAATAATTTTTTTTTCTTAACTTTAATTATTTCTTTTACTTGCTCTCTAATATTGAGGTTTCGATGAATTATTCCAATGCCCCCGGCTTCAGCGATTGCAATAGCCATTTTAGACCCAGTAACTGTATCCATTGCAGAAGACAAAAAAGGCACTCCCAAATTGATTTTTGAAGTTAAGCTTAAGGAAATATCTGTTTCAGAAGGTAAAACATCCGAATATTGCGGAAGCAACAATACATCATCAAATGTTAAAGACTCTTTTATTGATACCATATAAATTTATATACGATTTTAAAGATTTATAAAGTCTTTAAAATTTCACAATGTAAATAAGTTTCCTTTGACTCTTTTCTACTAGACTCTGGTTTAAAAAAATTTACATTTTTAAACATGGATTTAGCTAAATTTTTAACTTCAATAAAATCTTCACCCATAAACAACTTTGATACAAATATTCCGTCTTTTTTGAGCATTTTTAATGAGAAATTTATTGCTTCAGCGCAAAGTTGATTTGTTCTAATAGAATCTAAAGACTTATTTCCTGTAGTGTCTGCTGCCATATCCGACACAATCACATCCAATTTTCCTTTTACATAGTTTTTTATTTTATCTTTGGTACTTGATTCGAAAAAGTTACAGCGTAAAAATTTAACATTATAAATTGGCTGCATATATTTTATGTCAATAGATAGAATTTTTCCATCAGTGATAAGTTTGCTCGCAACTTGTGACCAACCTCCTGGATATGATCCTAAATCCAATAAATTTGAATTTTTTTTTATAAATTTAAATTTATCGTTTAGCTCAATTAGCTTAAAAGCCGCTCTAGATCTATAGCCAAGAGTTTTTGATTTTTTAAAAAATGGGTCTCTATGCTGTTTGATTTTCCAAGTGTTACTTTTTTTTACTCGTTTTGATTTTTTCATTACAAAACATCTTCATGATCTTCATCAGATATTTTTGAGGTATATTTTTTTTGTTCTTTCTTATATATCAGAATGCTTATTGGTATTGAAATTAAATAGATGACTACAAATACTAAAAGAGTTTCAAAAGTATAAAATAAAAGAGCAATAAAAATTACCCCTGCAGTAAGTAATAAAAAAACTGTCGTGTTAGATGATATAGATATTTTTTTAAAAGAAGGTGTCGGTATTTTACTCACTAATAATAAAGCTGTTAAAACTGTGAGGAGTGGCGTAAAGCTTTTTATATTTAAATTGAAATTAAAGTCAGTCAACTCATAAATTAGTGGACTTAATATTAAAAGTCCACCTGCAGGAGAAGGAACACCTTCAAAAAAATTATTTTTCCACTCTTTATCATTTTCATTTTTTGTTAAATTAAATCTAGCTAGCCTTAGAACGCAACAAACAGAATATATTAACGCAATAGCCCAGCCCAATTTTCCATAATTATTAAGTTCCCAGAAATAAAGAATTAAAACTGGGGCAATTCCAAAACTTACAAAGTCGGTTAGAGAGTCTAATTCTTTCCCAAACTCTGAAGTTCCTTTTATCAATCTTGCTACTCTACCATCAAGAGCATCTAAAATAGCTGCAAGTAAAATTAGTGTAACTGCAAGATTAAAATTACCATCGATTGAAAATTTTATAGAGCTGATCCCAAGACAAACTCCACCTAAAGTAAGAATATTTGGAAGAAGATATCTTGTTTTTTTTGAAGTTACTAATTTAAATTTTTTATTTGGTTCCATTATTCTGATGCAATTAGACTTTCACCTGCTATCACGTTTTGTCCTAACTTTGCTAAAACTTTTTTGTTTTTAAAATATAAATCAACTCTACTACCAAATCTTATCATTCCAATCCTATCTCCTTGTTTTAATTCTTGTCCTTGTTCAGTTTCGCAAACAATTCTTCGAGCAATTAAACCTGCTATTTGAACAATTATTATTTCTTCATTATCTTTATTTGATTTAATCTTATAAAAATTTCTCTCATTTTCTTCACTAGCTTTATCTAAAGACGCATTTAAGAACTTTCCAGGTTTGTAATAAATTTCTTCAATCTTTCCATTTGTTGGTATTCTATTTACATGACAGTTAAAAACATTCATAAATATACTTACTCTTGTATACGTGATGTTTTCCAATCGTAGTTCCTCTGGTCCGGATCTCTCAGATACGTCAGTAATTAATCCATCAGCTGGACTTACTAAATAAGAGTCGTCATTAATTGGACAACGCTCAGGATCACGAAAAAAATAATATACCCAAATTGTTATTACTATAAATATAAAGCCTATAAATTTTGAAAAGAGCAATACAACAAACGTAGCAATAATAGAAATAGCTAAAAATTTGTAACCTTCTTTGTGTATCCTCGGGAAAATTGTATTAAACATAATTTAAAGTTTGCTAAATTTTTTCTAATATGTATAAAAATCAAAGTTTATCAATCAATATTTTATGGCAAAAATAAAAGTTAAAAATCCAGTAGTTGAGTTAGATGGTGACGAAATGACCAGAATTATATGGTCATTCATAAAAGATAAGCTTATTAAGCCATATCTTGATATAGACCTTAAATACTATGATCTTGGTATGGAGAGTCGAGATAAAACTAATGACCAAATTACAATAGATGCGGCAAATGCTATCAAACAACATGGTGTAGGAGTTAAATGCGCAACTATAACACCCGATGAGGCTCGAGTTGAAGAGTTTAAATTAAAAAAAATGTGGAGATCGCCAAATGGTACTATAAGAAATATTTTAGGCGGTACAGTTTTTAGAGAGCCAATTATTTGTAAAAATGTTCCTAAACTAGTTCCAGGTTGGACTAAACCAATAGTGATAGGAAGACACGCTTTCGGTGATCAATACCGAGCTACTGACTTTCTTATACCAGGTGAGGGAAATTTAGAAGTTAAGTGGACTTCAAAAGACGGAAGGGATAAGAAAGAGTTTAAAGTTTTTGATTTTCCAGGATCTGGAACAGCTCTTACAATGTACAATTTAGATGATTCTATTAAAAATTTTGCAAGAGCGTGTATGAACTACGGCCTTGGAAGAAAATGGCCAGTTTATCTATCAACAAAAAATACAATCCTTAAAGCTTACGATGGTAGGTTTAAAGATCTTTTTCAAGAAGTTTTTGAAAAAGAATTTTCTGATAAATTTAAAAAAAACAATATTTCTTACGAACATAGATTAATTGATGACATGGTTGCATGCGCTATGAAATGGAATGGTGGATATGTTTGGGCATGTAAGAATTACGATGGTGACGTACAGTCTGACACTGTTGCTCAGGGATTTGGATCTCTAGGTCTCATGACTAGCGTGTTGATGACGCCAGACGGCAAAACAGTCGAGTCAGAAGCTGCTCATGGAACTGTTACTAGACATTATAGAATGCACCAACAAGGTAAAGAAACTTCTACAAACCCAATAGCATCTATATTCGCGTGGACAAGAGGTTTAGCTCACAGGGGAAAACTTGATGGTAACGAGGAACTAATTAAATTTTCTAATAATGTTGAAGAAGTATGTGTTAAAACAGTTGAAAGCGGTTCAATGACTAAAGATTTAGCAATTTTAATAAATAAATCAAATAAATATTTATCTACGAGTCAATTCTTAGAGGCTATTGATGGAAATTTAAAAAAGAAACTTAACTAATTTTTTTAGATATTTCTTTAAAAGCATCATCAATTTTGTTTTGATCTAAACCACCTGCTTGAGCAAAATCTTTTCTACCACCGCCACCTTTGCCACCTAAAATAGCAGACGCAGCTTTCACTAAATCGACGGCATTATATTTTGATGTTAAGTCTTGAGAAATTCCTACAGCTAAACCGACTTTATCTTGAAAAGTCGAAATACTAATTATAATTCCAGATTTAATATCTTTTTTTCCTTGATCAATTACACTCCTTAATTCTTTTGGAGGAAAATCTTTTAAAATTTGTTCTCGAATTAATATATTCCCAATTTTTTTATCCTTGATTATATTTTTACTTTTATCTTTCTTTATACCTTCAATTTTTACTTTGTTTAGCTGTTTATTCAAATTCTTCAAATTCTCAGACAAATCTAAATCTTCTTTAAAATAAGGTTCAATTTTCAATTTTTGTAATTCATCTTTAATAAGTTTTATATCTTTTTTAAGATTAGATTCTTTCAAAGATTTATCTTTCTTTTTTGTTTTTTCGTATTCTTCTAATTGCTTGTCCCTTAATGCCTCAATTCTTCTAACACCTGATGCAATAGATGATTGACTTATTACTTTAAACTTACCAACTTCTTTAGTGTTTTTAACATGAGTTCCTCCACATAATTCTGTTGAGAAGAAACCATTATTTTCCTTACCCATAAAAACTACTCTTACTTCTTCCCCATACTTCTCTCCAAATAATGCAAGAGCACCCATATTAACTGCCTCCTTTGGAGTCATTATTCTTGTTTGTACATCAGAAGAAGCCTCTACTATTTCATTAACCATATTATTTATTTTAGTCATTTCCTCTTTTTCAATAGGTTTGTTGTGACTAAAATCAAATCTTAACCTTTCTGGAGAGACTAATGATCCTTTTTGTGTCACATGCTTTCCCAAGGTTCTTCTTAATGACTCATGTAATAAATGAGTGGCTGAATGATTAGCTTTAGAATTATTTCTTTTTAACACATCTATTTTTAGATTAACGCTTTGTCCAATTAAAATTGAACCTTTTTCAACTTTTCCATAATGAACAAATAAATCTCCCATTTTTTTTTGTGTATCATTAACTTTAATTTTACAATTTGAGTTAAAAATATAACCCTGATCGCCTACTTGCCCGCCAGACTCTCCGTAAAATGGAGTTTGATTAGTTATGACTTCTATTTCATCTCCAGTACTAGCAGAGTCAACGAATTTTCCTTTTTTTGAAATTTTTATTATCACACCTTCGGCTTTATCAAATTCATAGCCTAAAAATTCAGTAGGGCTAAGTTCCTCTCTAACTTTAAACCACTTTTCCTCAACAGACTTATCTCCAGATCCTTTCCAATTCGCTCTCGCTAAATTTTTACTTTTTTCCATCTCCCTTTCAAATCCGTCACTATCTACTTTGATGTTTTTACTTCTTAAGATGTCAGCGGTCAGATCTAAAGGGAAACCATAGGTATCATATAATTTAAAGGCTTCTAAACCTGGAAGAGTTTTATTATGAACTTTATTTAAATTTTCATCGAGTATTTTCATACCACGCACTAAAAGAGAAGAAAATTTCTCTTCCTCGTTTTTAAGAGTTTCAACTATCAACTCTCTACCATTTATTAATTCTGGATAACTGTTCTGCATCTCGTTTAGTAAAACTTCAAAAAGTTTATAAAAAATAGGATTTTTACTCCCTAAAGAATGAGCGTGTCTCATCCCTCTTCTCATAATTCTTCTTAAAACATATCCTCGACCTTCATTTGAAGGTAATATTCCTTCAGCGATTAAAAAACTACTTGCTCTTAAGTGATCAGCGATAACTCTGTGGCTTGCTATTGTTTTGTTGTCGATTGAAGTTTTTGTTATATCGGATGAAGCAGCCATTATTTTTTGAAAGTGATCAATTTTATAGTTATCGTGAGTACCTTGTAAAACTGCTGTCATCCTTTCAAGTCCCATACCTGTATCCACTGAGGGTTTTGGCAATTCAATTCTTCTTTCTTTTGATATTTGTTCGTACTGCATAAATACAAGATTCCAAATTTCTATAAATCTGTCTCCATCTTCGTCAGGACTTCCAGGTGGGCCACCTTTCAACTTTTCGCCATGATCATAAAAAATTTCAGAACAAGGACCACAGGGTCCTGTATCTCCCATCGACCAAAAATTATCAGATGTTGAAATTTTTATTATTTTGTTTTCATTTAATCCAGCAATTTTTTTCCAAAGATTAAATGCATCATTATCTTCATGAAAAACAGTAACTAATAATTTTTCTTTAGGTAAATTAAAGTCTTTAGTTAAAAGATTCCAAGCATGATGAATAGCTTGTTCTTTAAAATAATCTCCGAAGGAGAAATTTCCCAACATTTCAAAAAAAGTGTGGTGTCTAGGAGTGTAACCAACATTTTCTAAATCATTATGTTTTCCTCCTGCCCTCACACATTTTTGAGATGTTGTAGCTGTTTTATAATCTCTTTTTTCTAGACCTGTAAAAACATTTTTAAATTGAACCATGCCTGAGTTGGTAAACATCAAGGTAGGATCATTGTTTGGAACTAAGTTACTAGAGTCTACGATCTTATGATTGTTTTTTTTAAAATAATCTAAGAATTTTTTCCTGACATCGGTAAGTAAAATTTGGCCCATATTTAATTAAATACAGATATTTTAGAACTTGTCTATAAAGAGATTAATTAGCCTGCTTTTTATCGTTGTCTACAACAACGCATATTTCAGATTTTGTAAGAAATCTTTGTCCCGTACCATTATCTAATGAAAACATCCCTCCAATTCCTTTAACTGCATCAATTGTAAGATCTGTGTGTTTCCACTTTTCGTATTGATCCTCATTCATATAAAAAGGGGTTCCATCTACCTCTCCCAGTTTTACATCACTGTTACCTACTTGATATTCTTTGGCTGGAAAACACATAGGCGCACTTCCATCACAACATCCGCCTGATTGATGAAATAAAAGATCATCACCGTGAACTTCTTTAATTTCATTTAATAGTTTTTTTGCTGATAATGTAAATGATACTTTCATTTCTATATTTCGGCCCATGATTTAGAATCATGGGCCATTATATATTATTGGTTAAAAGAAGCCTAATTTTTTCTCACTATAAGACACGTGCAAATTCTTTACTTGTCTATAATGATTTAACATCATTTTGTGAGTTTCTCTTCCGATACCAGATTGTTTGTATCCACCAAATGCAGCATGAGCTGGGTATGCATGGTAACAGTTTGTCCAAACTCTACCTGCTTCAATACCTCTACCCATCCTGTATGCAATGTTTCCGTCTCTAGTCCAAACACCTGCTCCTAATCCATAAAGAGTGTCATTAGCTATTTCTAATGCTTCTTTCTCATCTTTAAAAGTTGTAACTGATACAACTGGCCCAAAGATCTCCTCTTGGAATATTCGCATATTATTTTTACCTTCGAAAATTGTCGGTTGGATATAGTTTCCTTTTTCTAGACCACTATTAATTTTAGCTTCACTTCCACCACATAGAACTTTGGCACCCTCTTTTTTACCTAAGTCTAAATAGGACTTAATTTTTTCCATTTGTTCTAATGAGGCTTGAGCTCCAATCATAGTTTCCATTTTTAAAGGATTGTCTTGTTTTACAGCTTTAGTTCTTGCAATCGCTTTCTCCATGAATTTATCATAGATAGATTTTTGAATTAAAGCTCTACTTGGACAAGTACAGACTTCTCCTTGGTTAAGCGTAAACATTGCAAAACCCTCTAAACATTTATCAAAGAAGTCGTCATCTTTAGCCATTACATCTTCAAAGAAGATATTTGGCGATTTACCACCTAATTCCAAAGTAATTGGAATTAAGTTTTGAGATGCATACTGCATAATCAAACGTCCAGTCGTAGTTTCACCTGTAAAAGCAATCTTCTTAATTCTTTTTGAAGAAGCCAAAGGTTTACCTGCTTCAAGACCATATCCGCTTACAACGTTAACAACACCTGCTGGTAACAGATCTCCTATAAGTTCCATTAAAAGCATAATTGATGCTGGTGTTTGTTCAGCTGGTTTCAAAACTACACAGTTTCCAGCTGCTAGTGCTGGAGCTAATTTCCATGTAGCCATCAACAGTGGGAAGTTCCATGGTATAATCTGACCAACTACACCTAATGGCTCAGGTATATGGTAAGAATATTCACTGTTACTTATTTCAGCAACTGAACCTTCCTCTGCTCTTATTACTCCTGCAAAATATCTCCAATGATCAATTACCAAAGGTAAATCTGCAGCCATACATTCTCTGATTGGCTTACCATTGTCTAAACACTCTGCTGTAGCTAAAACGTTAAGATTTTTCTCTATAACATCAGCAATCTTTAAGAGTATATTTGATCTCTCAGTGATTGATGTTTTTCCCCAAGCAGGAAATGCTGCGTGGGCTGCGTCAAGAGCAAAATCAACGTCTTTTTCATTCGATCGTGGCACCTTACAGATAACTTCATTAGTGATAGGAGTAGTATTATCAAAATACTTTCCTGATTTAGGTTCTACAAATTTTCCGTTAATGTAGTTTCCATATTTAGCCTTAAATGGAAATTTAACCTTCAAATGAGAGGTATCTAAAGATGAAGACACTTTCGAGCTTGATGCTTGTTGTGTACTCATTTTTCCCCCTTTTGTTCTAATTCATAATTAAAACCAATCTGAACTAGATTGTACACATGTATTTTTGATACTTTTTTTTGATCTACTAAATGTAGATTAAGTCAATCTTAAGTTGATATTTCATGAGAAACGGGAGATTTTTACTAAACCTCCCGTTGAAATGATGGCTGAGAATTTATTCTTCCTCTTTTTTATCGTTAATTTTTTCGCTTGCTGAAGGGTTTCCCTCTAGCTCTTTACTGATTGCTGAAGCCTCATCTCTAATAATTTTTTCTATTTCTCCAGCAACATTTGGATTTTTTTGAAGGTAGATTTTTGCATTTTCTCTACCCTGACCTATTTTCTCACCTTTATAAGCATACCATGCGCCTGATTTTTCTACTACGCCTGCTTTAGTACCAAGGTCAATTAACTCACCTAATTTGCTTATTCCTTTTCCGTACATTAAATCAAATTCAACAACTTTGAATGGAGGTGCTACCTTGTTCTTAATCACTTTCACTCTTGTTGAGTTTCCTATAATTTGATCTTTTTCTTTAATAGCTCCTATTCTTCTTATATCCATTCTAACTGATGAATAAAATTTTAGTGCATTTCCGCCTGAAGTAGTTTCTGGATTACCAAACATCACTCCGATCTTCATTCTTATTTGATTTATAAATATCACCATTGTGTTTGATTTAGACACTGATCCAGTAATCTTTCTTAAAGCTTGACTCATCAATCTAGATTGTAAACCAACGTGATGATCGCCCATTTCACCTTCAAGCTCTGCTTTAGGGGTAAGAGCGGCTACTGAGTCTACTACCAAAACAGAGACAGAGCCTGACTTAATCAATGTATCTGTTATTTCTAAAGCTTGTTCACCGGTATCTGGTTGAGAAATTAATAGCTCTTCAGTTTTTACTCCTAATTTTTTGGCATAAACTGGGTCCATCGCATGCTCAGCATCAACAAATGCGCAAATACCACCTGCTTTTTGAGCTTCGGCCACTACTTGTAAAGCTAAAGTGGTTTTTCCTGAGGACTCAGGCCCATAAATCTCAATAATTCTACCTTTTGGCAGGCCTCCTATACCTAAGGCTAAGTCTAAACTCAATGAACCTGTTGAAATAGCCTCTACGTCAAGAGCTTGTTGCTGACCAAGTCTCATTACAGAACCTTTTCCGAAGTTTTGATCTATTTGGCTAATGGCTGCCTCTAAAGACTTATTTTTTTCTTTTAATTCTTGCTGTTTTTTATTGTCGGTTTTTACGACTTTTAAGTTATTTTTTGTCATTTTTTATCCTTTTTTTATGTTCGAATCGTTATATTAAATGTACACATTTTGTTCTTTTTATCAAGAACTTTAAATAACCCTATAAAATAGGACTATTTTAAAGAATTTTTAGATAATGTTCCTATTTGCTTAGCCAGCTCAAATTGAGAAATCATAAAGTCTCTCTCTGCTTTTGCGAAGGCTATTCTAGCCTCAAATAATAGACTTCTTGATTGAATAACCTCGAGAGTAGTTCGAGTGTTACCTGAGTCATATTCAAGGGTAATTCCTTCATTGGCAATTTCAGCCGCCTTAAGTTGAGCCATGGTGGCTTCTAGCACACTTTTGGATGATTGATATTTAGACCATGAATTTGAAGTGTCTATACTAATCTTATTTTTTGTATCCTCTAAAAGAAGTTGATAACGTTGTTTATTAAAAGTCGACTTTTTAATTGCAGAAATATTTTCACCGCCTTTTATTATTGGCCATGTGATTGTTGCCTTCACTTTTTCCTCATCTTTTTCATCTACAGTTGAGCTAAAATCGCTATTCTCAGTTTTTGAAACTTCAATTGAAGCTGTTGGAGAAAATCTAGATCTTTCTATATTTAGTTCCCTTTTAGAAATTTCAAAATTTAATTTAGAAATTAAAAGATTTATATTGTTTAAATTAGATATTTCTTGAGCAGAATTTAAAGAACTAGGTAATGACAAAATTTCTTTTCCATTTAGATTTTCAATATTTGGTGCAATCTCTCTAGTCACTCTCTCAAAATTTGATATAGAAGACAAAAGCTCTGTTTTTGCTTTAATTAAATTTGCATTTGCACCCGCGAGAGACGACTCTGATTGGGCTAAGTCTGTGAGGCTCACTTCTCCTTTTTGTACCCTAGCATTATCATACTCCACCTGTCTTTCAAATAAATTCACATTTGAAATATTTACCCTTTCATTTTTAGTCTTATAAATAAGATCGTAATAAGCAAAAGCAGTATCTAGAATAGTTTTTTGTTCTTTTTCTTTGAGTTCTAAAAAAGCTTTTTGAGTTTCTAAATCTGATTTTTTAAAAGTATTTAAACCTTTAAAGCCTGAAAAAATTTTTTGTTCTATTGATATTTTTTTACTTTCCGAGTCAAGGTTTGTATCAGTTAAACTTGAACCGCTTTGATCAGTTCTATTCGATGAAGTAGAGCTAGTTTGGTCTCCTGAAATAGTGATACTAGGTAAGAATTCACTTCTAGATATATTTTTGCTTTGTTTAGCAGAGTCAAAATTTTTTCTTTCTGCATTTAATTCTAAATTATTTTCTAAGGCTTTATCTAAATAAAATCTTAAGCTTTCTGCAGCATCAAGGTTGCAAATCGTAAATAAAAAAAGAAATGTTAATAAAATTTTTTTCATTTAATTGAATTTTAACGATTTTAATCTGTGACTGTTATCGATATTAATTATAAACTTTGCTTTTTTAGAAAAATTCTTAAGCATATGTTTTGTAATTCGCTCATAAAACATTATAAAATTTTTTACTTGTTTGTTGCTCATAGTTTTTTTACCTTTTGAGGTAATCCTTAGTTTTTTTTCTTGTAATAATCTCCACTTATAAACATATTCAAAACTTGGTATTTTTAGAAAAATCGTAAGATCAATTAATTTAAAAATTTTTTTATATCTATTTTTAAGTTCTTTATTAACAAAATTTCTCCAAGTTCTTTTTTTATCCTTTTCTTTTTCTAATACATTTATTGGCGCTATTAAATCTTTATTTTTTTGAGGAAAGGCTCCTACGCACCAACCTTCAAAAATTACTATATCTGGTTTTGTCTTTATATTTTGCCAAAACTTTTTAGGTAGTCTATCATCAATTGATTTATCAAATTTTGGAATAGAAAGTTTTTTAAAATTTTTTTGCTTAAGGTTATTTAAACATTTTAATAGTAATGCAGTGCTGTGCGTGCCTGGCACTCCTCTAGTTAAAAAAAGTGGGTTTATTTTTTTTGACATTGCCTTTCTTTCTTGCAAAGTTTTATAAAAGTCATCAATAGAAAATATAACGGTATTTAAATTGAATCCCTCTTTTAAAATGATTTTTAAGATCTGTGAAATCGTTGATTTTCCAGAGCCTTGTCCGCCCGTTAAACCAATAATTTTTGTTTTCTTATTATTTAAATAATTTCTGTGAATTTTTTCACTTATAGGTAAAAAAAAATTATTTAATTGACCTAATTTATCTCTAAATGGTTCTGATACTACCTCTTGCGATTTTAAAAATTTTAAATATTTTTTTTTAATACTGTGATAACTCACTTTAGAATTATGCATGTTATCTTTTATCTAAAGGGTGTTTTTTGCCATCAATAATTATAATATTTTTTAGTTCGAATGTATCGACTTCATCAATACAGCCTAAATTAAAACCTGTCATGGCAGGGTTTGATCTTGGATTATGATGTGTATAAATCCCGCAACTTGTGCAAAAATAATGTTTAGCAACTTTAGTATGAAATTGATAAAGCTTAAGCTTATCCTTTCCTTTTATAATTTTGAAATCTTCATTTTTAACCATAGACATTATTGTTCCTTTCCTTTTGCAAATAGAGCAATTGCATCTTAGAATTTTTTCAAAACTATTAATATTAATTTGAGCCTCAACAAGTCCGCAATGACATTTAAGTTTTTTCATAAATTTATTAGAATGTTCTAAACTACCTATGTTTTATATTATCCACAATAGCGCAAAATCCTTTAGAAATGTTCACCTTTTGATTCTCTTTTGACTCCTATTAAGACTCAAAATACAATTTATTAGTGTGTTATATTTAGAGTGTTTTTTAAATTTTTTTGACTTTCTAGTAAGTCTTGTTTTTTTTCTCTTAAAGAAACTATTAATATAACCAAATTAAAAATAAATATTGAAGCAATTAAAAGTGTAGAAAAAATACCTAAATATTTTTTTAGAAAAAACAACAGTAACATTAAAATAATTGATCTTAAAAAAACATGGATTTTAAATACTGCTATTATCGAAAATGAGTGAATGATTAATTTAAATAAAGACATTTTAGAAGGTCCAAAATACCTTTTACCTCTTATAGAGCTTATTACGCTAAATTTTTTCAATTTTTTTTTTACTGTGCCAGAATAGCTGCTCCATAAACTTGGTGAAGAAGAAATAATCTCAACATCTTTTTTTGTCAAACAACTAAAATTTCCAAAGTTAATAATTTTACCTGTAAAAAAATGAGTGATAATTTTATGCATAAAATATAAAAATTGAAAAATAGCCCCCTCAGATCTCTTGACTCTTTTTGCAACTACTGAATTCGTTGGATTTTTAAGTACTTCATTAATTAAACTTTCAAGCTCATCCGGACGATCTTCTCCATCACCATCCATTAAAATTAAATAATCAAATTTTTCATTTTGAATAACATATCTTATTCCAAATGCATTACATCTTGCATGACCTCTATTTTCTTTCATATTTAGAATTTTCAAAGATCTTAGTATTTCAGGTTTTTTTAATTCTGGTATTGTAGCTGTGGACGCATCGTTGACTACTAGGCATTCAAAAATTAAATTATTAAAATTCTTCAAATTTTTTTCAATATCAATTAATAACTTTTTAAGGGATTCCCAATCATTGAATACTGGAATTAAAATTATGATTTTTTTCATCTTTTTCCGATCATACAATAGCCCACTGGCTTAATTGTACCATAAATACCAGGGCAAATTTTCTTTAGCACTTTAGGATTGCCTGTATATATTACTCCTTGATCCTTTTTTAAATTTCTAGCCTTATTTTTAAATTCTAGCATCCAAATAGGTCTTGAGGTTAAGTGGTAGGATAAATTTCCTGCTGACCATTCGTCGCCAACTACAAACTTAATTTCATTCACAAAATTATCGTCCCATTTGTTTTGTACGAGTCTAGATATTTCTTTTCCAGGATAATCTGTTCTTTTTGTATCATCTAAAAGAGAAACTCCCATATAAGAAACGGGTGATAAAAAGAAAAAAAATAAAAAAATAGCATAAAATTTTTTAAGTTTTTTTAAGTTAATATTGTTTTTAAATAACTCAAAAAATAATATACCAAAAAAAAGATAAAAAGGCGTCATCCACATTGTTCTTATTTTCGCACCAGTTATTATTGAGGTTAACAAAACAAGCATTAAGGGTACTAAAGTAATTGTAAAAAGAAATAATATTTTTTTATTTAGAATATTTCTTTTAAAATAGAATTTTTTTAGCAAAACTGATGCCATTAGAAAAAAAGGAGTTAAAATTATTAATTGCTTAAGTGTAAAAACTAATGGATTTATTAAATGATCCAAAAAATCAGTTTCTGAAAGACTTGATCTGTTTAAACCATAAAATATTGTAATGAAATCATTCTTAAAAAGCCAGATAAAATGCGGGCATAAAATAATTAATGAAATTAATATCGATAATAAATAATTAAAAAAAATTTTCTTATTTTTAAAAAAAATAGATACTAAAAATAAAAAAATAGAAATTAAAAAATATATAAAAAGATATTTTGATAAAAAACCAAAAGCAGAAAAAATACCAAATAATATCCAGTTTGAAGTTTCTTTTGAACTTATGCCTTTCCATAAAAAATAAGATGTTAAAGCAAAGAAAGGTAATTGACTTAAATTTACGTTAAATTCTGGAGAAGTAAAATTATAAAAATAAATTCCCTCTAAAATTAAAACTGAAAGTAAGGAATAAATTTCATTTTGAAAAATTTCAATTGAGAGTTTCCAAACGAAGATAAAAGCAATTACAACAAAAATTTGGCTTAAAAGATAGTACGCCCAATCCTGTGACCCGAAAAAAGAGAAAAAAACTTCAACAGCGAAAGCGCTAAATGGAGGATGTTTACTAAAACCCCAGTCAAGATTGCTACCCCATGCCAAAGCTTCTATGGTATCTAAAGGCAAATTAATATTTGATATTGATGGAATCAATGTCCAAATAAATAAATGGATAGTTAGAAATGTATAAAAAATTTTCGATATGTTTTTTTTTCTGATCATTTGATTAATTATTACAATTTATAAGCTATTGACACGACTAAAATCAAACATATACTCCTCCAAATTCAAAAAATGCCAAAAAAAACTATTACAAAAAAAAAATATACACCATCAAGTAAAGAGAAATACATGTGTACAAAACATAAGAAATTTTTCACTGATGAACTACTTAAGTGGAAAAGTGATATAATCAAATCAAATAATTTAGGAAATATTTTAAACTCATCAGACGATAACGTTTCCTCTGCAGACATGATCGATCAAGCTTCATCATATACTGATAAATCAGTTGAAATGAAATCTTTAAATAGAAGTAGGAAACTTATTTCAAAAATAAATTCTGCTTTACAAAGGCTAAAAGAAGGAACATATGGATTTTGTGAGGAGACAGGTGAACCTATAGGTTTAAAAAGATTAATGGCAAGACCAGTTGCAACTCTTTCAATTGAGGCTCAGGAAAGGCATGAAAGAGATGAAAAAATATTTATTGACGATTAAGGTTTTGGAATAATCTCACCTTTTTTCAAAAGATCAAAACCTTTTTTCACAGCTTTTCTATTTGAAATTTCCTCATACCATCTAGTCAAATTTTTAAAGGTTTTAAGACCTATGTCGTGCCAATCGTGTCTAGCAATCCATGGGAAAGTTGCAATATCAGCTATAGTGTAATCTTTTCCTGCAAGAAATTTACTATAAGATAGTCTTTCATCTAATTCTCTATAAATTCTCTCGGAAATCTTAAAATATCTATTTTCACCAAATTCACTCTTGCCAGGATTGTAATGATGAAACTGGTGATGTTGACCTAACATTGGTCCAACATAGGCCATTTGCCCCATTAACCATTGATTTATTATATTTCTATTTTTTTTATCGTAAAACTGACCGCTTTTTTCTCCTAAGTACATTAATATTGCACCAGACTCGAAAACACTTTCATTATTACCGTGGTCTATAATCACAGGAATTTTACTAAATGGGCTTATTTTTTTAAACTCTTTACTGAATTGTTCGTCTTTATTTATATTTATTTTTGTTATTTTATAATCAAACTGAATCTCCTCAAGCATGATTGTAATTTTCTTACCGTTTGGAGTATTTGCGGTAAGCACCTCAATCATTTTTTTCCTAATCTATTGTGAATTGTTTTAGAGGAAGTAGTAAATTCAAATCGGTATTTTTCATTAGGTCTGGCTCTTTTAAAACATTCTACAGAAGCTAGGGCAACTTCATGAAATCCGGAGAGTATTAATTTTAATTTTCCAGGATAGGAACAAATATCTCCTGCAGCAAATATACCTTTTTTATTCGTTTCGAAATTTTCTGAATTTACCTCAATAGTTTTTTTGTTCATATTCAGCCCCCATTCAGCAATTGGACCTAGTTTCATTATTAAACCAAAAAATCCTAAAATTATATCTGTTCGAATTTTTTCTGTTTTTCCATCATCAAATTTAATATTAATAGACCTTAATTCTTTTTCGTTATCTAAAGACACAATTTGGCAAGGTGTTTTTATTGAAACTTTTCCTTCTTTCTCTAATTTTCTTAATTCTGAAAGAGTGTGTTGAGCTCCTCTAAACTCATTTCTTCTGTGTATAAGTGTTATTTTTGAATATTTTGAAAGCTCTAGAGCCCAGTCTAAAGCTGAGTCTCCACCCCCAAAAATTGAAATTTTTTTATTTTGAAAATGATCTTTATTTTTAACAGCATAAAACACGGACTTCCCTTCAAGTTTTTCAGCTTCTTTTAAAGAAATTTTTCTGGGTTCAAATGAACCTACTCCACCAGCAATAATAATATTTGGCGCTGTAAATTGATTTTTATTATTTGTTTTCACAATCCAATTATCTTTTTCTTGCTTAACCTCATCAACTCTCTCATTTAAAAATAGTTCAGTTTTAAATGGTTTTATTTGCTCTAGTAATCTAGTGGTTAATTGCTCCCCCGTACATTCCGGCACTGCTGGAATATCGTAAATAGGTTTATCTGGATAAAGTTCAATACACTGTCCACCAGCTTTATCTAGGTTATCAATTACTACAGCCTTAAGACCTTTTATGCCTAGTTGATGGACTGCAAAAAGACCTACCGGGCCAGCACCAATAATTATAACGTCAGTTTTTTTCACTAAGTTTGTTTCTCCGGAGTAGTTACCTCTAATCCATCTAATTCTTCGTTAACTATTATTTGACAGCTAAGTCTACTATTTTTTTTTGGTTCAAATGCCATATCAATCATATCAATTTCCGCATCTTCTGCTTTTGGTATCTTATCAAACCATTTGTCGTCGACGTACACATGACATGTAGCACAAGCCATAGATCCCCCACAGTCAGCGTCGATACCGGGTATCTCCTTTTGAATTGCGCCTTCCATAACTGACAAGCCATTTTCAACTTCAATAGTTTTTGAAGTTCCCTGGTGATCTTTATAAGTAATTTTAGGCATCTTTTAATAATAAGCCAAATAAATTGAAATAATAACTACCCAAAAAAAAGCATAATAAAGAATGTAGCCCTTCACAGTAAAAGGCATTTTTTTTAATCTTCTTTTTCCTTTTCCTTTATAAGGTTTTGAAATTTCCATTGTTTATTAGTACCAAAAAAAAAGGGCAAGTATGTGAGACATACCCGCCCTTTTCAATTTATTATCTATTATCTAGATGATAATCTTGTGTTTTGCATTGCTGCTGCCCAAATAACTAGACCAAAAGCGATCTTGTTAACAAAGTCAGCTAAGTTATAAATAACGTTTAAAGCGTTTGCATCAACACCACCAGTTAGGTAACCGAAAATATATCCTAATGGATAAATCGCCCAACCAATAGTTACGATTATTCTCATAGCGCTGAATGCTGTAGACATAGCTTTGTTACCAGCTTTTGCCGCCATTGTTCCAGCTTCACCTGAGAATATTTCAAACAAGATGTAAATCCATCCAGCCATTCCAATTACGAAACCTACAAATGGTTGAATATAACCGGCTTCACCTAAGTATCCACCGATTAACATTACTAATGAACCAATTAATAGCTTCCAGAATATAGAAGTTGGCACCTTTCTTACAGCTGCCAAGATTAGATAGAATTCGATCATTTGAAGAGGTACAGTAATTAACCAATCGATATATCTATATACCGTTGGAGAGTCACCCGTACTCACCCAAACTTCTCTCATATACATGTAGTGAACGAATGCAACACCAGTTACAAGTCCAGCTACTGTTAAAGATGTTCTCCATGATGCAGCAACAGTTCCTCTTTCTGCAAAGAAAAACACAGTTGTTGCTATCATACCCATTGAAACAAGCCAGAATGAAATACCTACGAAATCATTTGTCTGTAACAATGCAGTCGCTGCGTTAGCTGAGCTTGTTATACCTAAAAAGGCAACAGCTGCTAAAGCAAGAAGACCTAATTTTCTCATGAAAACCTCCCTC
>CACCVU010000004.1 GCA_902549495.1 uncultured Pelagibacteraceae bacterium
TAATGTCAGAAAATAAAAAAATTGAGAGTGATATAAAAGAAAAACTAGTCGCCATTAATAGAATTACTAAAGTTGTTAAAGGCGGAAGAAGATTTGGTTTTGCAGCTTTAGTAGTTGTAGGCAACCAAAAAGGATCGATTGGCATAGGACAGGGTAAATCGAAACAAGTTCCAGATGCAATAAAAAAGGCCACTGAAGTTGCTAAAAGAAATTTAATAAAGATTCCGCTAAAAGAGGGCAGAACACTTCATCATGATGTAAAAGGTAAAAATGGATCTGGAAAAGTATTTCTAAGAGCTGCTCCAGCAGGTACAGGCATAATAGCAGGAGGCGCAATAAGATCAGTTTGTGAAGTTTTGGGTATTCAAGACGTAGTTGCAAAATCTTTAGGATCTGCAAACCCTCATAACGTTTTAAAAGCATGTGTAAATGGATTAAAATCTCAAAATTCACCAAAAATTTTGTCAGCTATAAGAGGTAAAAAAATTTCTGAAGTGATTTCAAAAAGGGAGGCAAAATAACATGGAATTAAATAGTTTAGTTAAGATAAATAAGAAAAAAATTCGAGTTGGAAGAGGCATAGGTTCTGGTAAAGGAAAAACTTCAGCTAGAGGTCATAAGGGACAGAAATCAAGGTCCGGAGTAGCAATAAAAAGTTTTGAAGGTGGTCAAATGCCATTATACAGAAGACTTCCAAAACGTGGATTTAAAAGTTTTAAAAAAGAGAGAGTTGCAATTTTAAATCTCTCAAAAATTCAAAATATTTTTGAAAAAGCAGGAAATGATTTAAAAAATGTTTTGGACTTGAAAATTTTAAAAAATAGAAATTTAATTGATAAAAAAATCTTACATTTAAAAATATTGGGATCTGGAAATTTAAAAAAGAATATTGAAATAACTGCAAACTTTGCTTCTAAGAAAGCCCTTGAAAAAATTGAGAAAGCTGGTGGAAAACTAAGCTTAATAAAAAAATAATAGAAAATACTATGTCAAGCGAAACATTAAATACCGCAGGTGCTTTTAGCCAAGCCAAAGATTTAAAAAATAGAATTCTTTTTACAATTTTAATATTGATAATATATAGACTAGGAACTTATGTGCCATTAGCTGGTATTGATCCAGTAGCTCTTAAAGAAATTATGGCTTCAAGTCAAAAAGGCCTTTTAGGAATGTTCAACATGTTTTCAGGTGGAGCAGTTACTAGAATGGCGATATTTGCTTTAGGGATTATGCCTTATATATCTTCATCAATCATTGTCCAACTGTTAACTGGAGTTTCTGATTATTTTAAAAATTTGAAGGAACAGGGAGAAATCGGAAGAAAAAAGATTACTCAAATTACAAGATATGGAACAGTTTTAATCGCATGTCTTCAAGGGTATGGAGTATCAGTGGGATTAGAAAATGCTGGGAATTTAGTTTCTGATCCGGGATTATCATTCAGAATAATCACGACAATTTCATTGGTTGCTGGAACAACATTTTTAATGTGGTTAGGAGAGCAAATTACTTTAAGAGGAGTAGGCAATGGTATATCATTAATTATATTCTCAGGAATTGTAGCTGAAATTCCACGCGCACTAGCATCAACCTTTGAACTAGGAAGAACCGGTGCATTATCTGCTTTAATGATAGTTGGAATTTTTATTTTAGTAATTTTTACAGTTTTATTTATTGTTTTCTTTGAGAGGGCAATGAGAAAAATTTTAATTAATTATCCTAAGAGGCAAGTTGGAAATAAAATGTATGGTGGCGAGTCCTCTCATTTACCTTTAAAGATAAACACTGCAGGAGTTATCCCGGCAATATTTGCATCTGCTTTACTACTATTACCAATAACAATTTCAAACTTTGGTTTTGCGGAGTCGGATACATTTTTAAAAATTTCCTCTATGTTTACACAGGGACAACCTCTCTATATGTTATTATATGCTTCTGGTATAATTTTTTTCTCTTTTTTTTACACATCAATTGTTTTTAATCCAAAAGAAACCGCTGAGAATCTAAGAAAATATGGTGGTTACATACCAGGTATAAGACCAGGTGAGAGAACAGCTGAATATATTGAAACAATTTTAATAAGACTTACTACTGTTGGATCACTTTACTTAACGTTTGTTTGTTTGATGCCAGAATTTCTTATTGCTAAATACCCCATTCCTTTTTACTTAGGAGGAACATCAATATTAATTGTTGTGGTTGTGGCAATGGACACAGTTACTCAAGTTCAAACAAGATTAATGAGTTCACAATACGAATCATTAATAAGAAAAACTAAATTTGGAAAATAAAATATTTTATGAATTTAGTAATATTTGGCCCTCCAGGAGCTGGTAAAGGAACACAATCAAATTTCATCGCAAAAAAATTTAATTTATATCAATTATCAACTGGAGAACTTTTAAGAGAAGAAATAAAAAATAAAAGTGATTTAGGTGAAAAAATTTCATCAATAATTAATTCTGGAGATTTAGTATCAGATAATATTGTAAGTGAACTTATTGAGAGGTTTATTTCTAAAAAGGAATATCAAAATAGGATAATTTTTGATGGATATCCGCGGAATTTAGCTCAAGCTAAAAACCTTGATGATCTTTTAAAAAATAATAATCAAAAAATTAATGTGGTTTTAAAATTATCGGTAAGCCTTAAAACAATTAAAAAAAGAATATCTGAAAGAAAAGATTTAGAAAATAGAACTGATGACAATGAAGAAACTGCTATAAAAAGATATAAGACTTACGAAAAAAACAGTAAACCTGTAATTGATTTTTATGAACATTCAGGTTTATTAAGGGTTATAAACGGTGAGCGAACTATTAATGAAATTAGTAGCGAAATTAGCGCACTAATTGAAGCTATCTAGGGTTGACTTTAGGTAATTTCACAATATAAATACGCAATAATTTAATTTACTCATTAAATATGGCTCGGATAGCAGGGATCAACATTCCACAAAACAAAGTTGTTAGCGTAGCATTGACCTACATTCATGGAATAGGATTACATTCTTCAAAAAAAATTTGTCAAAAATTAGATATACCCTTAACTAAAAGAGTAAACGAATTATCAGAAGAACAAGTTCTTAGAATAAGAGAATTTATTGATGCTAATCATAAAGTTGAAGGAGATTTAAGAAGAGAAGTTTCTGTAAATATTAAAAGACTTGTTGACTTAGCTTGCTACAGAGGGTCGAGGCATAAAAAAAAAACTACCTGTGAGAGGCCAAAGAACTCAATGTAATGCAAGAACAAGAAAAGGAAAAGCTATTGCAATAGCAGGCAAGAAACTTACTCCATTAAAAAAATAATTTATATGAATAAAAAAAATGAAAAAAAAGAAAAGAAAGACGAATTAAAAAAAGTTGAAGCTAAGCAAACACTGGTTGTAAAAAAGAAAAAAAAACTTAAAAAAAATATAACTTCTGGAATTGCCTATGTTTATTCAACATTCAATAATACTATAATTTCTATAGCTGATGAAAATGGAAATGTTATCTCTTGGTCGTCAGCAGGATCTAAAGGATTTAAAGGGTCAAGAAAGTCCACTCCTTATGCAGCACAAGTTGCAGCAGATGCTGCTGGAGAAAAAGCTTATGAACAAGGTTTGAGAACTTTAACAGTTCAGGTAAAAGGTCCAGGTTCAGGAAGAGAAACTGCCTTAAGGTCCCTACAATCAAGAGGGTTCAAGATTTTAACAATAAGAGATACAACACCAATGCCTCATAACGGTGCTCGGCCACCAAAAAGAAGGAGAGTTTAAATGCAATCAACAACAAACATAATTGACAAAAATTGGAAAGCTTTAATAAAACCTAATAAGCTTGAAATAAATAGTAATGAAGACAAAACTATTGCAAAAGTCGTCGCAGAACCTTTAGAGAAAGGGTTTGGTCAAACTATTGGAAATTCATTAAGACGGATACTTCTCTCGTCAATCCAAGGAGCAGCAGTGACAGCTATTCAAATAGACGGGGTTTTGCATGAATTTTCCTCAATCAAAGGAGTGAGAGAAGATGTAACTGATATTGTTTTAAATGTAAAAAATTTAGCAATTAAATCATCATCTTCAAGTCCAAAAAAAATAATTTTAGATATAAAAGGACCAAAAGAGGTAAAAGCCAAAGATATTACTTTAGTACCCGAAGTAGAAATATTAAATCCTGAACAGACTATTTGTAATTTAGATGAAAAGACTAATTTTCATATGGAGCTGATGGTAAGTACAGGAAAAGGCTATATACAAGCGCCAAAAAATAAAACTGAAGATAGTCCTTTGGGTTTAATTTCAATCGACTCATTATTTAGTCCAGTGAAGAAAGTTTCTTTTTCTGTCGAAAATACAAGAGCCGGAAGCGCATTAGATTATGACAAATTGTTGATGACAGTAGAAACAAATGGAACAGTTGATGCAGAGGATGCCATAGCTTATTCAGCTAGAATTTTTCAAGATCAATTATCAATGTTTGTAAATTTTGAAGATCCGCAGGAAGTTGTAAAAGAGGTAAAATCGACTGAACCTGAATTTAACAGAAATTTATTGAAGAGAGTAGAGGAATTAGAACTTTCTGTTAGATCAATGAACTGTTTAAAGAATGATAATATAATATATATTGGAGACCTGGTTCAAAAGACTGAGCCAGAAATGCTTAGAACTCCAAATTTTGGAAGAAAATCTTTAAATGAGATTAAGGAGGTCTTAAATACTATGTCATTATATTTGGGCATGGAAATACCTAACTGGCCTCCGGACAATATTGCGGAATTATCAAAGAAATTAGAGGAAAATAACTATTAATGAGACACGGTTTAGGGTACAGAAAACTTAATAAAACAAGTGAGCATAGAAAAGCATTATTTAAGAATATGCTTAATTCATTAATTAAATACGAGCAAATAATCACTACATTACCAAAAGCAAAAGAACTTAAACCACAAATAGATAAAGTTATCACAATAGGTAAAGGCAAAAGCTTAAGTAATAAAAAAAGATTATTTTCAAAACTTCAAGATAAAAAATCAGTAACAAAAGTGTTTGATGAACTGTCTAAAAGATATAGCTCAAGAAAAGGAGGATATTCAAGAGTTTTAAAAGCTGGTTTTAGAACAGGTGATGATGCACCAATGGCTGTAATTGAATTAGTTGATCGTAACCCCGAGGCCAAAAAAGTTGACAAGCCAAAAAAAACTGAACAAAAAGATAAAAAAAAAGAAACTCAACCAGAGCCCAAAGTAGCAAGTAAATAATCTAAGCTTCATGCCTAAATCATATACCGTAGACGAAGATTATAATGACTCGCGTCTAGATAAATGGTTTAAAAATAAAATAATAAATTTACCACACTCTTTATTAGAAAAAATACTACGGCAAAATAAAGTTAAAGTTAATAAAAAAAAAACTAAATCATCTTATAGACTTCAGAAAGGTGATTTGATTGAGATTTATGACATTTCTAAATTAAAACCAGTAGACAAAAAAGAAAAGATAAAATATTTACCTAAAAAAAAAGAAATTGGCACTTATGATGATTACATAATAGAAGATAATGAAAATTTTATAGTAATTAATAAGCCAACTGGTATACCAGTTCAATCGGGTACAAAATCATTTAAAAATATAATAGACATATTAAAGAATTCAAAATACTTTGAAAATTCAAAACCTTTTATTGTTCATAGATTAGATAAAGAAACATCTGGAGTTTTAATAATTGCTAAAAATAGAAAATATGCTCAACTATTTACCTCGCTTTTTAGGATAAGGAAAATTCATAAGACTTATTTAGCAATAGTGTATGGAAAAGTTGACAAGTCTATAAAAGTGATGAAAGATGAATTAATTTATTACGAAAAAAATAAAAAGATTACTCAAAAAGCTTTATCAAACCTTAAAATTATAAAGTCAAATGAGGGTTATTCATATATAGAGTTGAATCCAATTACTGGAAGAAAGCATCAATTAAGAAAACAATTGTTAAATATTGGATGCCCGATAATAGGGGATGATAAATATTTTTTAAATGATAGAAAAAGAATAAAAATTAAAAATCTTATGTTACACGCATATAAAATAAAATTTATGATTAACAACGTACAATATAATTTTAAAGCAAAATACAACAAACTTTTTGAAGATTTTCTCAAAAAACATATTTAAATATTATTTATATTTTTAATAAAAATTTTTGCTAAACTATTCTCGAATTTTTTAGGTTTGATTGATATTAATTTGAATATCGAAGTAACTTTTTTATTATCTAAACCACAGGGAATAATTTTTAAATATTGATTTAAATTATTCGATATATTTATTGCACAACCATGATACGCTATCCATTTTGATACTCTAATACCTATTGCTGCAATTTTTTTATCTTTTACCCATATGCCAATATTTTTTTTATCTTTTTTAGATTGAATTTTATAATTTTTTAAAAATTGTATTATACTTTCTTCTATTGAGTTTATTAATTTTCTTATGTCCTTTTTTCTGTTGTTCAAATCGATGACAAAGTAAATAATTTTTTGTCCAGGATTATGCAGTGTAATTTTACCTCCTCTATTTGATTTAACTACTTTAATTTTTTTATCTATTATCTCTTTTTTGTTAAAACTCACCCCGGCTGTATAAGTGGTTGGATGTTCTAGGATCCACAATAATTCTCTATTTATACCATTTTTTACTTCCTCTACTCTTTTATTGAGATAACGCATTGCTATTTTATAGGGTATACGTTTTTTGCTAATCTTAATTTCTATACTCATTTAATTTGAATTTTATCATTATATAGACTAATAGTCTCAAAAAAACTTAAAGAGGTATTTATGGCTTTACCAAAATCAAGAGAGGCAAAAAAAGTCAATTTGGATTTTAATAAAGAATTTATCAATACTTTTACTCAAAATATTGAGAGTAGAAACGTTGAATTTATAAATCAAACGCTAAAAGATCTGCATGAAGCTGATGTTGCTAATTTAATTGAAAATTTAAATCCTGATACAAGAAATAAATTAATTGAAATTGAGTCGTTTAATATTGATCCAGAAATTTTTATTGAATTAAACGAGTCAATTCAAAGTGAAGTGTTACAATTACTTTCTATAGAGTCTCTTATTAAAATAATAAAAAGATTAGAGTCAGATAATGCTATTAAAATTCTTGAAAATCTATCAAAGGAAATAAAAGAAAAAGTTTTAGAAAAACTCCCCCCAAAAGATAAATTTTTACTTCAAGAGGGATTAAGTTACCCCGAAGACTCAGCAGCTAGAATAATGCAAAGAGAATTTACAGCAGTACCCAGCAACTGGACTGTAGGGCAAACTATAGATTATTTAAGAGAAAACAAAGATTTGCCTGAAGAATTCTTAGAAATATTTATCGTAGATAATGACTTTAAACCAATTGGGACTGTTCCTTCATCAAGAGTGTTAAGAACATCTAGAGATTTAAAAATGAACTCTATAATGAGAGAAATGCCAGTCTTAATTTCTGTCAATATGGATAAAGAAGAAGTTGGTCTTACTTTTGAAAATTATAACTTAGTCTCCGCAGGAGTAGTAAATAAAGAAAACAAATTAGTTGGCATGATTACAGCCGATGATGTTGTAACAGTTGTTCAAGAAGAAGCTGAGGAAGATGCTTTACGTTTAGCAGGTGTTGGTGATGAGGAAATCACCGATAGTGTTATGTTAAAAACAAAAAGAAGATTCAATTGGTTATTATTAAATCTATTCACAGCTTTACTTGCCACTTGGGTTATAAGTTTTTTTGGCGCTTCAATTGAACAAATGGTAGCTTTAGCTTTTCTTATGCCAATAGTTGCATCAATGGGGGGAAACGCTGGGATGCAAACTTTGGCAGTTACTATTCGAGCAATAGCTACTAAAGAATTATCAAAAAGTAATTTTAATAAAGTAGTTGGTAAGGAATTTCTAATAGGTATATTAAATGGAATAATTTTTGCAATAATAACTGCGATAATAGTTCAATTATGGTTTAAAGAATTAAATCTTTCACTATTGATTGGTATTTCAATGATCTTGAATATGATTGTTGCAGGATTGTTTGGTATTTTAGTCCCAGTATCATTAAAAAAATTAAATATCGACCCCGCTTTAGCTTCTAGTGTTTTTGTTACAACTATTACAGATGTTATTGGATTTCTTTCTTTCCTGGGTTTAGGATCTTTTTATTTTTTAAATTAGATATTATCAATTAATCTAATGTTTTTAATATAGTAGGCAATAAATAGATTGAATTTTTTGCTGTGTCTTTTAATTTTTTTAAAGTTTTTAGTATTATAATTTTCTAAATAATCTATTTTATTGACACCTAAATTTTTCAAGTCATTTTTTATTTTTTTTATATCAAATAAATTATAATTTTTTTTAATTTTTTTCTTTAAATTATATAAATAATAGTAAATGTTAGATGCAATCTTCATTTGATTTTCATCAAGATTTGAATTTCTTGTTGAGAGAGCTACGCCATTATTTTCTCTTATAGTTTTACATTCAATAATCTTAGATTTAATCTTTCTTTTTTCGATATGTTTTTTTATTAGATACAATTGTTGATAATCTTTTTTCCCTAAAAAAATATATTTAGGTTTAATTATTTCTAAAAATCTATTTATTACATTTAAAACACCTTCAAAATGACCTCTTCTGAATCTACCGCATAATTTTTTTGATAATTTATCTAAGAAAACTTTTTCCTTTGGTTTGAATCCGTATATGTCTTTAAATGTTGGAATATATAAGTAATTAATTCTTAATTTTTTAAGCTTTTTTATGTCTGTTTTCGTACTTCTTGGATAAGATTTAAAATCATTTTTTTTATTGAATTGTTTAGGATTTACAAAAATTGAGACTAAAGTTTTAAACTGAGATTTCTTGGATTTTTTGATCAATGAAATATGCCCTTTATGTAATCCGCCCATCGTAGGCACAAATGATATCCCTTTAGTTTTTAAGATCTCTTTCTGAAGTGAATGTTTGTCTTTAAATATTTTCATTTCTATAAAGCAATGATAATAACTATTATAAGAATCATATGATAAAACAAGCCATTATTCCATTAGCAGGATTAGGGACTAGAATGCTTCCTTTGACAAGTGTGATACCAAAAGAATTAATGCCAATCAATGGTAAACCAAATTTACAATATATATTAGACGAATGTATTGATGCGGGTGTAAAGGAATTTATCTTTATAATCTCAAAAAAAAAACTATTAATAAAAAAATATTTTTTTAATGATAATTTTTATAAGAAAATATTAAAGAAAAAGAAAGATAAAAGATTATTTGAAGAGTATAAAAAAATTAAAAGATATCAAAAAATGATCAAATTTGTTTATCAAAATAAACCTCGAGGAACAGGGGACGCAGTTTTGAAATGTAAAAAATTTATAAAAAAAAAATATTTTTTAATGTTATTACCTGATGACTTAATAATAAGAAAAAATTGTTCTAAAGAAATGATTCAATTACATAAAAAAACTAAAGGATCTATAATTGCCACAAAAAGAGTAGAAAGAAAAACAGTTTCAAGATGGGGAATTTTATCAATCAAAAATAAAAAAAAAAATTACTTTCAAATTAAAGATGTAGTAGAGAAACCTAGCATTAAAAAAGCACCGTCAAATTTTGCAATTATAGGAAGATATATATTAACAACAAAAATTTTTAATGAAATTAAAAAATTAAGACCAGGTCAAGGTGGAGAGATACATATTACTGACGCAATTAGAAGGTTAATTAAAAAAGAAAATAAATTTTATGGAAATATTTTTACAGGTAAATATTTAGATTGCGGTACTTTAAGTGGATATATTAATTCAGGAATTCAAATATCTAAGAGGAAATAAATGAAACTATGCATGATAGGCACTGGCTACGTTGGTTTAGTAAGTGGTGTTTGCTTTGCAGACATAGGTAATCAAGTTGTATGTGTTGATAAAGATAAAACTAAAATAGATAAACTTAATTTTGGTGTCTCTCCAATCTATGAGCCAGGGTTAGATGAATTAATAAAAAAAAATTTTTTAGCTAAACGTCTTTCGTTTACTACAAATATGAATAAAGCTATTAGTAAGTCAGATATAATTTTTATATGTGTGGGAACACCTACAAGAAAAGGATCAATCAAAGTAGATTTATCTTTTGTTAACAAATGTACAAAAGAAATATTTAAATATTCAAAAAGAAAAAAAATAATTGTAACCAAGTCTACCGTTCCAGTAGGAACAGGTGATGAAATCGAATCAAGAAAGATTAAATCTACTAACTCAAAGAATTCATAAAATATTAGGTTCAAATATAAGAAATAAAAAAATTTCTTTTTTAGGTGTTACATTTAAACCAAATACTGACGATATGAGAGATTCTTCTAGTCTCAAAATGATTCCTTATCTTTGTAAAAAGGGTGCGAAAGTTAGTTATTACGACCCATCTGGAGAAAAGAATGAGTTTAAAAAGATTAAAAATTGCAATTACAGAAACAATATAAAATCTAGTTGTAATGGTGCAGATTTAATAGTTTTACTCACCGAATGGGATGAATTTAAATCAATAGATTTCAAAAAGGTTGTTAAAAAAACTAAATTTAAAGTGTTCGATTTAAGAAACCTTTATTCTGCTGAGGAAATGAAAAAAAATAAGATTAAATACTACTCTGTTGGCAGACCTGACGCTAATTAAGTTCAAATATAGCGTCAACTTCTACAGCAACTCCCAAAGGTAAACTATTTACGCTAACTGCAGCTCTTGTATGTTCACCTTTTTTTTCAAAAATTTTAGCTATTATATCTGATGCACCATTTATAATTTTTGGTTGATCTTTGAAATCATCTGTTGAATTGACATAACCTGTTAGTTTTACACAAGTTTTAATTTTATTAAGATCTCCTCCACAAGCATTTTTAACATGTGCGACAATACTTAAACCACATCTTTCGGCAGCTTTATAGCCTTTCTCTAAATCTAAATCTTTTCCAATCTTACCTGTTATAAGTTTTGCATTTTCATCAATAGATACTTGACCAGAGATATATAATAGTTTTCCAACAATTTTAGTAGCAACGTATGCCCCAACAGGTCCTTTTGGATCAGGTAAAATTATATTTAATTTTTTAAGATTATCATCGATAATACTCATTTTTATTTACCCAATTTATTCTTCACCCAATCAGTAAGTTTTGAGTCTGTATTAAGTTTTTTTGATCCTTTCTTACTTAGATCAATACTTTTATCTTTTACACATTTAGACCATTCAATTGGTTTATTAATTAAATCTTTGCACTTTTTGTCATCAGAAAATAAATTTGTTACGAGAAAAATATTTAAAAAGATTATTAATATTATGTATTTCATTTTTTTCGTCCTTTCTTTTTAGTTCTATCGTATTCTTTTCTTTTTTCAATTAATATAAGAGCCTCTTCCATAGTAAGATCATTTGGATCTTTTTCTTCTGGGATAGTTGCATTAAGAGATTTATATTTTATGTATGGTCCATATTGACCTTTCATAATTCTCACCGGTTTTTTATCTTCTGGATGTTCACCAAGATCTTTTATTAACGACGAGGAAATTCTTCCCGGCTTAGCTTCAGCAATTAATGTTATTGCTCGATTGATTCCAATAGAAAAAAGATCTTCAATATTTTCAAGTCTTGCAGATTTATTTTCACATTTAAGGTAAGGACCAAATCTTCCAGAATTTAATGTTATGTCATGACCATTATCAGGGTGTTGTCCTAATACTTTAGGAAGAGAGCATAAATATTTTGCTTTATCTAAATCAACACTGTCAACATCTATACCTTTTGGAATTGATACATTTTGAAGATGTTCATTCTCATTTTTTTTCTTTCTACCTTTTTTCTTTTTTGTTTCTAATTCATCTTTTTCTTTTTCATATTGTAAGTAGGGGCCGAATCTACCATTCTTTAAATAAATATCTTTACCTTTTTCGTTTTGACCCAGTAATTTAGGTTCTGCTAAGTTATATTGAGCTGCAGCTTTAGCTTTAGATAAAGGTCTCGTAAATTTGCACTCTGGATAATTTGAACATCCTATAAATGCACCACCTCTAAAACTATTCTTTAGACTTAGTTCTCCATCGGAACATAACTTGCACTTTCGATCTATAGCGTCTTTATCATCTCTTTCAAAAATTAAAGCTCCTAAACTTTCATTTAATAAATCTAAAACTTCTCTTGTTCTCTTTTCTTTAACTTTTCCAACATTTTTATAAAAATCTTTCCAAAAATTATCTAAAACCTGAACCCACTCAATTTTACCACTAGTGATTTCATCTAGCTGATTTTCTAGGTCTGCAGTAAAATTATAATCTACGTATTTAGAGAATAATTTCTCTAAAAAGGCTGAAATTAGCTTACCTCTGTCGGTTGGATTAAACCTTTTATTAATTAATTCGACATAATTTCTGGTTGATAATACTGAAATAATACTAGCATAAGTGGAGGGTCTCCCTATGCCTAACTCCTCCATCTTTTTCACTAAACTTGCTTCAGAGTACCGTGGAGGTGGATCTGTAAAGTGCTGCTCATCGTTTAGCTTTAGAATACTAATTTCTTCTCCAACTTTGACCTCAGGCAAAATATTTTTTGCATCTTCGTCAGTTTCCTGAACTTGGTACACTTTGAGAAAACCATCAAATTTTACTACCGAGCCGCTAGCTCTAAAGTTAATTTTATTATCATTTGAGGAAATAATTATTGTATTTCTATCAAATTCTGCTGGAGTCATTTGAGACGATAAGGCTCTACTCCAAATTAATTCATAGAGTTTGAACTGATCTGCATTCATATATTTTTTTATATCAGAAGGTTTTCTACTTATGTTAGTTGGTCTAATGGCTTCATGAGCTTCTTGAGCGTTCTTTGCTTTTTTTCCTGTATAACTATTAGCAACCTCTGGTAAATATTTATCACCATAATCATCAGTAATGAATTTTCTAAAATCATCAATTGCTTCTTTTGAAATATTAGTTCCGTCAGTTCTCATATAAGTAATTAATCCAGTAGTTTCACCCTCAATATCTACTCCTTGATACAGCCGTTGAGCAATTTGCATTGTTCTGGAAGCTCCAAACCCAAATCGCCCTGAAGCAGTTTGTTGCAAAGTTGAAGTTGTAAAAGGGGCTAGGGGGTTACGCCTAAATATTTTTGTGTTCACATCTGTAATTTTAAATTTTGTTTTATTTATAACATCAACTGCTTTTTGTATTTCTTCTTTATTTTTAAAAGAAAATTTTTCAATTTTCTCTCCATTAAATAAACTTAATTTTGAAAAAATATTTTTATTATTTTTATTTGTAAAGTCCGATGTAAGAGTCCAATATTCTTCTGGCTTAAATAATTCTATTTCCTTTTCTCTTTCAGTTATAAGCTTTAAGGCTACAGATTGAACCCTACCTGCTGATTTTGATCCAGGAAGTTTAGTCCAAAGAATTGGAGAGATATTAAATCCAACAAGATAATCTAATGCCCGTCTAGCCAAGTAAGCTTCGACTAAAGGTAAATGGATTTGTCTAGGATTTTTTATAGCATCAAGTATCGCTTTTTTAGTAATTTCATTAAAGACAACTCTTTCCAAATTTTTATCTTTGAGCAGTTTCTTTTTTTCTAAAACTTCTTTAACATGCCAAGCTATAGCCTCACCTTCACGATCTGGATCTGTTGCTAAAATAATTTTATCAGAATCTTCAGCAGCATTTGTGATTTCTTTTAAATATTTTTTCGAAAAAGAATCAATTTCCCATTCCATTTGAAATTTATTTTCAGGATCAACCGATCCATTTTTTGAAGGCAAATCTCTTATATGACCATAACTTGCTAAAACTAAATAATCTTTTCCTAAATATTTATTTATTGTTTTTGCTTTAGCTGGACTTTCAACAATTACTAAGTTCATTAATTGTTTATTTTCAAAATTAAACGAGTTTGTCAAATTTATTATTGAAAAACTAGAAAAGACAGCACTTATAACTTAATTTTATTTTCTGTGGAACTTTTAAGTCTTAAAATATTTTCTTTATGGGTAAAAAGAATCATCACGAAAAAAATAAAAAGAATTAGAACGTTGTTATTTATTTCGTAAAAATATGCATAGAGAAAAACTATTAACGTAGAAATCATTGAAGACAATGATGCAAATCTAAATAATAAAGATAAAGAAATCCATGCTATGACGAAAATAAAAAAAAATTTGTAAGATAAAGCTAAAATTACTCCAAGGTAAGTTGCCACACCTTTTCCTCCTTTAAATTTTAACCAAACAGGAAAAATATGTCCAATGAAACAAATTAATGCAGATAGAGAGGTTAAGTCTTCAAAATAAAATATTGTTATATAAACTGAAATGTATCCTTTAAATAAATCAAGAGCTAACGTAGTTATTGCGAGAAATTTATTTCCGGTTCTAAGCACATTTGTAGTTCCGATATTGCCAGATCCAACAGTTCTAATATCTTTTTTAAGAAATATTCTAGTTAAGAGTAATCCAAATGGTATTGACCCCAAAAGATATGAGTAAATTGCTACAATAATAAAATCTATGTCCATTAGTTCGAATATACTACTTCACCTTGAAGCAAAGTCATTTTCACTTTACCTTGTAATTTTCTATTTTCAATCGCAGTATTTTTTGATTTTGATTTAAGTTCTTCAGCTTTCACTACCCATGGTTTTTCCAGATCTAATATACAAATATCTGCGTCTGATCCTTCTTTAAGGGATCCTTTATCTATTTTTAGTATCTTAGCTGGATTAATCGTTAAGCACTTAATTATTTTTTCCAAAGGCAATGATTCATTATGGTAAAGCTCTAAAGATAAAGATAGCAATGTCTCTATACCGACAGAACCTGTCGCTGCTTGTGCAAACGGAAGTCTTTTACTTTCCTCATCTTCAGGAATGTGATCTGATACAATTACATTAATGAGATCATTCTTTATTCCTTCTATTAATGAAAGCCTATCCTCCTCACTTCTAAGAGGGGGAGATAATTTCAAAAAAGTTCTAAATTCTCCGATGTCATTTTGATTTAACGATAAATTGTTAATAGAAACCCCTGTGCTGAATTTTATTCCATTAGATTTATTTTTTTTAATAACATTTAGAGAATTTTTTGAGGAAATTTGATTAATATGATATCTGCAAGGAAATTCACTCAACAAAGATAAATCCCTTTCAATAATAATCTTTTCAGCAATATCTGAGACACCTTGTAAACCTAATCTTGTTGCCACTTCGCCTTGATTAATGCATGAATTTTTAGCTAATTCGTAATCCTCGGCATGTTGCATAATCAGAACATCAATGTCTGAAGCATAATTCATTATTCTAGACATCAATTCAGAATTTTGGATAGTTTTATTAACATCACTAAACCCAATAATTCCTCTTGCTTTTAACAAACCAAATTCAGTCATCTGATTACCCTCCATCTGTCTAGTAATCGAAGCACATGGAAAAAGATTTACCTTAGCTTTATCTCTACCCCTTCTAATTATAAAGTCTACCATAGATACGTTGTCTATAACTGGCTTAGTATTTGGCATAGTTACAATTGAAGTTACTCCGCCTGCCAAAGCTGCTTGGCTTAGTGTTCTAAAATTTTCTTTATATTCAAAGCCAGGCTCTCCAACAAAAGCTTTCATATCAACTAATCCAGGAATAGCTACTAGGCCTTTCAAATCGATTTTTTCTGCTGATTTAGATGTACCTGATTTTTTTCCAATGGATTTTATTTTTCCTTTTTCATCGATAACTATATTTCCTATTTCATCCATCTTTTGAGATGGATCGATAATTCTTACATTTGTCAAAATTTTTTCTTTCATTTATTTACAGTACAATTTTAAACATGCCATCCTGACAGCTACACCTAATTCAACTTGTTCTTTCACTAGACTAACATTTATGTCATCTGCTAATTTGGTATCAATCTCAACACCTCTGTTCATTGGACCAGGGTGCATTAGTAAAGCATCTTTTTTTGCAAACTTTAGCTTTTCTGGCGTTAGTCCAAAAAATTCGTAATATTCTCTCTTTGATGGAAGAAAAGATCCCTGCATTCTTTCATTTTGTAATCTTAACATCATAACAATATCACACCCATCTAATCCTTTTTTCACATCAGTAAATGATTTAACACCTAAGCTATCTATTCCTTTGGGCATTAAAGTTTTTGGCGCAATGACATTTACTTCTGCACCCAACATATTCATTAAATAAATATTAGACCTAGCAACTCTTGAATGAAGAATGTCTCCGCATATCGCAATTTTTAATCCCTCAATGTTGCCTTTTCTATTAATAATTGTTAAAGCATCAAGTAAGGCTTGTGTAGGGTGCTCTCTCCTTCCATCACCTGCATTGATGACTGTACAATTTACTTTCTGTGAAAGAAGATTTGGCGCACCCGAGTCTTGATGTCTTATAACAATTATGTCAGGATGCATGGCATTTAATGTCATGGCAGTGTCAATTAATGTTTCACCTTTTTTTAATGCGGAGTTACCCATATTCATCGTCATTACGTCCGCTCCTAGTCTTTTTCCGGCTAAATCAAATGAACTCTGTGTCCTTGTAGAAGGTTCAAAAAATAAGTTTATTTGAGTTTTTCCCCTAAGGACATCTAGTTTTTTAGAACTTCCTCTGTTTAATTTTATGAAGGACTTTGCTTCGGTTAAAATCTCTTTTGCCTCGAGAACTGATAAATTTTGAATACCTAATAGATGTCTGGGAGTGTTTTTAATAGCTGTAACTTTTTTTTCAGTTGCCATTAAAATCAACTCTATAGGCCTTTTACTATATTATATCAAGTATTTTTTTTATGATAATAATCTAGAATCCCTTGAAGTATAAATTGAGCAGAATTCTCGTCTAATTTCTTCACTTTTTTTGATGAATTAATTGATAAATCATTAGATAGATTAAAGGCTCCCTGGCTTGATAGTCTCTCATCCCATAAAGTGATATTTTTTGTAATATCTTTTGAAAGATTTTTAGCTAGATTTTTAGCTGATTGTGAAGAAGGCCCTTCCGTTCCATCCATATTAATTGGATTACCTATGACTATTCCGTCTATGTCATATTCTTTGACAATTTTCTTAATTTGATCAACTAGGTCTCTATAATTTTCTTTAATAATCGTGGTGTATGGCGTAGCTACAATTTTATTTTCATCTGATAGAGCTATTCCTATTCTTTTGCCGCCAGGATCAATACCTATTAATCGTGATTTTTTCTTGGTTTTTTCAATAAATACGTCAATATCGAGCATGAAATTTACCTAATTTGTGATAAAACACATTTAAATTAACTTATTGCACAAATGTCCTTAGATAAAGAGAAAATTAAAAATGTAGCAAAATTAGCTCGAATTTCAGTTGATGAAGCTAAAGTAGATAGCTTAACCAAAGATTTAAACTCAATTTTCAAGTTTATTGAACAATTAAATGAGCTGAATACTGATAAAGTTGAACCATTAACATCGATATTAAACCAGTCTTTGAGATCAAGGAAAGACGAAATCAGTGATGGCAAGATAAGAGAAAAAATTCTTAAAAATTCTCCAAAAAAAAATGAGGAGTTTTTTGTAGTTCCAAAGGTGGTTGAATAATGAGCAATATAACTAATCAAAGTTTAAGTGAAATTTTGGAAAGTATAAAGTCTAAGAAGATATCCTCATTAGAACTTACACAAGCATATATAAAGAACATTGAAAATGCAAAAAAACTTAATGCTTTTGTGACTACAACATTTGATCAAGCTTTAGAAAATGCAAAAAAATTTGATAATAAACCAAATAATGAACAACTTCTTAGCGGGATACCTTTAGCTGTAAAAGATTTATTTTGTACTGAAAATGTAAAAACTACAGCTGGAAGCAATATTTTAAATAATTTTATTCCTTCATATGAGTCTACTGTAACAAAAAATTTATGGAACAATGGAGCTTTTTTACTTGGAAAATTAAATTGCGATGAATTTGCTATGGGTTCTTCGAATGAGACAAGTTTTTTTGGAAACGTAATTAATCCTATTGGAGATCATCTAGTTCCAGGTGGTTCTTCAGGAGGATCTTCTTCTGCTTTGGCGGCTGATCTTACTCCTGCAACTATTGGAACAGATACAGGCGGGTCTATTAGGCAACCTGCATCATTTACTGGCACTGTAGGACTTAAGCCAACTTACGGTCTTTGTTCGAGGTGGGGTATCGTTGCTTTTGCTTCTTCGTTAGATCAAGCAGGACCAATGACTAAAACAGTAAATGATTGCTCAATCATGCTTGAAGCAATGTCTGGTTTTGATGACAAAGACTCAACCTCAATTAATAAAAAAAAAGAATCATACTCAAAAAATTTAAAAGATAATATCAAAGGATTGAAAATTGGTATCCCTAAAGAGTATCGAGTAGATAATATGCCAAAAGAAATTGATGAACTTTGGGAAAAAGGAAAAAAAATATTAAAGGATTTAGGTGCTCAGTTAATTGATATTTCATTACCCCACACCAAGTATGCTTTGCCTACTTACTATATCGTTGCTCCTGCGGAAGCTTCATCAAATTTAGCAAGATATGATGGCGTAAGATATGGCTACAGATCACAAAAAGGAAAAGATTTAATTGAAATGTATGAAAACACCAGATCAGAAGGATTTGGTGATGAAGTAAAGAGAAGAATACTAATAGGCACTTATGTTTTATCGTCTGGTTATTACGATGCCTATTATTTAAAAGCCCAAAAAGTAAGACAATTAATAAAAAAAGATTTTGATGATAGTTTTACTAAAGTTGATGCTATTTTAACACCTTCAACACCAAGCTCAGCATTTAAGATAGGAGAAAAAACTAATGATCCTGTATCAATGTATTTAAATGACATTTTTACGGTGCCAGTAAATTTAGCTGGATTACCAGCCTTATCGCTTCCTGCTGGATTAGATAAACAGGGCTACCCACTTGGTTTACAATTGATAGGTAAAGCTTTAGATGAACAAAAAATTCTCAATATTGGTTACGCATTCGAAAAGAATTGTGGTTATAAAAATGAAATTAAAAAGTGGTGGTCATGAGCAAAGAAAAATTTGATTATTTTATAAATGGTGAGAAAGGGAAGTATGAAGTAGTTATAGGTTTAGAAGTTCATGCTCAAGTCCTTTCTAATTCTAAACTTTTTTCAGGCTCCTCAACTAAATTCGGAGCTGATCCTAACAAACAAGTAAGTTTAATTGACTCTGCTTTTCCTGGAATGCTACCAGTTATCAATGAGGAGTGTGTGAAACAAGCTGTAAGAACAGGCTTAGGTTTAAATGCAAAAATAAATAATTATTCAGTATTCGATAGAAAAAATTATTTTTATGCAGATCTACCACAGGGCTACCAGATTTCCCAATATAAAAATCCCATTGTCGGTGAAGGAAAAGTTTTACTGGATATGCCTTATGGTTCAAAAGAAATTGGCATCGAAAGGCTTCATTTAGAACAGGACGCAGGTAAAAGTATCCATGATATGGATCCTTCTAGCACCTATGTTGATTTAAATCGTTCTGGAATAGCTTTAATGGAAATCGTTAGCAAACCTCATCTTCGTTCGCCCGATGAAGTAAATGCTTACATAAAAAAATTAAGAACCATTATGAGATACTTGGGCACATGTGATGGCAATATGCAAGAAGGTTCATTAAGAGCAGATGTAAATGTATCAGTAAGAAAAGTAGGCGATAAAAATTTCGGCACAAGATGTGAAATTAAAAATGTAAATTCAATTAAATTTATGCAAATGGCGATTGAATATGAGGCTAATCGACAGGTTGAATTACTAGAAGATGGAAAAGAGATAGATCAAGAAACAAGATTATTTGATACAAAAAAAAATGAAACAAGATCAATGAGATCAAAAGAAGATGCTCACGATTATAGATATTTTCCTGATCCAGATCTTTTACCCTTAAAACTTGAACAAAAATTAATTGATGATTTAAAAAAATCCTTGCCAGAGTTGCCAGATAATAAGAAGGAGAGATTTATTCAAGAATATGGGCTTAACTCATACGAAGCAAACGTATTGGTTTCCGAAAAAGAAATCTCTGATTATTATGAGGAAGTTGCAAAATTATCTGACAAAAAACTAGCAGCTACATGGATGATGGGAGATTTATTTGCAATGCTCAACGACAAAGGACTTAATATTTCTAACTCACCAATTTCTGCTAAAAATTTTGCAGAGTTAGTACAATCAATTAAATCTGGAGAGATTTCAGGAAGAATAGCAAAAGAAGTTTTCGAAATTATGGTTGAAAGCGGCGATAACCCAAAAAAAATCATAGAGTCAAAAGGGATGAAACAACAAAGCAATCCTAAAGAATTAGAAAAAATGATTAATGAAATACTATCAAAAAATAAAGATAAAGTTGATCAATATAAAGCTGGAAAAGAAAAATTGTTTGGTTTTTTTGTTGGACAGGTTATGAAATTATCTGGTGGGAAAGCAAACCCTCAATTGACAAATGAAATTCTAAAAAAACTTTTAAAAGGCTAATTATGCCTAAGAATTTAGATTTAACTGAAAATCTTGAGAAATACATTATTGATCATTCAGAATCTTTAACTGATGTTCAAAAAGAGATAATTCAATATAATATAAGTCTTGGTGATCAACAGAGATTACAGATTTCAGTTTCTCAAGCACAATTTCTACAAACATTAATTAAAATCTCTAATATTAAAAAAATTTTAGAAATAGGAAGTTTTACAGGTTTTAGTGCTTTATCAATGGCCTTGGCCCTTCCATCTGATGGTCTTCTAATTAGCTTAGATAAAAGTCCTGAATTCAGTATGAAAGCACAATCATTTTATAAAAAAGCAAATGAAAAAAAAATAAAGCAAATCGTAAAACCTGCTACTGAAAGCCTAAATGAATTGAAAGACTCAAGTCAAAGATTTGATTTAATTTTTATTGATGCTGATAAGGAAAATTACCTTAAATACTATGAAGCATCTATGGATCTTATTAATAAAAATGGACTTATTGTTATAGATAATGTTTTATGGCACGGAGAAGTAATAGATGATACGAAAAACGATAAATTTACAAATATTATAAGGGAATTTAATACACACATTAAGAAAGATAGCAGAGTTGCAAAAAATATTATTCCAATAGGTGATGGACTTACAATTTGTATTAAAAAATAATGTATACAATTTTTGGTTTTTATAAATTTAAAAAGATTAAATTTTTGAAAAAATATAAATCTTTACTTCAAAAAGAAATTTTTAAAAATAATGTTAGGGGCACAATAATTTTATCAGCAGAAGGCATAAATGGAACAATTGCAGGCAAAAAAGATGATATTAGTAAAATAATAAAGATTATAAAAAGACAATATCGGTTGAAGAATTTTGATAGTAAGAATATTTCTAAGAGTCTTTTTCAACCATTCCACAAAGGTAAAATAAAAATCAAAAATGAAGTTGTTCCATTGGGTTTAAAAATAAACCCAAAGAATAAAAAACTTAATAGATATGTTTCTGGAAAGTCATGGAATAAACTTATTTCAAATAAAGAAACTTTAGTTATAGACGCTAGAAAACCATTTGAATATGAAGTGGGCACATTTAAAAATTCTATAAATCCAAATATTCAAAATTTTAGAGATTTTCCAAAATATCTAAAAAAAGTCGATAAAGCTAAACCTGTAGCAATGTTCTGCACAGGAGGAATTAGATGTGAAAAGGCTTCCATATTTTTAAAAAGAAAAGGTTTTAAAAATGTTTTTCAATTAAAAGGTGGAATACTTAATTATTTGAAAAAAACTGAGAAGAAAGACAGTCTATGGAAAGGAGAATGTTTTGTTTTTGATAATAGAGTATCTCTTAAACACAAATTAAAACAAGGAACTTTCTCTGTATGCAGTGGATGTCGAATGACTTTTTCAATAAAAGATAAAAAATCTTATAAATATGAAGAGGGTGTTTCGTGCCCAAGGTGTTATGACACACTCTCAAATTCACAAAAAACAAGATTTCGTATGAGGCAAAATCAAATTAATCTTGCTAAAAAAGATGGAAGAAAGCATAAATTTCAAAAGGAATATTAATTATGGATTTGACTAAAGGTTCAATATGGCAACTCTTAAGAAAAGTGACCATACCTGCAAGCACAGGATCTCTATTTCAAACTTTTTATAATCTAGTCGATACCTATTTCGCAGGTAGAATTTCACCAGAAGCGTTAGCAGCTATTGCAAAATCATGGCCAATATACTTCATAGCAATAGCTGTTGCGGTCGGTATTGGAGCCGGAACTACAGCTCTAATCAGTAATTCAATTGGAGCCAAGGAAGATAGAAAAGCCTCAATGTACGTTGCTCAGTCAATAGTATTAGCAATCGTAATTTCAATTTTCGTAACTTTATTTGGCTTAAATTTTTCTGATGAACTCTTGAGAATTATGGGCTCTACTGAAGAAAGTATAATCTTAACACGCGAATATTTAGATATTATTTTTTTTGGAGCTATCATTGTATTAGTTCAATTATCTTTGAACGGAACTTTAAATGCCCAAGGTGATACAAAAAGTTATAGAAATGTTTTGATTGTTACCTTTTTCTTAAATATTTTTTTAAATCCATTATTTATTTTTGGTTATGGATTTATACCAGCATTTGGAATTGCTGGTTTAGCTATCGCTACGCTTGTTTCTCAGTGTATCGGCTTAATATATTTAGCTAATAAAGTTTATTGCTGTAAATTAAAAAAATTCCTTTATCTAGAATGCTTCAAACCAAAAATTGAGTACTTAAGCTCTCTCTTCAAACAATCAGTGCCAATAATGTTTACTATGTTGATGATAATGTTTGGAGTATTCAATATTTTCTATTTTGTTGGTCAGTTTGGAGAATTAGCTACAGCGGGTTATGGTACTGCTGTAAGAATAGAACAAGTTTTATTGTTACCAGTCATAGGTTTAAATACTGCTGTTTTATCAATTGCAGGTCAAAATTTTGGAGCAAAAATGTATTTCAGAGTAAAAGAAGTATATGGAAAAGCTCTGTTGTTCGGTTCAGGATTTATGGTATTAGCAGGTATATTTGTTTATTTAACTTCAGAAATTATAATATCTTTTTTTACTAATGATCTAGAAGTAATCCGAAGAGGTGCACTTTACTTACAGGTAGCAGCTTTAATTGGGCCAGTGTATCCAGTTTTCTTTATTACCTCTGCTTTATTCCAGGCACTGAAAAGACCAATTTTTAGTTTGTACATGACAATCCTAAGACTAACATTAATACCATTTATGTCGTTATGGTATGTAATAAATATTAGAAATGGCGAGTATCAAGATATTTTTTATACGATTTTAGTAACAAATTGGATGATGGGATTAGTTGTATTAACTTTCGTACCATTTTTTTTAAAGAGAGTATTTAGGATTTCTTTAAAAAAATTACTTGTATTCTAGTTTATTCTCTAATTTTCTAACAAAATAGGATACTACCAGGATTAGCACCAGGTATTCTAGAATTAAAAAAGTATAAATTTCTAAGGGCCTGTAAGTGGTGGTGACCAGCTCATTAGCTTTTCTTGTTAAATCTCCTATACCTATAATTGATACTAGAGAGGACATTTTTAAAACATAAACAAATTGATTTCCCATGGCTGGTAATACAACTTTAATCGCTTGCGGAAGAATTACTAATCTCATCTTTCTCCAGAAATCCATTCCTAAAGACTCTGATACTTCATGTTGACCTTTTGAAATTGAATTAATTCCTGCTCTAAAAATTTCTGCTTGAAACGCACTCTCACTAATGGTCAAAGCTATTATTCCAGATACGAATGGCGAGAAACTTACTCCAATCATAATTGGAAGGCCATAATAAATCCAAAGAATTAAAACTAATAAAGGGATGGCTCTAACAATTTCTACGTATGTTATGTTAAAATAAGTTAAGAATTTATTATTTGACAATGAAGGTAGAGCAACTATCAAACCGATAATCATAGCTAGAATGATCGAAACTACTGAAATATAAATCGTAGTTGTAATTCCACTAATTAAAAATTTAAGATTAGTTAAACCATCTATATTATCTGGACTTAGAATATACCAACCCCATTCATAGTTAGAACTACATCCTTGAAGCAAAAATAGAATAGAAATTATTTTTAAAAATTTCACTAATTAACTATATTTGTAAATGGGAGGTATTGAAACTTAAATTATAAGCTTTTTAGATCGTACTTTGCCAGTAAAGTTTTAAAAAATCCGGATGATTTCTTTTTCTTAATCCAATTGCTGACGTAATCATTCCACACTTTGTCACCTTTTGGAACCATCATAGCTAAAAATGCTGGATTTTTTCCTCCATCAGGAACTATAGCTAATTGAGGATATTTAATAACTAGTTTGTTTGCTTCTGTTGAACTTGTTATATTTCCATCAGCTCTTCCTGCTAAAACTTCTTGAAAGTCTCTTGCAGGTGCTTCAACTGACTGAAGTTTTGATTTTGGAAAAAATTCTTTTGCTTTTTCTTCCTGAGATGTTCCTAACGTTGTAGCTATTGTAACATTGCTATTATTTAAAGACTCCCAAGTTGAAAATTTTTTTAAATTCTTTTTTAAAACAAGCGGGACTGTTGCATACTTGTAATATGTAGCGGTAAATCCGGCTACTTCTGCTCTTTTTGGTGTTTTGGTTACACTTGTTGATATATCGTATCTATCAGCTGTTATTCCTGCAACAATAGTTTTCCACTCTGCAGGCACAAATTTCACTTTAACGCCTAAATCTTTAGCTAGCTCATTCATCACATCAATATCAAATCCTTTGTACTTGTTTGTTTTTGGATCTTTCATTGACATTGGATCCCAGTCTCCTGTTGTACCAACTCTTAACTCTCCACTTTTTTTGATTGAGTCTAGTTTAGATGCTGCTTGAGCACTTGTTGTTACAAGTAATACTAATAATATTGAAAAAATTTTTTTAATCACTTTATGTTATTAGCTAATCTCTCTCTTTTTTTCGATTTGCAATTTGACCCACTTTAACAACCTTTTGAAAAGGGGTTGACTGAAAGGCAGTTTATCAGCTATAAAGAACAAAACAAGAACATTTATGAAGTTAACAATACCTTATTATTTACATAAAGTGGGAGCTGGTTTTCCTTCTCCGGCAACAGATTATATTGAGGACGATATAGATCTAAACTCTCATCTCATAACAAATGCACCAGCTACTTTCATCATTAGAGTACAAGGTAAATCTATGACTAATGTGGGTATATATGATGGAGATCTATTAATAGTAGATAAAAGTTTAAATCCAAAAAATTTCTCCACTGTTATAGCAAATATCAACGAAGAACTTGTAGTCAAAACTCTGGTTAAAAGTAAGGGCAACAACTACTTAACATCAGGTTCAAAAAATACATCAGACCAAATTAATTTAACAGATAATCCAGAAATAATAATTTGGGGAGTAGTAACATATGTCATACACAAACAGCAGTAGAAAAAAAGTTGCATTAATTGACTGTAATTCATTTTATGTTTCTTGTGAAAGATTATTCAATCCCAAAATACAAAATGTACCAGTTGTTGTGTTATCTAATAATGATGGATGTGTAATATCAAGATCTACTGAAGCAAAAAAACTTGGGATAAGAATGGGAGAACCATATTTTAAAGTTAAAGATTTAGTTAAAAAGAACAACGTTCAGATATTTTCTTCAAACTATGCATTATATGGAGACCTTTCTAGACGAGTGATGAAAGTTTTAAAAGGTTTTACTGATAAAATTGAAATCTATTCTATAGACGAAGCATTTTTAGATTTATCGCATATCAAAGATGAACAAGTTGAAGAATATGGAAAACAAATAAGAGAAAGAGTTTTAAAATGGACGGGAATACCAACAAGTGTAGGAATTTCAAATACAAAAACTTTAAGTAAAGTTGCAAATCATATTGCAAAAAAAAATAAAGCAGGAGTGATATTTCTAAAAGAAAATATCGATAATATACTAAAAGATTTTAATATTGCAGATGTATGGGGAGTTGGAAGACAGTTATCAAAACTATATATTAAAAATGGAATAGACAATGCTTATAAGCTAAAAAATATTTCAAACACATGGGTTAAGAAAAGTACAAATGTTTTAGGTGCGAAAACAGTAATGGAGTTAAGAGGAATTCCTTGTATAGATTTAGAAACCGAGGAAACGAGAAGAAAAAGCTGTTGTGTATCAAGATCATTTGGAAAAAAAGTTGAGAGTTTAGACAAATTAAAAGAGTCTATAACTACTCATTGTTTAAATGCGGCAGAAAAAATAAGAACAGATAAACAAACCACGAGAGCTGTCACTATATTTATAAGAACAAGTCCGTTTGATAAAAATAGAAAATACTATTCAAATTCTATTACTATTGAATTGCCGGTGGCAACCAATAACAGTATTGAACTTGTAAAAACTGCAATTAGCGGACTGGGAAAGATTTATAAATATGGTTATTTCTATCAAAAAGCTGGAGTTATTTTATCGAAGCTTAGAGACGCTTCTGAAAAAGAGCTAAATTTATTAGCACCAATTTTAGAGAATAAATCTCAACCATTAATGAGAGCAATCGATTTTACCAATGCAAAATATGGACGAAATGCAATCAGTATAGCTCAAGCAGGTATAAGTAACGATTGGAAAATGAGAAGAGAACACTCATCTAGAATAGATACAGCTTCATTTGACTTCCTACCTAAAATAAATATATAATTTGTATAAGGGGTGTCATAAAGACTGAGATCATACCCAAAGAACCTGACCGGTAATTCAGTAAGGGATAAATGAAAGATATATATCTATCAACACAAACAACGTTAATTATTACTCTAGTGGTAGGTGCTTTTTTTATCGCCTTAGGTTATATAAATTTAAAAAAAATTTCAGATAATAAAAGCCTCATAATTGGTGACAGAAAAGAGAGTATTTTTTCATTAACAACGAGTTTATCAGCGTCTGCCTTAGGAGCTTGGATATTATTCGGACCAGCTTCAGCAGCAACTTGGGGAGGAATAGGGGCAGTAATTGGATATGCGTTAGGCACAGCTGCACCTATGCTATTTTTACTAAATTTTGGACCGAAAATAAGGAGAGAGTTTCCTAACGGAATGTCTTTAACTGAGTTTATTAAAAGAAGATTTGGGACTGGAATTTTAAAGATAATGTTAATCTTAATTCTATTTTATTTGACAATTTTTTTAATAGCAGAAGTCACAGCAATAGCTTTTTTAATAAATTTAATCTCAAAAACACCTTTATGGATAACATCTGGTCTAACTTTAATCATATGTCTTTTATATATATTAAGAGGTGGATTTAAACTTTCGATTATTACGGATAAATATCAATTTATAATAATTTTAAGCATAATATTATTTTCTATATTTTTAATTTTAGGAAATTTAGAAATAAATAGTTATGAACTGATTAAAAAAAATTCTGCAAAACTTATAAGTAAAAATTATATTCCAAATTACACTGCTGGATTGACGTTTTTTATAGCTGTAGCAGCCACAAACTTATTTCACCAGGGTAATTGGCAACGTGTCTTTGCTGCAAAAAATAACCTTATTTTAAAAAAAAGTTTAATCTACTCATCAATTTTATCTTTTTTGATCGTTTTTTGGATGGGCTACACAGGTCTGATATCTTTTTCACTTGATCCTAAAATAAAACCTGATTTAGCTTTTTTTAAAATAATGTTATCTAATGATAATGTTTTAATAATTGCTTCTATTTTAATTTTAGCCCTAGCTTTAACATTAAGCACAATTGATACATTAATAAACGCTATTTCAAGTCTAATAATTATTGATGGAAAAGAACTAAATAAATTTTTAAGTGGCAGAGAAATAAAAGATAAATCCAATAAATTAATTTTATTATTATGTTTGATTGTTTTTATTTTTGCTTCTAAAGGCTACAGCATCTTATATTTATTCTTATTTGCTGATCTTCTTTGTTGTGCGGCAGTTGTAACAATATTCTATGGATTTTTTAAAAAAAAAATTAATACAAGATTGTCTTTAATATCAATTATTCTTGGTTTAAGCACAGGTTTATTATTTTTCCCAAGTCAAAATTTCCAATCAAGTCTTTTAGTAGGTAATATTATGTCTATAGAAAATTTTAGTCCAATAGTCTTATCAAACTTACTCTTTATTTCATTTTTTGTAGCTATAATTGTACCACTTGTAATAATCACAACTCACTCTTTACGTAATTCATTAAGATAAATAGATACAGCTATCCAAATTATTACGAAACCAAAAAACTTTTCAAAGGTTAGAATCTCATCAAAATAAGTTATTCCTAAAAGAAATTGCGATGTTGGAGTTAAAAATAAAATCATACTCGCTGGACCGATTCCAATTATCTTAAAACCTAAAGTATAAAAAAAGAGAGGCACCAAAGTCATAAATCCAGACCAAAATAAATAAAAAGATAAAAGAGGTTCTTTATAAGAAAAAACATTTAAATTTAAATTTATTAAATAAATAAACAAGACAATTGCTATAGGAGATATTAGCAATGTTTCTATCAACAGACCTATATCTGATGAAACTTTAATTTTTTTTCTTATTAATCCATAAATACTAAAAGTTATTGCAACAGTAAGACCAATCCAAGGTAATTCACCAAGTTTTATTAAAAAGTAAAATAAAGAAATTACTACTAATATTACCGCAATAAATTGATTTCTATTTAGTTTTTCTTTTAAAAATACTCTTCCTAAAAATACACTTATTATAGGGTAGATATAATATCCTAAACTTGAATCTAATAATCTATTTACACTGACGGCATAAAGCCAAGTTCCCCAATTTATACTTACCAATAAACCTGATAAAAAAAGCAATAATTGATTTTTTCTCTTTTTAAAAATTTGATTAAATTCTGGCCACTTTTTATAAAAACTTGTTGTCAGAATTAATAGAATTGCTGTCCAAATTGTTCTGTGAACAGTTAATTCAATAAATGATGCAAAAGATACAAATTTGAAAAAAATAGTACCTACAACACCCCACCAAAGAGATGCAAAAGCAGCATAAAAAATTCCTGATAGTTGTTTTTGTTGCATTACAAATTTGGTGCAATATAAGTTAATTTTCTTTATAAAGATACGTAAAGCTTGTGGTGAGATGGGTGAGTTGGTTTAAACCAGGAGTTTGCTAAACTTCCGTAGTATTTAACTATGCTACCGAGGGTTCGAATCCCTCTCTCACCGCCAATTAGTTAAAATAACTATCTATTTGTACTGGTTCTTTTCTTAAAATATATTTGTAAACATTAATGTTTTCTAAAACTCGTTGAACGTAATTTCTAGTTTCTTCAAATCTAATTTGTTCAATCCAATTAATATAAGAAATTTGACCTTTAGAAGGGTCTCCATTTACTCTCCTCCAAGTTTTTACTCTATTTGGACCCGCATTGTATGCGGCAATAGCAAATGGGAAAACGCCATTATAATCATTAAGCAATCCATTAAAATAATATGAACCAAGCTTAATGTTGTATTCTGGATCTGCTGTTAGTCGACTAATACTGTAAGGTAGCTTTGCTTGTTTAGCTACGATCTTAGCAGTGTATTTCATTAACTGCATCATACCTCTAGCTCCAGCCCAACTATTTGCTTTCCTATCAAATTCACTTTCTTGTCTGATTATTGCAAGAACAATTTCTTGTTTAGGCATCTGTTTATTATTTACAATTTTCGGAGTGGCAATAACTGGATAATTATATTTATTTAAAAATCTTTTTTCATAGGATGCTTTTTTTGATATTTGAATTGCAAAATCGTATCTTTCAACAGATGTAGATAACTCTGCTGCTAAAACTTCGCTACCTTTCTCAATATTAAGTTCAGCCAAATGTTTAAGAATATCTTTAGCATATTGGCTTGCATCAAGTTCATGCAATAGAATAACATGTTTAATAAGTTTATTTTTTTTAAACTCTTTTTCATAATCCTTATCAAAATTACTTTCGTCTCTTAATTCAAAATTTCCACCAGGATTAACCTTATTGAAAGCAAGTTGTCCATAATAAGTCATTGGAAATTTTGCAGCTTCTGAAAAAAATTTATTAGCAGTTTCCTTTTCATTTAATTTTTCATATGACTCTCCTAACCAATATGCTCCTCTTGCTAAACTAATTGGATAACCGACATTATTGTAAAAATTTTGAAAATGATTAATTGCATACTCAGGAGATTTTAAAAAAGTTAAAGCTATCCAACCAGATAGCCATTCAGCCTCCGCAAAGGACGGACCAGATGATAGGGAGTGTTCACTAGCTACTTTATATGCTGTCTTATATCTTTTTTTGTAAATTAAACTTCTTGTAACACTCTCTCTCTGTTCCCACCATTTATCCGGTCTAACCATTTGTGTCTCAGTTTTATTCGCGTTTTGATATAAAATTTCTAAAGATCCGTCTAATCGTCCCCTTCGGTTTCTCCATCTCAATCTATCAAACTCTAAACCAGGATCTTTTTTTAAATATTGAGGTACCTTTGCTATTGCATTGTCTACACCGTAAGAATTACTCATTAAAATTTGTCTTGCATTATAAAGAGCTCTTTGATCTGTAGGCAAATACTTAAGCATTCTTTTTAGATCCCAATATTTCCTTTCCCATGCTAAATAATCAGCTCTCTTTACATGATCATCTGACGAGATAAATTTTTTAAATTTAGCTCTGTAATAACCCAAATCATTTTTTCTTATCTCAGCAGTGGTCCAACCTTCTTTAACTAACTCTTTGACTTTCTCTAGTTTTCCTTGTTCTAGATAGGCCTCAGCCAATTTAATTTTACCTAAACCACCTAAGGGAGGATATTTTTCAAACCAATTAATTATCGATGTAGGTGAATTATTTCTTAAATATATTTTTTCTTCTGCTAAATACCTTATTCTGTTAATTCTTGGATAATAGTCATTTTGTTCTATAAATTTTTTATATTCACTAAATGATGCTCCATTTCTAGTGGTTTTAAGATGCATCCAAGTAATTAATTTTCTGAATTCACTATCTTTAACCTTTTGAGAACTTTTTAAAGCACTATTCCATTTTTTTTGCTTAATAAAATCAATTGTTTCTTTTGCTCTCTCAAAATCTTTTTTATTAAGAACTTTTGAACTTTTTACCTCTTTTGATGAAACTTTATATGTAATTGGTTTTTTTCTTGGATACACAAATATAGATGATACTTGTGTTTTTACGTCTTCTTTAATTTCCTTTTTTATTTCTTTATTTTTAATAGTCTCTTTTTTTTGTTCAACTACAGCTGGTTTGCTCTCATCTTTTTTTTCTAATAATGGCTTTGGTGCAGGTAGATTTTTATTAATACTTTCTTGGATCTGTTTTTCTGATTTTTTAAAAATTGATGGTTTTTTTTGCGGAAATAAGAAATCACTCTCTGAATATACGATACTAACTTTCAAAAATGATAATAAAAATACTAGACTAATTAATCTATTAAGCATAAGTTTAAGGATATCTACCTTATATTGTTTTATGCTTAAAGGATCAATTGTTGCATTAATAACCCCATTTAAAGATGATAATCTTGATGAAAACACATATAGAAGTTTAATTAATTATCACTTAAATAATGGCACTAATGGTATAGTCCCCGGAGGCACCACTGGAGAATCTCCCACTTTATCTCATAGTGAACACAAAAAAATTATAGAGATAGCGGTTAAAGAATGTAAAGGAAAAATACCTGTTATAGCTGGCACAGGATCTAATTCAACGGATGAAGCGGTTGAACTATCTCAATACGCAGAAAAAGCCGGTTCAGATGCATTATTAGTTGTTACACCATATTACAACAAACCAACTCAAGAAGGCTTGTACCAACATTATAAAAAGATAAACGATAGTGTTGGGATACCAATTATAATTTATAACATTCCGTCAAGATCAGTAATAGATATGTCAGTTAAAACCATGAGCAAACTATATGAACTAAAAAATATAGTCGGTGTAAAAGATGCAACTGGTGACTTAAATAGAGTAAATCAGCAATTAAAAGCAATGGGAAAAGATTTTATTCAGCTTACTGGAAATGACGATAATGCTCTTGAATTTAATAGAAGAGGCGGAGTGGGAGCTATCGGAGTCACAGCAAATATAGCTGCAAAAATTTCTTCTGATTTTCAAAAAGCTTGTGAGCAAAAAAATGAGGAAGCAGAGTCGTTAGATAAACTATTACAGCCATTACATTCAGCGTTATTTATTGAAAGCAATCCATCACCAGTGAAATATGCAGCATCATTATTAGGTATGTGCAATCCATCTGTAAGATTACCATTAGTTGAAATTAGAGAAGAAACAAAAAAGAAAGTTTCACAAGCACTTAAAGTAGCTAAATTACTTTAATGAAACAAAATATATCTCCCGGAAGAAAAATAATTTGTTTGAATAGAAAAGCTAGTTTTAATTATTTTTTTTTAGAAACTTTAGAAGCAGGCATTTCCTTAAAAGGATCAGAAGTCAAATCGCTTAGAGAGGGCAAAGGAAGCATTGCAGACTCATACGCCATAGATAACAACGGTGAATTATTTTTAATTAATTCTCATATCCCGCTTTACAGACAATCATCCTATAACAACCATAATCCTAAAGGTGAAAGAAAACTTCTTTTAAAAAGGCGAGAAATTAATAAGTTGATTGGAAGAATAAATCAGGAAGGTTTGACTATTATTCCTATTAAGATGTATTTTTTCAAAGGAAAAGTTAAAATTGAAATCGCTGTTGCAAAAGGAAAAAAACTTTACGATAAAAGACAAGTAAAGAAAAAGAGAGATTGGAACAGAGAAAGAGCAAGATTGTTAAGTAGAAATAATAAATGATACACCTTAATATTGGATCAAATCTTAATTCTATTCATGGGTCTAGATTTGATAATATTTCAATTGCAATTCAGTTAATAATTGAGGCAAAAATTCGAATTGAAAAAATTTCTAATTTTTATGAAACTCCTTCTTATCCAAATCAGAAACTACCAAAGTTTCTTAATGTAGGAATTTTAATAAATAACAACTTTAATCTTTTAAGATTATTTAAAGATATAAACTTAATCCAAAAAAAAATTGGCAGAAATAAAACAAAGAAAAATGATCCCAGAGTGATTGATATTGATATAGTTGATTTTAATGGTTTAATAAAAGACACAAAAGATCTTGTTTTACCGCATCCGAGAGCACATTTAAGAAATTTTGTTTTATATCCGATTTTAGAAATTGATCCTAAATGGTCACATCCAATTTTAAAGAAAAACGCCCAATTTTTAATAAATAATTTAAGCCAAAAATCTCGGATTGAGATTACAAGATTAAATAAAAATGTTAAAATAAGGCATGATTAACAATAATGAATTAATTAATCAGATTAGATCTTACAATAAATTTTTAAATTCAGAGTCATTAATTAAGGCATATGACTTTGCTTTAGAGGCTCATCAAAACCAAAAAAGAGAAGAGGGGGTCCCTTATATTATTCATCCAGTTGCAGTAGCAAAAATTTTAACAGAATTAAAATTAGATAGCGCAACAATTACAACTGGACTTCTTCATGATACTATAGAGGATACTAACGTAACCTATGCAACTGTTAAAAAAGAATTTGGTGAAGAAGTTGCTAATTTAGTTGATGGTGTAACTAAAATTTCTGCATTAGAGGATAAAGCATCTGCAGATTCAAAAGCTGAAAATTTTAGAAAATTAATCTTAGCAACTTCTAAGGATATAAGAGTTTTGTTAGTCAAACTTGCCGACAGATTACACAATATGAGAACAATTCAATTTGTAAAAGATAAAGACAAAATAATCAGAAAAGCAAAAGAAACTATGGAAATTTATGCCCCATTAGCAGACAGGATGGGGATGAATAGAATTAGAGACGAGTTAGAGGATTTGTCTTTTTCAGTTCTAAATAAACCAGCAAGAGATTTAATTTTAGAAAGATTAAATTTTATTAAAAATAATACTGATGATACATTTAAAACAATTTCTAAAGAATTGATTCAAATACTAAATCAAAATGGAATAACTGCCACTATAACAGGACGAGAAAAAACGCCTTTTTCAATTTGGCGCAAAATTCAAAATAAAAAAATATCCCTTGAACAACTTACTGATATTATAGGCTTTCGGGTAATAGTAAACACATTGGAAGACTGCTACAAAACTTTAGGTATCTTTCATAGTAGATTTCCAACTATACCAGGCAAGTTTAAAGACTATATATCAACACCTAAGATCAATAAATATAAATCAATTCACACAGCTGTGATTGGTCCTAAAAAAAATAGAATAGAGATACAAATCAGAACACATGAAATGCATGAGTTTGCCCAAAGGGGCATAGCCTCTCATTGGAAATATAAATCTTCAGAAAAGTTTTCAGAATTATCATGGAAAGAATATGACTGGTTAAGAGATTTGGTTGAAATTATTGAGGCAGGTACTAGCCCTGAACATTATTATGAATTTACAAAATTACAAATGTTTCAAGAAAATGTATTTTGTTTTACTCCCAAAGGAGCAGTTATAAAATTACCTAAACAAGCGACCCCGATTGATTTTGCGTATGCTGTTCATACAAAAATTGGAAATAGTGCTGTAGGTTGCACTGTAAATGGAAGTAACTCTACATTACAAACAATTTTAAAAAATGGAGATTTAGTAAATATCGAAACTTCTAAAAATGCAACTCCATCTTTGCATTGGCTCTCATCCTCAAAAACTGGAAAAGCTCGTTCTGCCATTCGAAGATTTTGGCAAGATAGATCTACAGAAAATTTAAATGTTATTGAAAAAAATTATTCAAGCACAATTGAAGTTGATTTACCTCATAAACCTGGAGTATTAGGTCATATAACCTCGCTTATTGGACTTAATAAAGGAAATATAGTGAATTTAGAAATTATTAAAAGATCAAAGGAACATCTTACTTTTTCTTTAGATTTGCAAATTAAAGATTTGAAAAACTTTACAAACTTGATAAGTCAAATAAAGCAAAGTAATTTAAGATTTAAAATTATTCGACATAAACAGAAAAAAAATGCTTTCATTAGAAGAATCTTTGAAAATTTTAAAAGAAACTAACGCTCTTTTAGAAGGACATTTTATATTGTCATCTGGACTACATAGCCCTCAATATGTTCAATGTGCTCAATTGATGAGCAAACCAAGTGAAGCATTTAAAATATGCTCCTCTCTCTCCGAAAAAATAAAAAAAGAATTTAAAGAATTCAATCTTATCTTATCACCTGCTATGGGAGGTATAATTGTAGGGTATGAAATTGGAAGAATATTAAATAAAGAAACAATTTTTTCTGAAAGAGTTAATGGTGAATTTAAACTGCGAAGAGATTTTACAATAAATAAAAATCATAAAGTTTTAATAATCGAAGATGTAATAACTACTGGAAAATCAAGCTTAGAATGTTCTAAAATTGTGGAAGATAATAATGCAATTATCGTAGGATACGCTTGTTTAATAGACAGATCTAATGGAAAATCAGCAATTAAAGAAAAAATAATATCACAGGTAAAGATTGATATTCCTACTTATACAGAAAAAAATTTACCAAAAAATTTATTAACTCTTAAAGCTGTTAAACCTGGAAGTAGAAATCTTTAATGAGTAAAATAAGACTTGGTGTCAATATAGACCATGTAGCAACAGTAAGAAACGCAAGAGGTGAAAACTATCCAAGCCCATTAAGAGCTGCCTTATTTGCGCAAAAAAGTGGAGCTGACTCTGTAACAATTCATCTAAGAGAAGACAGAAGGCATATTAATGACACCGATTTAAAAGAAATAAAATCTAAACTTAAAATTCCATTTAACCTCGAAATTGCAGCTACTAATGAAATGTTAAAAATAGCTTTAAAAAGAAGACCACCATTTATATGTATTGTTCCTGAAAAAAGGCAAGAAATTACTACAGAGGGTGGGCTTAATTTAAATTTTAAAAAAAATTTTCTAAAAAAAATAATAAATAAATTAAAGAAAAATAAATCAAGAATCAGTCTTTTTGTAGAGCCAAATTTAAATGATATTAAAGAATCAAAAAATTTAAATGCTGATTGTATTGAAATACATACTGGAAAATTTTGTAATTTAGTTAACAAAAATAAAAATTATAATAACGAATTAAAGAGAATAAAAACAGCTGTAACATTAGCAAATAAGTTAGGTTTGGAAGTTCACGCTGGGCATGGCCTTACTTACAAATCTGCAAAAATATTAGCAAAAATCTCAGGTATAAAAGAATTTAATATTGGCCATTTTTTAATCGGAGAGTCAATTTTTGTAGGTCTCAACAAAACTATTAAAAATTTCAGAAAGATAGTTAAGTAATGAAAATATTTGGTATCGGCACTGATATAGTAAAAACCAATAGAATTCGAAAATTGTTAAAAAGGAGGAATATTTTAGAAAAATTGTTTAATAAAGAAGAAATTACAAAATGCAAAAGAATAAAAAAAATGGCAAATTGTTTTGCAAAAAGATTTGCTGCAAAAGAAGCTTTTTCAAAAGCATTAGGCACTGGCATTTCAAAAGGAATTTACTTTAATCAGATAGTAATTCTAAATGAAAAAAATGGCAAACCCTTTATTAAATTAATTGAAAACACTAAAAAAAATGTTGAAAAAAAATTAAAGAAAAAAAATTATAAAATTTCATTGTCACTTACTGACGAGGATGAGTATGCAGTTGCTTTTGTAACAATCTCAATATGAAAAAAAAAAGTTTTATTAAAATTATTGTTGAAAATTTAAAAACTTTATTAGTTGCATTATTTATAGCTATATTGATAAGGTCCTTGATAGTTCAACCTTTTTATATACCTTCTTCATCAATGGAGCCTACTTTATTGGTAGGCGATAGGATATTCGTAATTAAATATGTGTACGGATATAGCAAACATTCTTTTCCGTTTAGCCCAAATTTTTCTAATAAGCGTTTTATATCTAATAAACCAAAACAAGGTGATTTAGTAGTATTTAAAACTCCAGCAGATAATAGAACTGATTATATTAAAAGATTGATCGGATTACCTGGAGATGAAATTCAATTTATTAATGGAGATCTTTTTATTAATGGGAATAAAATAATAAGAGAAAAAAGTAAGATTAATAAACCTACAAGATGTGGAAATTTTTTATTGGACTCTATTGCTTATACTGAAACTCTGCCCAATGGAGTGAAACATATAGCAGTTTATAATAAAGCTGGATCATTAAAAAATACAAAAAAATATATTGTTCCACCAAATCATTATTTTTTAATGGGGGATAACCGAGATTGTTCGAAAGATAGCAGATTCCTTGAGGAGGTTGGTTACGTTAATAATTTGAACTTGGTAGGAAAAGCAAAAATAATCTTTTTTTCAAACGACACAAATAAAGGAAGTTTATTAAAATTTTGGAATTTACATAATTCTTTTAGATTAGAAAGGTTGTTTAAAAGTTTAACATGAGCAAATCCATAAAAGAGCTAGAAGGTTCAATAAAATATAGTTTTAAGAATAAAGATTTACTTCATAAGGCATTAACTCACAAAAGCTTTAATTCAGATAACAACAATGAAAAATTAGAATTTCTAGGAGACAGAGTCCTAGGATTAGTTATTTCAAAAAAACTTTTGGAAAAATATCCTAATGAAAAAGAGGGAATTATTGATAAAAAATTTGCAAATTTAGTAAACAAAAAAACGTGCACTAAGATCGCAAGAAAGTTAAATCTTAAAAAATATCTTTATTTGGGCACCTCACAAAAAAATATAGAAAGATCTGCTGACAAGATTGTAAGTGATAGTCTCGAAGCAATAGTTGGAGCGATATACTTAGATGGTGGAATAAAATCATCAGAAAAATTTATACTAAATCTGTGGGAAAGTTTTATTGTTAATTCAGTCATTACTCTCATCGATTCAAAAACTAAACTACAAGAGTACAGTTTAAAAAAATTTAAAAAATTACCTAAATATACTTTTTTTAAAAAAACAGGTCCTCAACACAAACCCGTATTTAAGACTGAGGTAGAAATTCCAGAATCTAAAAAGATAATTGGTGAAGGGGCTTCCAAAAAAAAAGCTCAACAAAATGCTGCAGAAAAATTAATAAAAATGTTGAATATATGAACTGGGAAGATGAATGCTATCTTTTGTCTAAAAAAAAATTTAAAGAAAATGCAAATATAATAAATGTATTTTCAAAAAATAGAGGAAAAGTATCTGGAGTAGTATATGGAGGGAACTCTAGAAAAATAAAAAATTATTTACAAATATCCAATAAACTTTACATAAATCACAATGCTAAAAATGAGAATAGATTAGGTTATTTCAAAACTGAACTAGTAAAACCCATATCTCCACGATATTTCAATGATAAGGAACGTTCTTCAGCTTTATTATCAATATCATCAATTTTAAATATGTTGTTACCAGAATCTCAACCCAATCAAAATATTTATAAATCTTTTGAAGAATTTGTTAACTCAATAAAGTTAGATAATTGGGTGATTTTTTATATATTTTTAGAATTAAGTTTAATAAAAGATTTAGGATACGATCCAAACTTAGAAAAGTTCAAAAATAATAAATCAGAAGCTGACTTTCAAAAAATTAAAATTGATACCTTTACTTACGACGTACCCTCATATTTAATACAAAATAGAATCCCAGATGAGCTTTCAAAAAATTTAATAAAAGCTTCGCTCAATTTTACTAGAAACATTATTCAAAATAGATTTTTTCTTCCAAATAATTTACCTTTTCCAAAGTCAAGAATTTTATTGGAGAATTATTACAACTAAATATTTTTAATCTTTTTAGCAATATCAATAGCAAAATACGTTACAATAGCGCAAGCACCAGCTCTTTTAAATGAAATCAAACTTTCAATAACTGAATCATCTTTTAAAATTTTTTTTTGTATAGCATTTTTAATTAAAAAATATTCTCCTGAAACTTGATAAGCTAAGACAGGAACTTTGAAATTATTTTTAATTTGTTTTATGATATCTAAATATATCATACCGGGCTTTACCATAACCATATCAGCACCTTCTTTTATGTCCAGCGCAACTTCTCTAAATGCTTCAGAACTATTTCTGAAGTCCATTTGATATGTTTTTTTATCATTCTTAAGTTTAGCTTTACTTCCCACAGCATCTCTAAACGGACCATAAAAATTTGAAGCATATTTTACTGCGTAAGATAAAATACTTACATCTTTAAAATTATTTCGGTCTAACTCTTGTCTTATTTTTCCAATTCGACCATCCATCATATCTGACGGAGCAATGATATCGCATCCCATTCTTGCTTGTAGTAATGCTTGTTTCACTAAAATTTTTATAGTTTGATCATTGTCAATTTTTTTATTTATAATTACCCCATCATGACCATGTGAAGTATAAGGATCTAAAGCAACATCACACATAACTCCGATTTCTGGAAATTTTTTTTTAACTAACTTTATTCCTCTGCAAACTAAATTATTAGGATTTAGGGCTTCTGTTCCATGTTTATCCTTCTTTAAATTAGGAGTGTAAGGAAATAATGCAACCATAGGAATTTTATATTTTCTTACTTGGTTTAGAATTGACGATAGTTTATCTAATGAATATCTTTTAATTCCAGGCATTGATTTTATCGACTCAATTTTATTTTTTCCCTCTCTGATAAATATTGGTAGAATAAGATCGTTGGTAGATATACTGGTCTCAGAGATAAGATTTCGTATCCATTTTGATTTTCTTAATCTTCTTAACCTTGTTTTAGGGTATGAACCGACAAAATTCATGTAAAGCTCTGATAATTTATAGTTTTATGCGACAAATATATTAATATTAATGTAAATAGTGTAATTTAATTAGATAATATGAGCAATATAAAACTAAATAAAATATTTAAAACTGCATGTATTGCCTCAGACCATGCAGGCTTCAAGTTGAAAGAATATATTAAAGACTATTTAATTGATAATAATTTTTCAGTATTTGATGTTGGTCCATATAATGATCGGTCAGTAGATTATCCAGATTACGCAAAAAAGCTTGGTAATAGAATCAAATTAAAAAAGAGCAATGTTGGCATCCTTGTGTGTGGTTCAGGCACAGGTATGGCAATAAGCGCCAATAAAATCAAAACAATTAGAGCAGCAGTTTGCTACAATTTAAAGTCTACAAGATTGTCTAGACAACATAATAATGCTAATATAATTGCGTTAGGAGCTAGATTTATTAATAAAAAACTATCTTTAAAATTAGTTGAAATTTTTTTAAAAACTAAATTTGAAGGGGGTAGGCATTTGAGAAGGGTTAAAAAAATTTAATTATGTCGATAGCATTAAAGTTAAATAAATATTTGAACAGTTTTTTTAAATTAGATTTAAAAGAAGCTGATAAAGAATTGTATAAATCTATACAAGAAGAATTTTCAAGACAACAAAACCACATTGAACTAATTGCTTCTGAAAATATTGTTTCAAGAGCAGTTCTTGAAGCTCAAGGATCTGTTTTAACAAATAAATATGCAGAAGGTTACCCAGGCAAAAGATATTATGGTGGATGTGAGCATGTAGATGTTTCTGAAAATTTAGCTATAGAGAGAGCTAAAAAATTATTTGATTGTAAATTTGCTAATGTACAACCACACTCAGGCGCACAAGCTAATGGTGCAGTCTATTTAGCTTTATTAAAACCCGGGGATACTACGCTTGCTATGAGTTTAAATTCAGGCGGACACTTAACCCATGGAGCTAAACCTGCACAATCAGGAAAATGGTTTAATGCTTTACATTATGAAGTAGACCAAAAGACCGGGTTAATTGATTATGAAAGTGTTGAAAAAATTGCTATTGCAAACAAACCTAAACTTATAATTGCTGGTGGTAGTGCTTACTCGAGAATAATAGATTTTAAAAAGTTCAGAGAAATTTGTGATAAAGTCGGTGCATATTTTCTTGTAGATATGGCTCACTTTTCTGGCTTGGTCGCTGGAGGCGCATATCCAAATCCTACTAGATATGCTGATGTTGTAACTTCAACTACACATAAAGTTTTAAGAGGACCGAGAGGTGGAATTATTTTAACTAATAGAGAAGATTTAATTAAAAAATTTAATAGTGCTATATTTCCGGGATTGCAAGGCGGACCTTTAATGCATGTCATAGCTGCAAAAGCTGTTTGTTTTAAAGAGGCACTCTCTGCTGACTTTAAAGACTATACTAAAAACGTAATAAATAATGCCAAGATTCTTTCAGAAAGATTATCTGAAAAAGGTTTTAAAATTTTCTCAGGAGGAACTGATACTCACTTGATGTTGATAGATCTTAGATCTTTTGGTGTAACTGGTAAAGATGCACAAGCTTCTCTTGGTCGATCTAATATAACTTGTAATAAAAATGGAATTCCTTTTGATACCGAGAGCCCGATGATAACCTCTGGGATAAGATTGGGCACTCCTGCATGTACTACAAGAGGTTTTGGAGCGAACGAATTTAAGCTTGTAGGAGATTTAATTTTTAAAGTAATAGACGGACTAAGCAAAAACAAAGAAGACAACTCTAAAATAGAAAAAGAAGTTCAAAAAGAAATAATTGAACTTTGCTCATCTTTTCCTATATATAGTAGTTAAATAATATGCTTTGTCCATTTTGTAGAGAAAAAGACACTTCGGTAGTAGACTCTAGACCCACAGAGGACGGCACAGCAATTAGAAGAAGAAGACTTTGTGGATGTGAAAGAAAAGAGAGATTTACAACATTTGAAAGAGTTCAATTTCAAGAATTAACAGTCATTAAAGGTAACGGCAAACGAGAACCTTTTGACAGAGATAAAATTTCAAAATCTATAAGAATTGCTACTAGAAAAAGACCAATTGACTCCGAGACCATTGAGAAATTTATTTCAAAAATTGTACGTAATCTTGAGGGACTTGGTGAGAGCGAAATACCAACGCCAACCATAGGTAAATTTATTATGGAAGGTCTTTCATCCTTAGATAAAGTTGCCTATGTACGTTTTGCCTCTGTCTATAAAAACTTTAAGGAAGCAAAAGACTTTGAAGAATTTGTAGGCAATATAAATGAAACTAAATCATAATCTTTATTCAAATCTTGCATTTAATTTAGCTGAAAAAAATTTAGGTAAAACCAATAAAAATCCATCTGTTGGATGTGTAATTGTGAAAAATAATTCTGTTATAAGCTCAGGCACTACATCTCATAATGGAAGACCTCATGCTGAATTCAATGCCTTAAATAAAAATATTAATTTTAAAAATTGCAATATGTATGTCACATTAGAGCCTTGCACACATTTTGGAGTTACCCCACCATGCACAAATATTATAAAGAGGAAAAAAATTAAGAATGTTTACTATAATTTTAATGATCCTGATCTAAGAACTTACAAAAAGGCGCACAACGTTTTAAAGAATGTAAAAAAAATTAAAAAGATAGACACTAGATACAAGAATTTTTACAAAAGTTATTTCTTAAATAAAGTTAAAAATTTCCCATTAATAGATGCAAAAATCGCAATCTCTAAAGATTTTTTTACAATAAATAAAAAAAAAAAATGGATAACTAATTTTAGATCAAGACAAGTTGCTCATTTAATTAGATCAAAATATGATTGTATAGTTTCAACTTCTTATTCGATAAATAAGGATAACTCATTGTTAAATTGTAGAATAGAGGGATTAAATAATAATAAACCTGATTTAATCATAATAGATAGACATTTAAGACTAAAAAAAAAACTTAGACTATTAAATTTACCAAATCAAAGAAAAATTTACATATTTACTTTGAGCAATAATAAAAAGAAGATTTCTTTTCTTAAGAAGAAAAAAATAAAGATTATTAAAATTAAAAAACTTAAAGACAAAAAAGATTTTGAGAATCTTTTCAAAAAAATTATGAAAATTGGAAAAGGGAGAATTCTAATTGAATCAGGTTTAGTTTTTTTAAATCAATTATTTAGATATAAATTAATAAATAATTTGTATTTATTTAAATCAAATAAATTTTTATATTCTAACGGTCGTAATAATCAAAGCATCAGTTTTATAAAGAAACTAAAAATTAAGAACAAAATAAATATTAATTTAGATAACGATGAACTTTTTGAAGTAAGGATAAAATAATGTTCAATGGAATAATATATAGCATCGGTACAATTAAAAATATTTCTAAAAACAAAAAATCTTTATTGATTGGAATTAAGTCTAATCTAAATTTTAAACAAAATGAAATTGGTTCGTCAGTTAATTGTAGCGGAGTTTGTTTAACACTCACAAAAATTCAAAAAGATATTATTTACTTTTACGTATCAAATGAAACTATCGATAGATCAAATTTCAAAAAAGTTAAAATTGGCCAAGCAATTAATTTAGAAAAATCTTTAATATATGGACAAAAAATTTCAGGTCATTTTATCCAAGGGCATGTCGACACAACAGCTAAAGTAAAAAAAATTAAAATAATTGATAACTCGTGGTCTATTAAACTGGAAATTAAAAATAAAAAATTTATGAAATTTTTAGAGGAAAAGGCATCTATATCAATTAATGGCGTGTCACTTACTGTTTCTAAAGTTTATAAAAAAGTTTTTCAATTAAATATAATTCCTCATACTTTAAGGTTAACGAATTTAAAACATCTTAAAATAAATGATTTGGTGAATGTTGAATTAGATATATTTGGTAAATATATATATAAATATACAAGCTAATATGTCCAAAAAAAAATTTTCAAATATTCAAACTATAATTAAAGACGCCAAAAAGGGAAAAATGTTTATCTTGGTAGACGATGAGAATCGTGAAAACGAAGGTGATCTTATAATTCCAGGATCAAAATGTAATTCGAGAGTAATTAATTTTATGGCTAAACACGGTAGAGGACTTATCTGTCTGGCCTTAACAAAAAAACAAATAGATAGATTGAGACTTCCACTCATGTCTTCAATTAATAAATCAAGAATGCAAACTGCTTTCACAGTATCAATTGAAGCAAAAAAAGGTATATCAACTGGAATTTCAGCTTTTGATAGAGCGAAAACAATTAAAGTAGCTATTAATCAAAATTCGAGTAGAAAGGATATTGTTTCACCAGGTCATGTATTCCCATTAGTTGCAAGAAATGGTGGAGTATTAGAAAGAGCGGGACATACCGAAGCCTCTATAGATATATCAAAATTATCAAAGTTAAACCCTAGTTCAGTTATTTGTGAAGTAATGAATGAAGATGGAAGGATGGCTAGATTAGATGACTTAGTTAGATTTTCAAAAAAACATAAAATTAAAATAGCGTCTATTACAGACTTAATTTCTCATAGATTAAAAAATGAAAAACTTGTTTTTAAGACCTATTCTAAGAACATCTCTGAAAAAAAAAATATGAAAATAAATCTTTCAATTTTCAAGAACAAGTTAAATAAATTTGAGAGTTTTGTTTTACATAAAGGTAAATTTAATAAGAATAAATCAATACCAATAAGAGTTTTATCAAAAAAAATAAGCCGATTAAGTTTGTTGAAAAATAAAGAAATAAAAAAAAATATCAAAATTCTTTCAAAATATAAAAATTTTATGCTAGTTATAATTAATAATGAAATTAACAAAAATAAGAAGAATGATACAGACGTCACTTTAAGATACTATGGTTTAGGTGCGCAAATAATTAAAGAGTTTAACGTAAGAAATATGGTACTAATTTCACGTACTAAAAAGAAACTTATTGGTTTAGAGGGATTTGGTTTAAAAATTAAAAAACAAATTATAATAAAATGAAACGAATTCTAATCGTGAACGCTAATTACTATGATAAGATTTCAAGAAATTTAATTAGTTCTTCAAAAAAAATACTCATGCACAGAAAAATGAAAGTAAATATTTTCAATGTTACAGGTATTTATGAAATACCAATAGCAATAAGGAAAAATATTAAAAAATTTGATGCTTTTGTTGCTTTAGGTTGTGTAATAAAAGGGAAGACACCTCATTTTGATTTTATATGTACATCTACTTTTGATGCTATTTTGAATTTATCAATCATGTATAATAAACCTATTGGAAACGGTATTATTACTGCATTAAATTTAAAACAAGCTAAAGAGAGATGTGGATTAGTAAGATCAAATAAAACTAATAAGGGATTGGAAGCTGCTAGAGCGGTAATATCTATCTTAAATAATGGACCAAAAAAAATCTAAGAATCCCTCACCTAGAATAAAAGTAATACAGAAAATTTATAATTTTTTAATGAATCCTGAGTCAAAAATTGATTTTCCGAAGAATCAATATAAGAAATTTATAAAAGATGTTGTTAATGGAACTCTTGAAAGATCAGAGTTGATTGAAGAGACTGTAAATAAGCATCTAGCTAATGATATTGATTTAAAAAAAACTGATAAATTGTTAAAAATTATCCTCTTCGCAGCTATTTTTGAACTTATGTTTAAACATAATAATCCAAAAAAAGTTATAATAAGCGAATATTTATTAGCATCTGAGTTTTTTTTAGAAAAAGTTCAAATTGGTTATTTAAACGCTATTTTAGATAAAATATCAAAAGTTCTTAGAAAAGATGGGTAAAAAAAGTTAATAAATTTGTCAACTTTAGCTTGCCTTTTTAATCCTTTTTTGGCATTTATCCGTTTATTATTTTATAAATATGACAAATTACTTAGAACTTCTTTATCTAATTTCATTTACAGGTGTATTAGCTGTTGCATACAGTTATTTACTTTCTGGTCAGATTATTTCTTCAAGCCCGGGGAATAATCGTATGCAAGAAATTGCAGAGGCTATTCAAATTGGTGCTAAAGCATATCTTAACAGACAGTATAAAACTATTGCTGTAGTAGGAGTAATTGTATTAGCTGTGGTCACTTATTTTTTTAATTATTTAGTTGGCCTTGGTTATTTTATTGGGGCTTTTCTATCTGGGGTAGCTGGATATGTTGGTATGTTAATTTCTGTAAAAGCTAACGTTAGAACAGCCGAAGCAGCTAGATCAAGTTTACAATCTGGATTAACTATTGCATTTAAATCTGGAGCTATAACAGGTCTATTAGTCGCTGGCTTAGCTTTATTAGCTATTACCATATACTACATTATTTTGATAAACCTTGAAGTTGATAATAGAGAAATTATAAATGCTTTAGTTGCCTTAGGTTTTGGCGCTTCTTTGATTTCTATTTTTGCAAGATTAGGAGGCGGAATTTTTACTAAAGGGGCTGACGTGGGAGCTGATTTAGTTGGAAAAGTTGAGGCAGGAATTCCTGAAGATGATCCAAGAAATCCAGCAGTTATAGCAGACAATGTTGGCGATAACGTTGGAGATTGTGCTGGAATGGCTGCTGACTTGTTTGAAACCTATGCTGTTACAATTGTTGCAACTATGGTTTTAGCTTCTATTTTTTCACCTCAAGATTATAATTTAATGGTTTATCCACTTGCTATTGGGGGAGCTTGCATAATAACTTCTATAATAGGAACTTGGTTTGTTAAATTAGGTAAAAGCAAAAATATTATGGGTGCCTTATATAAAGGCTTTATTGTAACTGCTATCACCTCTTTATTAATAATGTATCCAGTTACCGATGCTATAATTGGGATAAATAAAACATATAATAATAATGCAGGATCAATTTTCAATGGGTTAGATCTTTATATTTGCGGTGTTGTTGGTTTTATAATAACTGGTTTATTAATTTGGGTGACAGAATATTATACTGGTACAAATTATAGACCTGTTAAAACAGTGGCTAAATCTTCAACTACTGGTCATGGAACAAATGTTATTCAGGGTCTTGCTATATCAATGGAGGCAACTGCTATACCTGCTTTAATAATTGTTGCGGGTATTTTGTATACTAACAGTCTAGCAGGTTTATATGGAATTGCTGTAGCAGTTACTGCTATGTTGGCTTTAACTGGAATGGTTGTTGCTTTAGACGCATATGGTCCTGTTACAGATAACGCTGGAGGTATCGCAGAAATGTCAAAACTTCCTAAAAATGTGAGAAAAACTACAGATGCCTTAGATGCTGTAGGAAATACTACGAAGGCGGTAACAAAAGGTTATGCTATAGGTTCAGCTGGTTTAGGGGCTCTAGTTCTTTTTGCAGCTTATACGGAAGATATAAAATATTTTTCCAAAGTTAGCGGTTCAGCTCTAGAAGGTGTAAATGTAACTTTTGATTTGTCAAATCCTTTTGTTGTGGCAGGTTTACTAATTGGAGGTATGCTTCCTTATCTTTTTGGATCAATGGGAATGCAAGCTGTTGGCCGAGCAGGTGGAGCTGTTGTAGTTGAAGTCAGAAGACAATTTAAGAAAATTCCAGGGATTATGAAAGGCAAGAGAAAACCAGATTATGGTAGACTAGTAGATTTATTGACTAAGGCAGCCATAAAAGAAATGATAATCCCATCATTATTACCAGTGCTATCACCAATAGCACTCTACTTTATAATTTTTCAAATTGGCGGGATGGAAGCAGCATTATCCTCTTTAGGCGCAATGTTGTTAGGAGTTATTATCACAGGTTTATTTGTTGCAGTATCTATGACAGCTGGGGGTGGAGCGTGGGATAATGCAAAGAAATATATTGAAGATGGTAATTTCGGTGGAAAAGGTTCTGAAGCTCATAAATCGGCGGTTACAGGTGATACCGTTGGCGATCCTTATAAAGATACAGCTGGTCCTGCAGTTAACCCAATGATAAAAATTACTAATATAGTCGCGTTATTGCTATTAGCAATTATAGCTCATTAAGGCTTATTTTCTATTTTGATACATTTTAGATTTCACACTTTGTAAAAGATTTTGTACAAAACTTTTCTTAGACAAGTTATTTTCTGTAATTTTTTGAGAAAATTTTAATTTATTGATATCACTTTTATTCAAAAAATCTTTTTGAGTTAGAACTCCATATTTATTAAATGTTAAGACTAAAACATTATTAGTTTTTACAACATTTTGACCCAACTTATGAAAAGATCCTTTAGTTAATACTCTCTCTATATAAATCCAGCTATCTTCATTCGAGATAGATTTTGTATGAGGATTTCCTATTAATTTTAAGACATCATTCTTATTGTTTATATTAACTTTTAATTTTTTCGATCTGTTTTCAAGAAATAGTATGCCGTGATTCTTAGTAGGTTCTTGTAATTGACAATTAATCAAAAAAATGAAAGTAAATAATAATAAAATATTTATATGATTTTTAAAAAAAAACATAACACTGAATTATACAATATATTGCTTAAACTTTCTAGAAACATCTTTTTTTACAAAAAAATTCAATTAAACGATAGTTTTGAAACTCGAATTTTTTTAATGTTTTTTCATTTTTCAATTTTAATGATTATATTTAAAAAAAAAGGAGAAAAATTTGATCAAGATGAATATGATAACGTTTTTAATAGTATAGAATATAATTTAAGAGAACTTGGTTTTGGCGATGTTTCTGTTAATAAAAAAATGAAAGATTTTAATAAAATATTGTATGATATCTTGTTAAAAATTGACAATAATTCAGAATATGATTTTAAATTAAATAAGAAATTGGTTACAAAGTACTTTAGCAGTTTGAAAGGAGAAAATGACCCAAAAACTGTAGATTTTGAAAGATATTTTGATAAGTTTTATAAATTTTGTTTTGAATTACCTCTTCAAAATATGATAAGAGAAACTTTAAACTTTAAAGGTTAATTATGGCTGTACCAAAAAGAAAAACGTCCGTATCAAAGAAAAAAATGAGAAGATCTCATCATAGGATCTTAGGTGCTAATGTAATTGAAGATAAGAAGAGCGGTGAGTATAAACTTTCTCATCATGTTGATCTTAAATCAGGTTATTACAACGGTAAGAAAATCTTAGATATTTAATTTTAAATGAATAAAAAAATTACTATTGCAATAGATGCAATGGGTGGAGAAAACTCTCCTGACAAAATTATAAAGGCTGTATCTCTTTTTAATAAAAAAAATATTTCAAACGATGACTATGTTTTGAATTTGTTTGGTGATGAAAAGCTAATCAAAGCAAAATTAGAAAACACTGAAATTTCTAAAAACAAGATAATTATTACTCACACTGAATCTGTTGTTTCTGATGAAGATACACCGTTAACTGCTATTAAAAACTCAAAAAATACAAGTATGTGGAATTGTATACAATCTCAATTAAATGGGAATTCAGATATAAGTTTATCCGCAGGCAACACTGGAGTTTTACTTGTTATATCTAGAATGATTTTAAAAATGATGAACAAAGTTAATAAACCAGCTTTGGCAGGACTATGGCCAAATCAAAAGGGAATGAATGTTGTTTTAGATTTAGGTGCAAATATAGAATGTAGTGAAGATAACCTTGTAGATTTTGCTGAATTAGGATCAGCATTATACAAATCAATTTTTCCTGAAGATAAACCTATCGTTTCGTTGCTTAACATTGGATCTGAAGAAATTAAGGGTACAGATGTTTTAAAAAATGCTTTTAAAAAATTAAGCAGTTTAAGCAGTGAAAATAATTTTAAATTTAACGGTTATATTGAAGGAAATAAAATTATGTCAGGAGACTCAAATGTTATTGTTACTGACGGGTTTACAGGCAACATAGCACTAAAGACTGCAGAAGGTACTGCAAAATTTATTACAGATAATTTAAAAAAATCTCTTACAGAGAATTTTTTTTCAAAATTATCATTAATATTTTCTTATTTTTCTTTAAGAAAATTTAAAAATAAACTTGATCCAAGAAAATATAACGGTGCTATTTTCTTAGGGTTGAATGGCCCAGTTGTTAAAAGCCATGGTGGAACAGATTATATTGGTTTTTACCATTCAATCGATTTATGCTATAAAATTGTAAAAGGTAATCTAATGCTTCAAATTAAAAAGAATTTAAACCACCTTAACAATGAGTCAGAATAATTTAACCAAAGATGATATTTGTATTTTTTTAAGTAGAAAAAAAGGATATTCAGTACTGTATTCAAAAAAAATAATTAATAATTTAATTGAAATTTTAATAGATGAAATCAAAGAAAATTCGTTTAATTTAAAAAATATTGGAACATTTAAAATTTTAAACAAAAAAGAACGTATTGGAAGAAATCCAAGAACAAAAGAAATTTATAAAATTAAAGCAAGGAAAAGCTTAGTATTTAAACCTTCAACTAGTTTATCTGGAAAAATAAATATTTAGTGGGAAAATTAATTAATATAAGTGAATTAGCGATTGAGTTAGATCTTGTAAACCCGAAAAATAAAAAGCCATTAAATTACGTTTTAAGATATTGGGAAAGAGAATTTTCTCAAATCAAACCCAAAATTATAAATAAGAGAAGATATTATTCAAAGGAGCAAGTAGAAATATTTAAAATGATTAAATATTATCTTAAAAATCAGGGTTTAACTATTAATGGTGTTAAAAATATTTTGAA
>CACCVU010000005.1 GCA_902549495.1 uncultured Pelagibacteraceae bacterium
TTCTTTAATAATAAAAAATAGATCATCCTTTTTAAAATTCCCTTTTATATTATTTGGTAAACTATCTTTATGAAAATTTTTTTTATTTAATACTAACTTTATTAAATAATTATAAAAAACTCTTGTTTTATTGGAAATAAATAGTAATCGATTTTGATAATCAAATTGATTAATCTTTTTTGCTTTAAAAGCTTCCATTATTTTTTCTACATTTTTATTTGCTGAATTAGTGATAAATAATTCAATATTTTTTTGATTTAAAAATAGATGCCTAAGTTTTAAAGAATAAGTTCGATATTTCTTGTCAATCACATAATTATTACAAACAGCAGCTAAAATTTGTTTTTTATTTGATTCAAAAATAAAAGGTATATTTAAGCAAGCACCAACAATTTTATCTTCATCAACAATCTTCCAACCAATTGTCCAATCATTATTAAGTGAGAAATAAGGATTTTTTTTCCATAAATTTTCCCAATCTGTTCTCTGAAGAGTAGTTAAATTATTTCTATAATTTAATTCAACAATTTTTTCAAAATCATCAAATAAAATTTTTTCTATTAGCATTAATAATTATAATATACTTTTTAAGAAAATAACTATCAAAAAAGATCATTGCTTACTTGATCAAAAATTAGTTTATCGTCAAAAAATGAGAAAATTGTATAGCTATCAACTTTTTTGTAATTTAAAGAATAAAAGATGTTGAAAATTCTAATGAAATGATCAATAAAATTTGTTTACAAGATTTTCATTAAATACTATAAAGCGTGGCCTGGTAATTATTGCGAAGGGGCCACACCCGATCCCATTCCGAACTCGGAAGTTAAGTCCTTCAGCGCCGATGGTACTTTGTCTTAAGACACGGAAGAGTAGGACGTTGCCAGGCTTAAAATTATGAAAATAGCTAGTTCATTAAAATCATTAAAAAAACGAGACCTTAACTCTAAATTGGTTAAGCGAAGGGGAAAGCTATACATTATTAATAAGAAAAATCCAAAATTCAAAGCTCGTCAGGGTTAAAATTCTTAATATGAGCGAAAATGATTACAAAAAAACTTACAGTGGTTTTACTAAGTTTGTTTTATGGGGCACCATTGCGGTAGTTGCGGTACTAGTAATACTAGCAATTACATTACTTTAATATTAAAAATATAAGATGATAGTTGGTTCAATTAGAGAAAATACTACATTAGAAAAAAGGGTTTCAGTTACTCCAGAGTCTGCTAAAAATATTATTGGTCTTGGGTTAAAAGTATGCGTTGAAAAAGGATATGCACTCCATTTAGGAATTAATGACAGCGAATACAAAAATGTTGGAGTTGAATTAAAAGATACATCAAAAGAAGTATTAAATTCAAGTAACTTGATAACAAAAGTAAATTGTCCATCAGAAGATGAAATTGAAATTTTAAAGGAAAATTCAATTTTAATCGGCATGCTTAATCCAGCAAAAAATAAAAACCAAGTTGACAAAATTATAAAAAAAAAGGTTAAGCCTTTTTCTTTAGAATTACTCCCAAGAATTACCAGAGCTCAATCTATGGACGTGTTATCTTCTCAATCTAATTTAGCTGGGTACAGAGCTGTAATCGATTGTGTAGCAGAATTTGAAAAAGCTGTACCCATGATGATGACAGCTGCGGGTACAGTCGCAGCGGCTAAGGTTTTAGTTATTGGAGCAGGTGTTGCAGGGTTACAAGCTATTGCTACCGCAAAAAGATTAGGCGCAATTGTTTCAGCGACAGACGTGAGAGCTGCATCAAAAGAACAAGTAGAAAGCTTGGGTGGAAAATTTTTGACAGTCGAGCAAACTGAAGATATGGAAACAGCTGGTGGATATGCAAAAGAAACTTCAGAAGAATACAAAAAAAAACAAGCAGAGATTATGAAAGAGGCGCTAAAAAAAAATGACATTGTAATATGTACTGCATTAATCCCAGGAAAACCTGCTCCAAGAATTTTGACAGAAGATTTGGTTAAACTTATGAGAGCTGGCTCTATTATTTATGATTTAGCAGCAGAACAAGGTGGAAATTCCGCATATTCAGAAGCTGGCAAAATTAATTTAGTAGACGGTATTAAAATTATTGGCGTGAAAAGTTTAATGAATAGTTTACCTCTTACTGCTTCAAGTTTATATGCTAAAAATTTATTTAGTTTCATACGTAACTTGTATAGCAAAGAGAAGAAAGATTTTAATATTAATTTAGAGGACGAAATAATAGAAAAATCTTTACTAAAGAAAGTTTAATTTATGGAAATTGATCCGTTTATATTTAGATTAAGTATATTTATTTTGTCAATCTTTATAGGTTACTATGTAGTATGGAGCGTAACTCCTTCTTTACATACCCCGCTTATGTCCGTTACTAATGCTATTTCATCAGTAATTATCGTTGGTGCAATAATTGCAGCTTTAGCAGGATCTTCAGAGAGTATTTTTAGTTCATCAAGTATTTTTGGATTTATAGCTATCATTTTGGCATCAATAAATATTTTTGGTGGTTTCTTAGTTACCCAAAGGATGCTTCAAATGTATAAAAAAAAGAAAGATAAAAAAAAATAAAGAAATGATAACTGCGAATTTGTCAGCAATTTTTTACTTAATTTCAGGAATATTATTCATTCTTGCGCTTAGAGGTTTGTCATCCCCAGACACATCAAGACAGGGAAACTACTTTGGGATTGCAGGAATGGTAATTGCGATTGCTGTAACATTTTTATCTATCGGAAATTTTTCTATTTCATTAGCATATGTAATAATATTCTTAGTTATTGGTGGTGCAGTTGGTGCCTTTATAGCTTTTAGAATTCCTATGACTGCAATGCCAGAGTTAGTTGCAGGTTTTCATAGTTTAGTTGGTTTAGCAGCAGTCTTTGTTGCGATATCAGCTTTCTTAAATCCAGAGGCTTTTAGTTTAGGAATAATTGGTAATATCAAATTAGCAAGTCTTATTGAAATGTCTATTGGAGCGGCAGTAGGGGCAATTACTTTTTCAGGGTCTATAATTGCTTTTTTAAAGTTAAGAGGAATAATGTCTGGAGCTCCAATTACATTTAGGGGCCAGCATATTTTGAATTTAACTCTTGGTATTGGTATTTTTATTTTAATTTTTTTCCTATGCAAAACACAGTCAGCAAGTATTTTTTGGACAGTAATTTTAATATCATTTCTTGTCGGTGTTTTACTTATCATACCTATTGGTGGAGCGGACATGCCAGTAGTGATTTCAATGCTTAACTCTTACTCTGGCTGGGCTGCTGCTGGCATAGGCTTTACTTTAGAGAATACTGCATTAATTATAACTGGAGCACTAGTTGGATCTTCTGGTGCGATTCTTTCATATATAATGTGCAAAGCTATGAATAGGTCATTTGTAAGCGTAATACTTGGCGGTTTTGGAGCTGATACTTCGTCTGATGAAACAAAGGCAAAGAAAGATCAAAAACCTGTAAAAAGTGGAAATGCAGAGGATGCAGCATTTTTAATGAAAAATGCTTCATCTGTAATCATTGTTCCAGGTTATGGGATGGCTGTGGCTCAAGCTCAACATGCTCTAAGAGAAATGGTGGACAAATTAAAGAAGAATGATATCAAAGTCACATATGCAATTCATCCTGTTGCTGGCAGAATGCCAGGACATATGAACGTATTATTAGCCGAAGCAAATGTTCCATACGATGAGGTTTTCGAACTAGAAGATATCAACAATGATTTTGCAAATTCAGATGTTGCGTTTGTCATAGGAGCTAATGACGTTACAAATCCTGTAGCGAAAACAGACCCTAAAAGCCCAATATTTGGTATGCCTGTTCTTGACGTTGAAAAATGCAAATCTGTTTTATTCGTTAAAAGAAGTTTATCACCTGGTTATGCAGGGATTGATAACGAATTATTTTATAAAGATAACACTCTTATGTTATTTGCAGATGCAAAGAAGATGACAGAGGAAATTGTAAAAAATTTAGACTAACTTTTTTTTTATTAATTTATTTTGGTTGCGGGGGTAGGATTTGAACCTACGACCTTCAGGTTATGAGCCTGACGAGCTACCAGACTGCTCCACCCCGCGATAAATTATTTTTTTTTAATATTTATAGCTTGTAATTTATTTTTTTCTTCTTTGATGTCGTAAAAAATCTTTTGATCTTCTTTTAAAATCCTTAATTTCGACTCCTCTAAAGCAGAAACATGAAGAAAAATATCTTTTTGTGTTTCATCATCTTTAATAAATCCGTATCCTTTTTTAGAGTTAAACCATTTTATTCTTCCTGATGGCATTTCCTGACCTCTCATTTTAATTTAATATCTGTTTTTAAGTTTTTGGAGTTTTTTAATTCTTTTCAGATTTTCTGTTTGAACTCTCTTTTTTCTTTCAGATGGTTTTTCATAAGTACTTTTCATCTTCATTATTTTGAAAAAACCCTCTTTTTGAAGCTTTCTTTTTAAAACTCGAATAGCCTGTTCTAAATTGTTATCTTTTACCTCTATTTTAATAAAAACCTCCAGTTAATTTCATGTTTGTTATCATCTGCGCCTTTATTTGTCTATAGCGATGCAGCTTGAGCCTTTTTTTCCTCTCTTAATTTAGCTTTTTTCTCTCTTTCAACTCTTCGTTTTGCTTTATCTAAGCTTTTTTGAAAAGCCTCTTGAGTGCATAAAGCCAAAATAACAGGGTCCCTAGCTTTTAAATTTGAAAAATTCCAATAACTTCTTTTTCTTATTAATGATACCGTTCCTTTTGTGCTGCCAACTAATTTAGAAATTTGACCATCTGTTAACTCTGGAGCATTTTTGCATAACCACAAAATTGCGTCTGGTCTATCTTGTCTTTTAGAAAGCGGGGTGTACTTAGGTTTTTTTCTTTCTTTAAGCTCTACATCGTCAAGTTTTTTTATCAAGCTTAATTTTTTTAAAGGATCTTTTGAGCAATTTTCAATTTCTTCCCTAGACAATTGCCCTGCGAGTATGGGGTTATAAGCTTTTATTCCTTTGGCTACATCTCCATCTGCAATACCTTTAACTTCAAGTTCATGTAAATTACAAAATTCAGCAATTTGCTTAAAGGTTAGGGTAGTGTTCTCAACGAGCCAAACAGCAGTAGCTTTTGGCATAAAAGGTGCATCAGTCATAGTTTATTTTTTTGCTCTAAGATTACTAAATTTTTTATTATATTTGCTCACTCTACCCTTATCTAAAATTTTTTGACTTCCGCCAGTCCAAGCATAGTGAGATTTTGGATCTATATCTAATTTTAATACATCATTTTCTTTGCCCCAAGTTGATTTTGTTTCAAACTCAGTTCCATCAGTCATTATTACTTTTATTTTGTGATAATTAGGATGTATATTTTTTTTCATGAGGCGTGTTGTATATTAATAAGTCTTTTTACTCAATAACTTTTTTGGATATCAAAACTTTAAGCTCATCATGAATACTTGAATTTGTTGCTAATATATTCTTTTTGAGCGGAAATTCAGTATCATCTTCAAAATAATCAATAAATCCACCTGCCTCTTTAACTATCACCACCCCAGCTGCGATATCCCATATATTAATTTCTCTTTGCCAATATCCGTCAAACCTACCACAAGCAACAAAAGCCATATCTAACGCAGCGCTTCCAAACTTTCTAACATTTGAGGATTTATTTGAAATTTCTATATACTCTGAGAAAATTTGTTTTTTTATTTTACTTGTCTGTTTTGGGCCACCTGTAACAAGCAAAGAGTCTTTTACTTTTTTTTTCTTTGACACTCTAATTCTGGAATTATTTAAGTATGCTCCGTTTCCTTTTTCAGCACAATACATTTCATTTGTAACAGGATTAAGAATTACCCCACATAAAATTTCATTATTTTCCTCATAAGCAACTGAAATTGCAAATTGAGGAACGCCATTTAAAAAATTGAAAGTTCCATCTATTGGGTCAATGATCCACCGTTGTTTCTTGTTGCTTTCATTGATTACACCAGACTCTTCGGTGACAATACCGTAATCTGGATGTGCTTTTAGTAATTCATTTATTAATATTTTCTCAGTTCTTTTATCTGCTGAGGTTACAAAATCACCCGGTCCTTTAGTTGTAACTTGTAAATTTTCAATTTCACCAAAGTCTCTAATCAAAGATCTAGACGCCTTCAAGCATGCTTTAGTAATTAAATTAATTTTCGGAGAGTTAAGCCTCATTAATTTACTCTCTTAACGTATTCTAAAGTTCTGGTATCAATAATTATTTTTTCACCACTTTCTATAAAAGGTGGGACATTAATCTTTATTCCACAATCTAGTATTGCCGGTTTGTAAGATGAAGATGCAGTTTGATTTTTTATTGCAACATCTGTACTTTCTATAATACATTCAATATTTTTTGGAAGTTCTAAAGAAATCGGTTTTTCTTCCATAAAAGAAATTACAACCTCTAAGTTTTCTTTTAATAGTTTATACTGTTCCCCAGCAATCTTTTTTGAAATCTCAACTTGTTCAAAGTTTTCCTTATCCATAAAATGGCAACTTTCTCCATCAATATATAAAAAGTTAAATTTTTTTTCGTTTACTTCTGCTTTTTCTACAGATTCATTTGATCTGAATCTCTCATTTAATTTAGTTCCTTTTAATACACTTTTTAATTCAACTTGATTAAAAGCTCCACCTTTTCCAGGTTTAACATGTTGAGTTTTTAGAACATTCCAAAAGTCGTTCTTATGTTCTATTATCATTCCAGGTTTTATTTCATTTGCCGTAATTTTCATTTAAATTTTCTAATCGCTTGTTCAGGTTTTAATTTTGGGTTATCCCAAATAAAACTTGATAATGCAATATATTTTGCACCAGTGTTCATCAATTTTTTATAATTAGTATTATTAATACCACCAATGACTACAATTGGCTTTTTAATATTTTTTTTTGCCCATTTTAAAATATTTAAATTTGCTTTTTTTGCGCTTGGTTTAAGTTTTGATCTAAAAAATGATCCAAAAGCAATATAGTCAGCTTTATTCCTAATAGCATCGTTTGCAAGGATTTTAGAATTATGACATGTAATTCCTAAAATCTTTCCTTTGAGTTTTTTTCTGGCAATTTTAAAAGATCCATCAAGTTGTCCCATATGACAACCGTCTGCTTTAATTTTAGTGGTCAAGACAAAATAATCATTAATGATGAAATTAACTTTATGTTTAGTAGTAATTTTTTTTATCTTTTTAGAGATATTAAGAAGTTTTTTTTGACCTAAATTTTTTAACCTTAATTGAAAAAACTTTACGTTTTTAAATGACAATACTTTATCTAAACTTGCATAGAAATTCCGATCAATTTTATTAGGTGAAATTAAGTATACTAATTTCTTCAAAGTTATTAGGCCGCAAACTCTTTTTCTAATTCTTCTGACCACTCCCCTTTAGATGATAGACCATTCATTTTAGCTCTATGGTTGAATGCTTTTTGGATATTTTCTGTATTTTCTTGATTTTTTCCAAATTCTTTTAATGCGCTTGCTTGCAATCCTCTTCCATAAGAAAAAGTAATTAAAAAATTAGTATCATTTATTTTATTAATTTCATTTAAGTTTTTACTAGACTCTATTTCTGACTGCCCGCCAGATAAAAAAGCTATGCCTGGTACTTCAGCCGGTACATTTTTTTTCAAACAATCTAAAGTTTTTTTGGCAATTTCCTCAGCACTTGATTTATCTTTGCAGTCTGAGCCAGGTATAACCATATTAGGTTTAAGAACAGTCCCTTGCAAATCAACTTTATGAATTTCTAGTTCGTTGTAACATTCATTTAGCACGTTTGTTGTAACCTGATAACATTTATCAATATTATGTGAACCATCCATCAAAACTTCTGGTTCAACTATTGGCACCATTTTAGCCTCTTGAACCAAAGCAGCGTATCTTGCTAATGCATGAGCGTTTGATTTAATTGATAGGACTGATGGAAATTCGTTTGAGATTTTGTAGACCGCTCTCCATTTTGTAAATCTTGCTCCTAAATCATAGTATTCTTTCAATCTTTCTCTTAAACCATCTAAACCTTCTGTCACAGTCTCATCACTAGATCCAGCAAGGGGTTTTGCGCCTTTATCAACCTTAATACCTGGCACAGCTCCATGTTTAGAAATTAATTCTGGAATTGAAGGACCTAAAGTAGTTTTTTGCCTAATTGTTTCATCAAATAAAATTACACCGCCAATAAAATCTTTCATAGCACTTGAATTAAAAAGAGTTTGTCTAAAGTTTAGTCTATTTTTTTCAATATTCTCAACATTTATACTTTTAAACCTTTTGGCTATGGTTCCAGTACTTTCATCTGCAGCAAGTATACCTTTTCCTTCAGCGCACATTTTTTTTGCAATTTCATTTAATGTCATAGCGATTATTTATTTTAAAACACTTATACCAGGCAAGTCTTTTCCTTCTAAGTACTCCAAAAATGCACCTCCTGCTGTTGATAAGTGTGAGAAAGAAAGTTTGTTGTTACTTTTATTTACTGCAGCTAGAGTGTCACCGCCTCCAAGTACAGATATTAAAGATCTCTCAATAGTATTTTTAGATATATTTTCTGCAATCGATAAAGTGCCTCTAGAGAAATTTTCATTTTCAAAATATCCAGCTGGACCATTCCATAACACCGTATTTGATTCATTAATCTTTTTTTGAATATTTTCAATAGTATTACTACCTATATCTAAAATTATTTCGTTATCTAATATGTCATCAAGGCTTTTATTTTTGCCAATTCCATCAAAATCTGTACCTACCATGCAATCTTCTGGTATTAATATCTCACAATTATTTGACTCCGCTTCTTTATAAATATCTTTAATGATCTCTTTTGTATTCTCTTCAATTAATGATTTGCCAACTTTAAATTTTTTATAAACAAAGAAATTATTTGCCATTGCCCCGACAATGATAAGGTTATTAACCTTTTTAATTAAATTGGTTAAAACATTAATTTTTGTTGAAATTTTAGATCCACCTATAATACAGGTGACTGGTTCTTTTTTATTTTTTATAACAAGGTTTATTGCTGTTATTTCCTTCTTTAGTAATGGACCAGCGTAACTTTTTTTAACAAATTTTGTTATATTGTGCACTGAAGCCTGCTTTCTATGAGAACATGAAAATGCATCGTTAATATAAATATCTCCAAGTGATCCTAATTTTTTTGAAAAATTATGATCATCTTCAGTCTCTTCCTTAAAAAATCTAATATTTTCTATTAAAATTACTTCGCCTCCTTTTAAGTGAGAAAATTTTTTATCAGTTTCATTATCAAAAGCTCCTCTAAAAAAATACACATTAGTCTTTAGTACATCCTTGAGATATTTGTAGATGGGAATTAAAGATAATTCTGGAATATTTATACCTTTTGGCCGACCTAAATGGCTGATAATTATTACTTTTGCTTTCTTCTCTATTAATTTATTTATGAATGGAAGACATAAAGTTAGTCTGGTATCATCTGTTATTACCTTATTTTTAATAGGTACATTTAAATCTAATCTGAGGATTATTTTTAGATCTTTAATTTCTAAATCGTCAGGAAAGAAATTTATTTCATCCATTAATTTTTATTACTCTCTCATTTTTTTTTGAATAAAATTTGTTATATCTTCCTCTGACAATTTAAAATGTTTGTAAACTTCTTTATACGGAGCGCTCTCACCAAATTTATCAATACCTAAACTAACACCTTTATCTTTAATATATTTTTGCCAAGACATAATACTCCCAGCCTCTAATGTTACGATTAACGAGTTCTCTTCCAAAATATCTTTACGGTATTCTTCAGGTTGTTTATCAAAAAGTTCCATACAAGGCATCGAGACGACCTTTGAGTGAATATTATTTTCTTTAAGCTTAACTTGAACTTTTAGGGCCAACTCAACTTCGGTGCCAGAAGCTACCAATGTTACTTTGCTTTCATGTGAAGTAAGACTCACTGTATAAGCTCCTTTTTCACACTTGTTTAATTTTGAATTATTAGGATTGATGTAGGGAACTTTTTGCCTAGACAAAGCAATAGCGCTTGGCGTGTTATCACTTTTTAAAGCTATCTCCCAACATTCAAAAGTTTCATTAATATCAGCAGGTCTAAATACATTTAAATTTGGAATAGCCCTTAAACCAGCAAGCTGTTCAATGGGTTGATGAGTTGGACCATCTTCACCAAGACCAATAGAGTCATGTGAAAAAATATATATTACTTTGAGACCCATTAAAGCAGAAAGTCTAATAGATGGCTTACAGTAATCTGAGAATATTAAAAACGTCCCCCCGAAAGGTACTAATCCACCGTAAAGCGCTAAACCATTCATAATTGCAGCCATACCGTGTTCTCTGACACCGTAATGAATATAGTTACCATTAAAGTTTTTACAGTTTATAATTTTGGAATTGTTTGTTTTTGTATTATTAGAGCCACTTAAATCTGCTGAACCACCTATCAACTGCGGGAGAAAAGTTGAAATTTTTTCTATTGCGGCCATTGAACATTGTCGTGTTGCTAAACTAGGTTTAGCCTCATAATGTGTTTCTTTCTCCTCTAAAATTAATTTTTCTAAACCTGAAAAATCAATTTTTTCAGAAACCTTAGCAATCTCACTAACAATTTTAGGATTTTTTTTATTTACTGTTTCAAGCCATTTAACTTCTAATTGATCTCCTCTTTTCCCTATTTCTCTCCATTCGTTTAAGATTTCTTGGGGAATTTCAAATGGTTCATTATTCCACTTAAGCTTTTTTCTCACTAAAGATATTTCATCATCACCTAAAGGGGAACCATGAGAAGAAGCTTTACCAGATTTATTAGGTGAACCAAAACCTATTATAGTTTTACAAGATATAATTGTAGGTTTTTTTGATTTTGATGCTTTTGTAATCGCTTTAGATATTTGTTTTTCATTATGACCATTAATTTCTTGAAAACTCCAACCATAGGACTCAAATCTTTTTTTGTAATTATCTGAGACACTTAATGAGGTAGAGCCATCAATTGAAATTTTATTATTATCAAAAAATAATATCAAATTTTTTAATTTAAGATGACCAGCTAAACTCATTGCCTCGTGACTTATTCCTTCCATTAGATCTCCATCACTAGCGATCACATATGTCTTATTATTAATAACTGTCTGACCAAATTTTTTTCTAAATATTTCTTCAGCAATTGCCATACCAACAGCATTAGCTAATCCTTGCCCTAACGGACCAGTTGTTGTTTCAATCCCAGATCCTTTTTTATATTCAGGGTGTCCAGCACAAATTGAATTCAATTGTCTAAAATTTTTTATGTCATCAATCGAAATGCTTTTATAACCAGTTAAATAAAGAAGAGAGTAAAGCAACATCGAACCATGGCCGGCAGATAAAATAAATCTATCTCTGTTAATCCAATTGGGATTTTTTGGACTAAACCTCAGGTGGTATTTAAATAAAACTGTTGCTACATCCGCCATACCCATCGGCATACCCGGATGGCCAGAATTCGCTTTTTGCACAGCATCGATTGATAAAAATCTTACTGCATTTGATAATTGATTTATATTTACACTCACTTTTTATAACCTATATAGACTTAACCAAAGTATATCAATAATATGATATGATATTTTATGAGCATAATTGAAAAGAAAGAAAAAAATTTAAATCAATTAATTAACAAACTAAATTCATTAAGCCTTACTTATTCACAGCCTAACTATGAAGTCGAAAAAATTAAAACTGAGAAAAACGAAATAATGAGACAAAAAAACGAAATAGAAAAAAAAAATCAGGAGTTACTTAGGGAACATAAATATTTAAAAGAAAAAATTTTGACCTTACAATCAGAGGTAAAAAAAAGATCCCAATTAGAGGACAGTTTCAATCAGGAAATAGATGAATTGAGTCAGGAAACAGAAAATTTAGTATCAGAGATAGAAAAATGGCAAATGTAAATGTAAAATTTAATAATAAAGATTATTTGCTCTCTTGTGATGACGGACAAGAGGAATCCTTAAAAAAACTGGCTATTTTTTTAGATAAAAAATACTCTGAATTAAAAGATAAGTTAGGCAATATAGGAGAAAATAAGCTTTTATTAATTACTACAATACAATTAATTGATGAATACTTTGATTTAAAACAAAAAGTGACCTTGCAAAAAAATAAATTGGATGAAATTTCAAATAAATTCAAAGAGATCAAAACTTTAGCAATAGAGTATAAAAAAGATAAAGACACAGAAATACAAAAACTAAATGATGAACTAGAAAAGTTCAAAAAAATGATTGAAACAAATAACAATCTCTATGAGTCTATGTTGGATAAAACGACTCAATCTTTAGAAAAAATTATTTCAAATACAGAGTCTCTATCCAAGATACAATAAATGGATAAAAAAAGGTTAATCAGAGAAAAATATTTTCTTAAAAGAAAAAAATTTTTTTTTGAGATAAAGCAATCCTATTTTAAACCGCTCATTAACATAATTAAAAAAAAAAATACTAAAAGAAAAAAGAATATATCATTATATTATCCAAGTAATTTCGAGGTAAATATTCTTAAAATTTTAGACATTAATTTTTTTAAAAATTTTAACTTTTCTTTACCTATAATCAAAAAAAAACAAGAAATGCAGTTTTGTAGATGGAAGAAAGGAGATATTTTGCAAATTAATAAATTTGGAATACCTGAGCCAAAAATATTAAAGAAAATTAACCCAGAAGTTATTTTAGTACCACTATTAGCATTTGATAAAAATAAAAATAGAATAGGTTATGGTAGAGGTTACTATGATAAGTTTTTAAACACTTACTTAAAAAAACACAAAAAACTCTTAACAGTCGGTATTGCTTTTTCTTTCCAAAAACACCATAACCTGCCTGTAGATAAAAGGGATTTTAAATTAGATTACATACTTACAGAAAAAGGTATTATATTATGAAAATTTTAGTTCTTGGAGATGTTATGGGATTTTCAGGAAGAGAAGCAATTAAAAAATATCTTCCTGAAATTATCGAAGTTAATCAAATTGATTTTTCAGTTCTTAATGGAGAAAATGCTGCAGATGATGGAAAAGGAATTACAAAAGAAATAGCTGAAGATTTTTTTTCATTAGGAATTGATGTCATTACATCTGGGAACCATATTTGGGACAAAGATGAGACAACTAGGTATATTGAAAAAGAGAGAAGACTTTTAAGACCAGCTAATTTAGTTGAAGGTTCTCCCGGAAAAGGATTTGGAATTTATTTATCAAAAAATAAAAAGTACAAGATAGGCGTTATAAATTTAATGGGAAACGTTTTTATGAAAAAAACAAATGACGTATTTGTTACCGCAAAAGAAATTTGTAAAAAGATTATTTTAAAAAAAAACGTAGATTTCTCTGTAATAGATTTCCATGGAGAAATTACAAGTGAAAAAATGGCGATGGGACACTTTTTTGATGGTATTTCAACTTGCTTTATTGGGACCCATACCCACGTACCTACCGCTGATACAAGAATATTAGAAAATGGAACTGCATACCAAACCGATATTGGAATGTGCGGTGACTACAATTCAGTGATTGGTATGAATAAAGAAAACTCTTTAAAAAAATTTTTTAAAGAAAAGGATGCAGTTAAACACTTTCCCTCAAAAGGAGAGGGTACATTATCTGGAATTATTATTGAAGCAGAAATAGAGTCTGGACTTGCAAAAAAAGTTACTAGATTAATTATAGGGGGTAATTTAGTAAAATAGTTATGGCAGGACACTCTCATTGGGCAGGTATAAAACATAAAAAAGGAAGAGCAGATAAAGAAAGATCTAAAATATTTTCAAAATTATCTCGAGAAATAACCGTTGCTGCTAAACTAGGAGATAAGGATCCAGATATGAATCCTAGATTAAGAACAGCTATACAAGCCGCAAAGCAAGCTAATATGCCTAAAGATAATATTTCAAGAGCAATTAGTAAGTCAGAAATATCTGGTGATAAAAATTATGAAAATTTGAGATATGAAGGTTTTGGACCATTTAACACTGCTCTTGTAATTGAGACTTTGACTGACAATAAAAATAGATCAGCTTCCAGTATACGAACTGTTCTACAAAAAAATGGGGGAAGATTAGGAGAGTCTGGTTCCACAACTCATATGTTCAGCAGGTGTGGAGTTATTCATATAGATAAAGAAAAAATTAGTGAAGAAGAAGCTTTTGAAATAGCCATAAATTCTGGTGCTAAAGATTGTTTTGGTAAAGAAGATATTCATGAAATTCTGACAAATAAGGAGGATTTCTATAAAATCAAATCAAAACTAGAGAAGAAAATAGAAAATTTTGCTTATTCAGCAATTGAATGGAGAGCACTTAATTATCTTGATTTAAATAAAGACCAAAGCAAAAAAATGGTAGAGTTTCTGATTGCCCTAGAACAATTAGATGACGTTCAAAATATTTTTACTAATGCAAAAATAGAAAATTTAACATGAAGATATTAGGAATAGATCCTGGATTGAGTGGAGCAATAGCTATACTGGAAAAGAAAAAAGTTCTAAATTTGTTTGACATGCCTGTGATGGCTGAAGGAAAAAAAAACAAAAAACAATTAAATAGTGCACAGCTAGTGAATATTATAAGAGAAAATTCCATTGGTGATGAGGAGATAGCAGTTGTAGTAGAACAAGTAAATGCGATGCCAGGCCAAGGAGTTACGAGTATGTTTAATTTCGGTCAAACCTTTGGTGCTATAAAAGGCGTTTGCGCAGCACTTAATCTACCAATATTTTTTGTTAGACCCTCAAAGTGGAAAAAATATTTTGAGTTAATAAATTCATCAAAAGACTCAAGCAGAACCAAAGTGATAGAGATGTACCCCTCACTTTCTAGCCAGCTAGCAAAAAAAAAGGACGTAAATAAATCAGATGCTATTTTAATAGCAAGATATTATTATGATACAAAATTAAAAGATATCAATTAGTTCTAAATAACTAAAAATACGCCAAATTCATGACACAATCTAAAAGTAATTAATTCCAATGGAACAAGATATTGCAGCTCAAGTAGTTGGCCTTGGAGGAGCTTCTGACTTCACTTTATGGAGTCTTTTTGTAAGAGCAGACTTTGTAGTAAAGTTTGTAATAATTTTATTAATTTTTAGTTCCATATTTTCTTGGGCTTTGATATTCGATAAATTTAAACTTTTTAAATCTATTAATAAGTCAACAGAGGAATTTGAAAAAAAATTTTGGAAGTCTAAATCTGCCGAAAGTTTCAATAATAACCTTCCCGTAAACACAAAAGATCCAGCAACACTAATTTTTAAAGCAGCTATGGCCGAACTATTAAAAACAAAAAGACAATCCACAGCGGTACAAACAGCTAGAGTTGAGAGAATTTTAGAAATTGCTACCGATACTGAATTAAAAAAAGTAGAAAAAAATTTTACTTTTTTAGCAACTATTGGATCAACCGCACCTTTCATTGGTTTATTTGGAACTGTTTGGGGGATAATGAATTCGTTTCAGTCAATCGCAATATCAAGGAATACTAGTCTTGCGATTGTGGCTCCAGGTATAGCCGAAGCGCTATTTGCGACTGCTTTAGGTCTGCTAGCTGCAATTCCTGCAGTGGTTGCTTATAATAAATTTAATAGCGATTCCAGAAGGTATTTTTCAAAAATAGATAATTTTTCTAAAAGATTTTTATCAATCATATAAATGGCATTTAAATTTAATCGCTCGAGAAATGAACCAATGAGTGAAATAAATGTGACTCCGTTTGTAGATGTCATGCTAGTTCTTTTAATAATATTTATGGTCACTGCTCCATTACTTACAGTAGGAGTTCAAGTAGATTTACCAGAGTCAGCAGCAGACTCTCTTCCTGATGATCAAGAACCATTAACAATAAGTATAAATTCAAAAGGAGAGATTTATATTCAAGAACATCAAGTAAACTATCAAAAGATGGTTCCAAAATTATTAGCAATAGCTAAAAATCGAACAGACACAAGAATTTATGTAAGAGGTGATAAAAATATAAATTATGGAAGGGTTCTAGAGGTTATGGGTACACTTTCAGGTGCAGGTTTCTCAAAAGTAGCATTAATTTCTGAACCTTATAAAAATTAGGATGTCAAATGGTAAGAAGTTTAATTTATTCAATTACATTCCACTCTTTAATGATAATTCTTACTGTGTTGAGTTTGCCTTTTATGCTTAGAGAGCCAGTTGACCTACCTCCTATTGTATCCGTTGAGTTAATTCAAATTTCTGACAAAACTAATATCCCTTTTGCCCCAAAAGCTAGAAAAATAATTGAGGAAACAAAAAAAAAAGAAGATGAAAGAGTTGTCTCAGAACAAGCTCCTCCTGCAGCAAAAGCAAAAGAAAAACCTGATAGGATTCCTTTGCCAAATGAAAAAAAAGAAGAAAAAGAAATTGTCAAAAAGAAACAAAATCCAGAAGAAATCAAACCACAAATAAGACAATCCTCAGAATTTGAAAAAAAAGAGATTATTGACACTAATCAAATAGCAGCATTAATAGACAAGGCTAAGGAAATTGAGGCGGTTAAGAAAAGCGATAATAATAAAATTACTCAAAGCACCAAAAAAAATTCATTTGCTACCGGCCTAACTTTATCTGAAGAAGATGCGCTTAGGGCACAAATATTCGGTTGTTGGAGCATTCCATTAGGCTTACCTTATGATCAGAATTTGCTTGTAAGAATAAAACTACAATTGAAAAAAGATGGTACAATTATGAAATCAGAAATACTAGATCATGAAAGAATGAACATGCCAGGACAAAAATTTTATAAAGTTTTAGCAGAGAGTGCTCTAAGAGCAGTAAGATTATGCCAACCTTTGAAAGTTCCGCCAACAGGTTATGATAAATGGAAAGAGCTACAATTAAACTTCAATCCTACTGAAATGTTGAAAGGTTAACATGAAAAAAACGATATATATTTTTTTATTAAATTTTCTTTTTTTTACAAATTTAAATGCATTGATTGAAGTAGATATCACAAGAGGTAATTTAGACCCTTTGCCTATCGCCGTATCACCTCTTCACGTTGACATTAGCTCTGAAAATTTTAAAGATTTAAAAGTTCAAGATTTAGGCGCTGAGATTGCAAAAATAATTGAAAAGAACTTCAGAAATACAGGACTATTCAATCCACTTAAAAAGGAAGCCTTCGTTCAGAAACCTGATATTGCTCATCTTAAACCAAGATTTGAGGACTGGCGTTTAATCAAGGCACAAGCACTTATTACTGGTAAACTTCTTATCAAAGATGAAAAGTTAAAAGTAGAATTTAGACTTTGGGATTTAACAGCAGCTCAAGAAATGACTGCATTAGCCTTTACGACCACACCCTCCAACTGGAGAAGAGTGGCTCATATTATCTCAGATAAGATCTATGAAAGGCTAACAGGTGAAGATGGTTATTTTGATACCAGAATAATTTATGTTGCTGAAAGCGGCCCAAAAAGCCAAAGAGTAAAAAAATTGGCCATAATGGACCAAGATGGATTTAATACAAAATACCTTACTTTAGGTAATGAACTTGTTTTAACACCAAGGTTTAATCCAACTAATCAAATGGTGACATATATGTCATACTTCAGAAACATGCCAAGAGTTTATTTATTAGATATTGAAACAGGGACTCAAGAGGTTGTTGGGAATTTTCCTGGCATGACTTTTGCTCCAAGATTTTCCCCTGACGGAAAAAAAATTATAATGAGTTTTGCTAAAGACGGAAATTCTGATATTTTTACGATGGATTTAGAGACAAGAGTTGTAGAAAGAATTACAGAACATTCATCTATAGATACTTCACCTTCATTTTCTCCTGATGGTAAATTTATTGCGTTCAATTCCGATAGAAGTGGTTTACAACAAATTTATGTAATGAGAAGCGATGGTAGTAACGTAAAAAGAGTTACTTTTGGCAAAGGAATTTACGGAACTCCAGTTTGGTCTCCTCGAGGAGACTTAATTGCTTTTACTAAAATGCATAAAGGAAGATTTTACATCGGAGTGATGAGAACTGATGGAACAGGTGAGAGATTGTTAACAGAAAATTATTATCAAGAAGCCCCTTCATGGTCTCCTAATGGAAGAGTGTTAGTTTTTTACAGAGAAACCAAAGCTGGAGACAAAGGAGAGGGTTTTTCTGCTAAATTATGGTCAATCGATATTACTGGTTATAATGAGAGAAGACTTTCCACAAAAACTGATGCCTCAGACCCATCTTGGTCCTCATTATTATCAAAGTAAGGTTAAATTTTATGTAAAATCTACTTGAATAACTTCAAATAATTTGAAATAACCACATTAAACCTAGGGGAAAATATGACACTAAAAACGAATTTAAAAAATATATTAGCAATAGTATTTGCAACTTTAATACTAAGCGCCTGTTCAACTGCAAAAAAAACTGGTGATATAGACGGTGACGTTTATACTGGTAAAGAAACAGTTGAGTACTTAGCATCAGGGGTTCCGGATAGGGTATTTTTTGCAACTAACAAGTCTGCTTTGACCACTGCTTCAAGAGCAACTTTAAGAAAACAAGCAACTTTTTTAAGAAAAAATAAAAATCTTAATGTTACGATTGAAGGTCACGCTGATGAAAGAGGTACTAGAGAGTATAACTTAGCTTTAGGAGAAAGAAGAGCTAACGCAGCAAGAGATTATTTAATGACTTACGGTATATCAGGTAAAAGAATTTCTGTAATAAGTTATGGAAAAGAAAAGCCTGTAAATCCAAAATCTTCTCCGATTTCTTGGTCACAAAACAGAAGATCAGTTACAGTTAAAGTTAATTAAAAGCTTAAATTATTTTAATAAAGACCCTTTAATATCAAATTAGAGGGTCTTTTTTTTGCCATTTTGTGACAATATTAATTAAAATATGTTCAACAATCATAAGTTAGTAAAATTATTTCTTGTATTTTCATGCATAATATTAATAAGCAAATTAAATGCTGAAGAAGAAGAAATTTATTTAAAGTCTATTTCAGATCAAATTCAAGTAATAACTAAAGATCTTAAAACTTTAGAAAAAGCAGTTTATCAGAAGTCTGATATTGCCACGACTCAAAATATTAAATCTACCAAATCAGATGGTTTAAATGAGGATATTTTGACTAAACATCTTTTGAAATTAAATGATATTGAAGATCAATTTAGGGACCTTACAAATAAGTTTGAAGAAGTAAATTTTAAATTAGATAAATTATCTACAAGAGTAACAAAAATTCAATCGGATACGCAATTACGGTTTTCTGATATTGAGGGTGGAGAAAATAAAATTGAAAAAAAACAAAAAGCTATTTTACCTGGATCTACCAAACCCCAAGACTTTGGTGCAGCACCTGGATATCAAATGTCAAATCTGCCTAAAGATCAAAAAATTAATTCTATAGAAAGTGCTCAAACAGTAATTACTGAAGAACCAGAAAAAAAAGAGTCACTCCTTCCAAACAAACCAGCTGGTGAACAATATGAATTTGCCGTGAGCTTTATGAAAATCGGTGATTACGAAACAGCTGAATTTGCTTTAAAAGAATTTATTGAAAAAAATAAGGATCATGATTTGGCAGGAAGTGCTCAATACTGGTATGGAGAAACATTTAGAATAAGACAGCTTTACTCTGATGCAGCGACTGCGTATCTAGATGGTTATCAAAATTATCCAAAAAGTAAAAAGGCTCCTGATAATCTTCTTAAATTGGGCATGACAATGGTACAGTTGGGCGAAAAAGACCAAGGTTGTAAAATGATTTCAGGCTTAAAAAAAGAATACCCAAAAGCTAGCAAGTCTGTGTTACAAAAAGCTCAGTATGAGCAAAAAAAATTCAAGTGTAAATCTTAAAAATAATTTTAAAAAGTTTAAAGATTTATCAAATATATTCTATAATTTTGAAAAAAATTTAAACAAATTTAAAACCAAAAAATTTCTAGTAGCGGTTTCCGGAGGCCCGGATAGCCTAGCATTAACTGCTTTAACAAAACTATATTCATTAAAAAATAGAAAAAAGTTTTTCTACGTATTAATAAATCACAACATTAGATCCAATTCTAGAAATGAAGCAAAACAAGTAAAGAATTTATTAAGAAAATTCACAATTAAATTGAATATTATTAATAATACAAAAAAGATTACAAAAAATATACAAGGTGAAGCCAGAAAAATCAGATACGAGAAACTAATTAATTTTTGCAAAAAAAAGAATATTAATACAATTATAACAGCTCATAATTTAGAAGATCAGGTTGAAACTTTTTTTATAAGACTTTCAAGAGGAAGTGGTTTGACTGGTTTATCTTCAATGAAGACACTTTCAATTTTAGAAAAAGGCATATATTTGTATAGGCCTTTATTGGAAATCAAAAAAAAATATTTAATAAAGATATCAAAAAAAGTATTTAAAAAATATTTTAAAGACCCATCAAACCTAAACAAAAAATATCTTAGATCAAAGATTAGAAATTTAAGGAGTCCTTTAAAAAAAAGCGGTATTGAATATGATCAAATCATAAGATCAATTAAAAACTTAGCTTCAAGTAGAATTACAATTGATGAATATATAAAAAAGACTATTAAGGATATAGTTACAAAATCAAAAAATGAGATATTTATAGATTTTAAAAAATTTAAGGAAATCAATCATGATATGAAAATTCATGTAATTAATGAGGCAATTAAAAAGATTAAAAAGAATTATTACAACCCGAGGTCTAAAAAAGTGGTGAATTTAATTGGGAATATTGAGAATAAAAATTTCACAAAATCCACTTTAAGTGGATGTATTTTTTCAAAAAAGAAAGATTTTTTAAGCCTAAAAATTGAGAAAACTTAAAATTTGCCGAAATTTGATATATTTTGTCTTATTTACAACTTAATATTAAATAAAATATACTTGTTAATTATAATTTAGTAACTATTTAAAATAATATGAATGTTAGAAATTTAGTGATGTGGGTCATAATAGTCTTACTATCTGTGGGACTATTCAACATGTTTCAAGATCCAAATAAAGTAAATTCAAACACTGAGTCTCTTCCGTTTTCGAATTTTTTAAATGAAGTTGAGGCCGGTAGGGTTGTAGAAGTTCAGATTCAAGGAAATAATATCTCTGGTATCTTAGCAAATGGAAAATCATTTAAAACTTTTTCTCCAAACTATCCTGAACTAGTTGATAAGCTTTCATCTAATGGAGTAAGTATTAATGCAACTCCAATGGAAGATAAAATGCCATCATTGCTAGGTATACTGTTGTCATGGTTTCCAATGTTATTATTGATTGGAGTTTGGATATTTTTCATGCGTCAAATGCAAGGAGGAAAAGGCGGAGCTATGGGTTTTGGGAGATCAAAAGCAAAATTATTAAACGAAGCTAAAGGGAAAGTTACATTTAATGATGTAGCTGGCGTTGAGGAAGCCAAAGAAGAAGTTGAAGAGATTGTAGAATTCTTAAAAGATCCTAAAAAATTTAGTCGACTAGGAGGAAAAATTCCTAAAGGAGCTTTGTTGATAGGTCCTCCGGGAACAGGTAAAACTCTATTAGCTAAAGCAATTGCAGGAGAGGCTAATGTTCCTTTCTTCTCTATATCAGGCTCTGATTTTGTTGAAATGTTTGTAGGAGTAGGCGCATCAAGAGTCAGAGATATGTTTGAGCAAGGAAAAAAACATTCTCCTTGTATAATTTTTATAGATGAAATCGATGCAGTTGGAAGAAGTAGAGGAGCAGGTTTAGGGGGTGGAAATGACGAAAGAGAACAAACTTTAAACCAGTTACTAGTGGAAATGGATGGGTTTGATACAAATGAGGGAATTATTTTAATTGCTGCAACTAACAGGCCGGACGTGTTAGATCCAGCTTTATTGAGACCAGGAAGATTTGATAGACAAGTTGTTGTAGGAAATCCAGATATAATTGGCAGAGAAGCTATTCTAAAAGTCCATGTTAAAAAAATTAATACAGGTCCTGATGTTAAATTAAGAACTGTAGCTAGAGGTACGCCTGGATTTTCTGGTGCGGATTTAGCAAATCTTATAAATGAGTCAGCTTTACTCGCAGCAAGGAAAAACAAAAGAGTAGTTACAATGTCAGACATAGAAGAGGCTAAAGATAAAGTAATGATGGGTGCTGAAAGAAGATCTATGGTGATGTCAGAAGATGAGAAAAAATTAACTGCTTATCATGAAGGTGGGCACGCCATAGTGGCTCTAAATGTTCAATCAACAGATCCTATTCATAAAGCCACAATAATCCCAAGAGGTAGAGCTCTTGGTATGGTAATGCAACTCCCTGAAAGAGATAAACATGGTCATTCTATTAAAGAATTAAAATCTCGTATGGCAATTTGTTTTGGAGGTAGAGTTGCAGAGGAAGTAATTTTTGGTAAAGACAATATTTCAACAGGAGCAGGTGGTGGACAAGGCTCTGATATAAATCAAGCAACTAAAATAGCTAAAGCTATGGTCATGAAATATGGAATGAGTGAAGAACTCGGCCCTGTAGAGTATGGAGAAAATGAGCAAGAAGTCTTTTTAGGAAGATCAGTTGCAACTCAACAAAATATGTCTGAAGAAATGGCAAGAAAAGTTGACTTAGAAGTAAGAAAACTTATTGACGAGGCTTATAAAAAGGCCACAAAAGTTTTGACAGAAAAAAAAGGTGATTTAGAAAAATTAGCTAAAGCTTTGTTAGAATATGAAACACTATCAGGCGATGAGATTAGAGACCTAATTTTGAAGAATATAAAACCTACAAGATCTTTTAAAGAAGAAGAAAACGATAATGATAAGTCTTCATCATCAGCTCTCGGATCGCTCGGATTAAAGCCAAAACCTGCGATATAAAAAAAAATGGCCAAATATTACACTAGAGCGTGTAATTTCTATTATGGCAAACTAGCATATCAACTTATCAAAAAAAAAAAAGCATTACCTTTATGTGGAAATAAGCACATTGCTTTTGATAAGTTAGAAATATTCTTAAGAAATAAAAAAAGAATATCAAGTCGCTTTATTCATTACAAAAATATAAGTAAACTTAAAATTAAAGAAAAAACTAAAGTAAAAGAGGATCTTAAAAGGATTATTTCAAAAAGGAAAAATTTCGTATTCAATTTAGATTTTTCATGCCCTAACATTATGGGAATTTTAAATATGACACCAGACAGTTTTTCAGACGGTGGAAAATATAACATTGGAACCAAGTCTTCTAAACATATTTCAAAAATGATTAGAGATGGCGCATCAATAATTGATATAGGAGGGGAATCAACTCGGCCTGGGTCAAAAACAATTAATCATAAAATTGAATGGGCAAGATTAAAAAATATTTTAAAAAAATTTAAGAAAAACTATAAAAAAATTCCTTTATCAATAGATACAAGAAAGTCAGAAATTATGTTGAAAAGTATTAAATGTGGGGCTGATTTAATTAATGATGTTTCAGGATTTAATTTTGATAAAGAAGCATTAGATAAGATAAAAAAATATAAAATTGCAAAAGTACTTCATCATATGCAAGGAACACCTAATACTATGCAATTAAATCCAAAATATGAAAATGTATTGCTTGATATATATGATTTCTTTGAGAAAAATATTAAAAATAAACTAAAAGATAAGAGGATAATTTTAGATCCAGGTATTGGTTTTGGTAAAACTTTGAAACATAATTTGACTTTAATTTCTAATATTTCTTTGTTTCATAGTCTAGGTTTTCCAATTTTAGTTGGAACTTCTAGAAAAAGATTTATAAATCAAATTGCTGGTTTGTACGATAGTCAGGAAAGAATCGGAGGAACGCTTTCTTCCGTACTTTTCCTATTGTCACAGGGAGTACAAATTTTTAGAGTACATAATGTTAAAGAGGTTAAACAAGGAATTTTAGTTTTTGAAAAAATTTTAAAGTGTAAATGAAAAATAAATATTTTGGAACCGACGGCATCAGAGGAACTGTTAATAAAGGTAATATAACTGGAGAAAAATTTTTTAAGTTTGGACTAGCTTCTGGCACTTATTTTAAAAATCAAAAAAAATCTAAACAAATAGCTGTAATTGCTAAAGACACCAGATTATCTGGTTATACCTTAGAACCAGCATTAGTTTCTGGTTTAGTGTCAGGAGGTATGCATGTTTTTACTTTTGGACCATTACCTACAAATGGGTTAGCGATGCTGACAAAATCTATGAAAGCGAATATGGGAATCATGATAACTGCTTCCCACAATCCATTTATTGATAATGGTTTAAAACTTTTTGGCCCAGATGGTCTAAAATTGTCAGACAAAATAGAAAAAAAAATAGAAAAATTAATTGATACCAACATTTCAAATCAACTGACTAATCCTAAATTTTTAGGAAGAGTAAAAAGGTTAGAAGATGGAAATGAGAGATACATTGAAATTTTAAAAAATAATTTTCCTAAAAATTTCAAACTAAAGAGAATGAAAATTGTTTTAGACTGTGCAAATGGAGCTGGTTATAAGGCTGCACCTAAACTTTTAAGGGAGTTAGGAGCAAATGTAATAACTTTAGGTGATAATCCAAATGGATTAAATATTAATAAAAATTGTGGCTCAACCTACCCTTCAAAAATAAAAGCAGCGGTAAAAAAATATAAAGCTCATGTTGGTATATCATTTGATGGAGATGCCGATAGAATCATTATGTGTGATGAAAAAGGCAAAATAATTGATGGAGATCAAATAATAGCGATGTTAGCAAAAAGGTGGAAAGAAAAAAAAATCTTAAAAGGCGGAGTTGTTGGTACCTTAATGTCTAATTACGGTTTAGAAAAATTTCTTAAAAATCAGAATATAAAATTCTTAAGATCTAAAGTTGGAGACAGGTATGTAAAAGAAAAAATGAAAAAACTAAATTTCAATTTAGGTGGTGAACAATCCGGACATATTATTCTTGGAAAATTTGCAACAACAGGTGACGGATTACTTGTAGCATTAGAGATCTTATTTTCAATGAGAAAAAAAAGAAAAGCAAGTGAACTATTAAATGTATTTAAACCTGTGCCACAAACTTTAGAAAATGTGAATGTTAAAAACAAAAATGTTATAGATAAAATTAAATGTAAAATCGCTATTAAAAAAGCAAACAAAATTATGAAAAAAAAAGGCAGAATACTAGTCAGGAAGTCGGGCACAGAACCTAAAATAAGAATTATGGCAGAGTCAGATAATAAATCTTTAATTTTAAAATGTATAAAATTAATAAAACAATCGATAAAGTAATTTGAAACCTAGATCAAAAATTCTAATAATTGCTGGATCTGACTCATCAGGGGGAGCAGGTATTCAAGCTGATATTAAAACAGTTACATCTCTAGGCAGTTATGCAATGACAGCTGTTACTGCAATTACATCTCAAAATACAACTGGTGTAAAATCAGTGATACCAATAAATCCTAAAGAGATAGAAAAACAAATTTTGTTTACATGCAAAGATATAAGACCGGATGTAATAAAAATTGGAATGCTGCATTCAACAGAGGTTATAAATTCAGTTATAAAATGCCTGAAGAAAATTAAATTTGATAAAATTGTTTTAGATCCTGTAATGGTAGCAAAAGGCGGTGCGAGACTAATAAACAAAAATGCAATAAAATTACTTAAATATCAATTAGTTAAAAAAGCATTTCTTATAACACCTAATATCCCAGAAGCCGAAGTATTAACAAACTCCACAATAAAAAATTTTAAAGATATGCAAAATTCAGTGCATATTTTATCTAAATTAGGTGTTAAAAATATTTTATTAAAAGGAGGACATTTAAATTCTAGATACTCATATGATGTTTTACTAACAAATAAAAAATTGAAAGTATTTAAAAATAAAATGATTAAAACTAAAAATACTCATGGAACAGGTTGTACTTTATCAAGTGCCATTGCAACTTTTTTATCATGTGGAAAACCTTTAAAGAAATCTTGTGAGTTAGGTATTAAATATGTAAACCAAGCTATAAAATCTAATCTGGTTTATGGAAAAGGTAATGGCCCTATTAATCATTTAAATTCTTTTAAACTAAATAGTAATTTTTTGTAATGAAAAACGTAGTTGTTGTAGGTTCACAGTGGGGAGACGAAGGTAAAGGAAAAATAGTTGATTGGTTGTCTAGCGAAGCTGATGTAGTTGTTCGTTTTCAAGGGGGTCATAATGCTGGTCATACACTAGTCATAGATAAAAAAGTTTTTAAACTAAGACTACTTCCTTCAGGTATCGTAAGAAATGGAAAAATTTCTATTCTTGGTAATGGTGTCGTGATAGATCCATGGGCTCTTTTAAGTGAGATTGAAGAAATTAAGAAAAAAGGTGTTGAAGTTACGCCTGAGAATTTTATGATCTCTGATACTGCATCATTGATTTTGCCTTTCCATCAAGAAATGGATGAGATAAGGGAAGACGCTGCAGGCAAGTCTAAAATTGGAACTACCAGACGTGGTATTGGACCATGTTACGAAGATAAAGTTGGAAGACGGTCAATAAGAGTAATGGACCTTGGATCTGAGAGTAATTTAGATGCGCGTTTAGAAAATGTTTTAATGCACCATAATGCTATTAGAAAAGGCCTAAAAAAAAAAATTTATAAAAAAGAAGTTTTGAAAAAAAAACTTTTAGATATAGCTCCAAAAATTTTAAAGTTTGCAAAGCCAATTTGGTTAGAACTTGATAAATTTAAAAATAGTAGAAAAAAAATACTATTTGAGGGTGCACAAGGTATTCTTTTGGATGTTGATCACGGCACATATCCTTATGTAACTTCATCTAATACAGTCCCGTCAACTGCTGCAACAGGATCTGGATCTGGCCCAGATAAAATTGGCTACATTTTAGGTATTACCAAAGCATATACAACTAGAGTAGGTAGCGGACCATTTCCTACTGAATTAAAAAATAAAACCGGGGAAGCTTTAGGCAAGAGAGGTAAAGAATTTGGGACCGTTACAGCTAGAAAAAGAAGGTGTGGGTGGTTTGATGGTGTTTTAGTTCGTCAAACAATAAAAATTTCAGGTATTAATGGCATTGCTTTAACAAAATTAGATGTTTTAGATGAATTAGATGAAATTAAAATCTGCGTTGAATATGAATTAAATGGTAAAAAGATAAATTATTTGCCGGCCGCTACTGAAGATCAATTTAATATTAAACCAATATATAAATCATTTCCCGGTTGGAAAACAAATACGCAAGGAATTAGAAATATGAAAGATCTTCCAGAAAACGCAAAGAAATATATTTTTGCTTTAGAAGATTTTATAGGAGCAAAAATTTCTAGCATTTCAACTAGTCCAGAAAGAGACGACACAATACTAATTGAGGATCCTTTTAAATCTAGTTAGGCGGAAGTAAATTTTTTGATTTACTTGCATTGATCATTGACTTTTGAAGTTTTTCAAATGCTTTCGTTTCAATTTGTCTTATTCTTTCTCTACTTATCTTGTATTTTTTACTCAAGTCCTCAAGCGTTATAGGATCTTCTGAAAGTCTTCTTGCAGTAATAATTTCTTTTTCTCTATCATTTAAAATTTTCATTGCATTATTAAGCAATTCTTTCTTATCATCAAATTCTTGTTTTTGTGAAATTGCCAGTTCATGATCTAAACTTTCATCTACTAGCCAATCTTGCCATTCATCAACCTCGCCATGTTTAATAGGATCATTGAGAGACTTTTCTTGGCCCATCATCCGTCTGTTCATATTAATGACTTCGTGTGAATCAACATCTAACCTCTTTGAAATTTCTTTTACCTGATCATCTTTTAAATCACCATTTTGCTCTGGAGCTATTTGATTTTTAATTTTCTTTAGATTAAAAAAAAGTTTTTTTTGCGCTGATGTAGTTCCCATCTTTACTAAACTCCATGATCTTAAAACATATTCTTGAATAGCCGCTTTGATCCACCACATCGCGTAAGTTGCAAGTCTAAATCCTTTATCTGGGTCAAATTTTTTTACTGCTTGCATCAATCCTAAATTTCCTTCAGATATTAATTCATTAACTGGCAACCCATAGCCTCTGTATCCCATAGCGATTTTAGCTACTAATCTTAGATGGCTTGTAACTAATTTGTGGGCAGACTGAAGATTTCCATTTTCTTTCCAATTTTTTGCAAGCATGTACTCTTCTTCTGCATCTAGCATAGGAAATTTTTTTATTTGTGTAAGATAAACTGAAAGACCTCCCGAAGAGGGTGTAGGTAAGTTACTAATCTGGCTTTTTTCTTTCATATACTACAATTATATACTAAATTAATTTTTTCAACTATCAACATTTTCAAGAAAACCAATCATTTTTTTAAAATCTTTTGGTAATTCAGATTTAAACTTAACCCACTTATTTTTAGTTGGATGGATAAACTCTATGGTTTCAGCATGAAGCAATTGTCCTTGAAGCGCATCTAATAAAGAATAAAGTTCTTTGTTTATTTTTTTAAATTTTAATTTCTTCTTTCCATACTGTTTATCTCCTAAAATTGAAATGCCTTTATAACCCAAATGCACCCTGATTTGATGCGTTCTTCCAGTTTCCAACTCACATTCCATTAAACTTATTTTAGGAATGTCTTCTTTAAAGAAAGTTCTAATGGTTTTATAATTTGTGATTGCTCTTTTTCCTGACATTTCACTTACAGTCATTAGCTGTCTATTTCTTTTATTTCTAGAAATTAATGTATCAATTCTACCGTTTAGCGGTCTTAGTATACCCCAAACTAAACATTTATATTTTCTTTTAATCGTGTGTTCACTAAATTGTTTACCAAGATTTGAATGTGAAATATTATTTTTTGCAATTACAAGCAATCCACTTGTATCTTTGTCAATTCTATGAATTATACCAGGTCTCAATTTTCCATTGATATTAGACAAGTTGTTTTTGTATTTATAAGCTAAAGCATTTGCCAAGGTATTTCTAAAATTTCCTGCACCTGGGTGCACAACAAGACCTTTTTGTTTGTTTACAATTAAAATATCTTTATCTTCGTAGACTATGTCTAATTCAATTTTTTTTGGAATTAACTTCTTTTCCTCATCATAAATTAATTTAATTTCAAGATAATCATTAGTTTTTAATTTTATAGATGGTGAGCTTATAATTTTATTGTTAATTTTAAGTAAATTTTTTTTAATCAGTTTTTTAAGAAAAGATCGTGTTAAATCATTAATTTTTTTCGACAGAAAAATATCGGCTCTTTCTCCATTATCAACCTTCTTCACTAAAAATTTTATTGTATTATTCATAAATTAATTTAAAGTCTAAAAAATGCGCCGGTAGCTTCAACTGGATAGAGCGCCGGATTTCGGCTCCGGAGGTTATGGGTTCGACTCCTATCCGGCGCACCAGTTAAATTATCCACTCAGAAAACTTATTTTTATTTTCCAAAATAAAAGGTGGAAAAGTTTCATCTAAATTTATCTTTTTGAGAACATTACCTCTATTAAAAATGTCTATGTTATCAGAAATTTTAGCTTCTATTTTTCTTTTATCTATTTCTTCAGAATTAAATTCCCCGTGAGAAAAAGATTTTATTTTTTCTAATATTTGATCAGGAGTTTGTAAAAAAGAAAAGTGCCATCCACCTTTAATGATTTGAAGATCTTTTTTATCAAATCTCCAAAATGGGTAATCCTTAAATTTTAAGTCTCTAAGAGATTGCATTGTTTTTAAATATTTTTTTTTCGTAATCTTTGATCCGATCCAATTACTTTCATTAATATTTTGAAGATTAAGTTTATACATAAACATTTTTTGTGAAAAAGCTATAAACTTTTTTCCTTTTTTAATTTCAGACAATCTTTTTAAGTCTGGTATTTCATCTGAGTCTGATAAAATTATAAGGTCATCTTGTCGAGCATCTTTTAAACCATTTATTAAAAAGTTTCTTTGATGTTGCTCAATTGGAGACTCTCCACCAGTGTGTTTTTGGAAGTTAATTACTTGATCATACTCTGCAATAACAAAGATGATCTTATGCTTAAATTTTGGGAAATTATTTATATTAAAATTAATTTTTTTATCTTTACCTTGGTGCGTTTTATTTGATTCCGAAATTACGAAATAGTCGACATACTCATTAAGAATATTCATACGTAAATCAACTATGTGATCCTCATTAAAATATTGAAAACAGTCGTATATCGCCATTAATTAAAATATAAATCTTCAAACTTATCTAAACCATTCAAATGAATTTTTAATCTTTTCATTATCAATTTTAAAATGTTTAATTGCCCAAAAATTAATAATAAAGAGATAAATTTTTCTTGATTTGCCTTTATTTTTTTCTCACCTTCTTTAGTATTGAAGTTTGGAATAAATATCATTTCCATTTCTGCTGGTATTCTAGATTTATGTTTTCCTATTCCCTTCCAGTCGATTATTAAGTAGTTCATTTCATATAAATAATTTACTAATTTATTCCACTCAGGGACACCTTTATACATTGAGTAAATGTGAGCTTCAATTTTAATTAATTGTGGGCGATAACTACCTATTCCTTTTAAAATTTCTAGTTCAGATCCCTGCGTATCAATCTTAAGATAATCTAAACTTTTAAATTCTAGTTTTTTTAATGAATTATCTATAGTATCGCAATCTACTTCTACTGTTCGTGTAACTTTAAAATTATTTAACTCATTAATATTTATCTCATGCATGTCGAATTTGTCAGCATCAGGTTCAAACATTGAGGAACTGCCAAGTCTATTATCTAAAATAAAGATATTTTTTTTGACTTTTGAGCTCCAAAGAGCGTTATCAATTACAAACTTATTTTCATTTAGCTTTTTAGCTTCAGACTTAATGGGCTCAACTAAAATAGGTTCAAAAAAAATATTATATTTTTTCGAGAAGAAATTATCTGAATTAAAACCTCCCTGGGCTCCAACATCTAAAGCTATTAATTTTTCTGACTTTAAAAGTGCACGTATTATATCTGAAAAGTCATACTTTTGATTACCAAAATAGCTTCTATCTTGGAGATAACTTATGACCCTTCTGTTGATTTTACATTTTATTAAAATTTTAAAAATTAATGGTAATAAAATTTTTATTATACTTCTTGATATTTTTAGTAGTTTTTTTTTTAACATTTAAATGAAAATTATCTTTTTGTAAAAGTTGCAATACCTATTTTCTTTCCTTCAATTACAGAGGATGAGCAATGCAAGTGACTTCTATCAAATATTAACATTGAACCCACTTCCCACTCATAAATTAATTCGACTTCTAAACCTTTTAAATTTTCAATTCTTTCGTGTTGTAAGTATTTTTTATGTATTTCAGCATCAAAAGGTTTATCCCCATATAATTTTAAATGAATATCTGATCTTTTGTTTTGACCATACTTCAAATCTTTTTTTTTCAATTCCTCGGGATCTTGTGTAAAACTTGTTGAGCCATCATAAAATCTATTTTTAAAAATTACAGTGCTCCCAACAGAGGATAGTGGAATTAAAGTTTGTTTATAAATTTGACTGTTTAATTCAAATCCTGCATCAACATGCAATCCAATTGGGTTATAGCTTTCTTGAATTAATCCATAAATATCTTTACCATTTTCATCTTTAAGATTATCCATTTGGAAATTTCCAATTTCTTTTTTTAACCTATCGAAAAAAATTGTTTCTAATTTGGAGTCATACCCTTGCAACCATCTCTTTTTTATAACATTTTGTTTTTTATTATGTATTGTAACAGGTAAATTCTTATATAGATCTAAAAAACTACTAATTTCATCTTTGTTAAAAATATTTTTAATAATTTTAGGAGGACTCTCAAGTTTTTTTATATTATCAATTTTTAAATTCATTATTTATTCACCCATATTAATTAAGGTTCCTCTTTTTTTTGCACCAAAATATGAAAAGTAGAAAACTATAACACCAAAAATAAAATATACTACAGATATGGAAATAGATTTAAAAATATTAAAGTAGTTTACTGAATTATTTATTAAAATATTTCGCATTTCTTCAAAAATGTGAACTAAAGGAAGACCCTTTGCAATAATCTGTAAGGAGTTCGGTAAAATATCTATTGGATAATAAATACACCCCAAAGGGGCTAAGAAAAACAAACTTGCCCAAGCAATATTTTCAAAAGAGGGACCATATCTCAATAGACCTGAGGTTACTAATAGACCTAAGGTAATCCCAAAAAGATATAATCCAATCAATAAAAATATTAATGGCAATCCAAGGTGTAGTACGGAAACACCAAAAAGAGGTATTGCTATAATCACTGCTGGCACTAATCCAATCAGCGTTCTTATAATTGCTGTTAAAGTAAGAGCAGCTATTATTTCTCTTATTTTAATAGGAGCTATAAATAAATTTGTAAAATTTCTACTCCATATTTCCTCAAGAAACATCATATTAAAACTTATACTAGCCCTAAAGAGAAAATCATATAAAATTGCTGCAGTAAGTATCACACCAACAGTATTGTTGTAATATTCAGAGTTAAGTGTAAAAAACTTTGATATAAATCCCCATAAAAAAATTTGAACAGTAGGCCAGTATATTAGATCCAAAACTCTTGGAAATGAATTCATTACTAAATAAAGATGTCTTAAACCTAGCGCATATATTTTACTGAAGTTCATCTTTACTCCTTGCTAATTTTAAAAAAGTTTCCTCTAAATTGTTTCTACCATGTTTTTCTATCAAATTTTTACAAGTTCCTTTGTCTATAATTTTACCTTTTCTCATCATGATAATGCTGTCGCAAAGTCTTTCAACTTCATTCATGTTATGTGAGGCTAATAAAACCGTAACTTTATTTTTTGATTTATATTCTTGAATATAACTCCTAATAAAATCACCAATATCTGGGTCTAAACTTGCTGTTGGTTCATCGAGAAGAAGAATTTCTGGTTTATTAATTAAAGATTTAGCAAGAGAAACTCTGTTTTTTTGACCTGACGAAAGCTCACCTGTCTTTCTTTCAAAAAATTCCTTTATTTCTAAGTCATTTGAAATTTCATGTATTCTTTTTTTTAAATCTTTAATTCCGTACAATCGTCCATATATCTCAAGATTTTGTCTTACGGTTAATTTTTTTGGTAACTCGACATACGGAGAAGCAAAATTAAATCTTTTCAATATCTCATCTCTTCCAAAAGAGTTTAAATTTTTATTTTCTATCAAAATTTCACCACTTGATGGAGTAACAAGTCCTAACATCATTCCTATAGTTGTAGTTTTTCCACAGCCATTAGGGCCAAGCAAACCAATAGTTTTGTCTTTCTCTAAATGAAAATTAATTTTATCTACCGCTAGGTATTTGTTATAAATTTTACTTAAATTCTTAATTTCAATAAACATTATTTTGATGCTCTTAATAACCGATCATTAATAGCTAATCCAGGACCACGATAAGGTATTTTATCTATAAAAATTTTTTTATACCCCTTTTTTTTTATTTTTCTTAATATTTTATACAAATTAGCCGCAGCTTCCCTCAAGTTCGCTTTTTTGCTTAGATTAAAATAATTTTGATTATTCTTATGTTTTCTTCCAAATACAATGTAAGCATGATTAAGTTTAGAGGGTTTTCCCTTAAAAATAATTGGTATTCCAGGTGAATAGTGTTTTTTCATCATACCTGGAGACTTTATTTTAGAATTTCTTTTTGATGATAAAGTTATTTTCAGAAAATCTTTTATTTCGTTAGAGCTTATTATTCCAGGCCTGAGTATTTTAGGTTTTCCAGTTAAATCGATTACAGTCGACTCAATTCCAATTTTAGATTTACCACCATTTATTATAATTTTTAATTTTTTTTTAAAATCTTCAAAAACATCTTGAGCACTTACAGGACTAACACCTGATGCAATATTTGCACTTGGCATAGCTAAAGGAAAATTTAAAAGTTTAAGTATGGTCTTAACTATTCTATTACTTGGAAATCTAATTGCTACAGTATCTAAATTAGCTGTAACTAAAGAATTAATTTTTGATTTTGTACTTTTTTTCAAAATAAAGGTTATAGGGCCTGGACAAAATTTTTTATAAAGTTTAAAAAAGTTCTTATCTAAAATAACGTCTTTGTTTGCTTCTTTATAATTATTATAATGAACTATTAACGGATTAATTTTTGGTCTTTTTTTTAATTTAAAAATTTTTTTAACTGCTTTTCCCGAATAAGCATTTCCTGCTAAACCATAAACGGTTTCGGTAGGCAAACCCACTAATTTACCTTGTTTTAGAGATTTTATTGTTTTTTTAAGGCTCTTTGTATTGAATGAATATATATTTGAATAGATGTTTTTCATAATGTAATTATTATTTAGTTTATGAAAATCGAAAATATTCCAGCTGAAATCAAAAGTAAATCATTAAAAGAGGCCCGAGAGGAAATTAATGAAATTCTTATAAAACTTGAAAGTGATAATTATGATTTAAAAAGTGCTGAAAATATTTACAAAAGACTTATTTACTTAAACAAACACGTTGAAAACCTGTTTAAAATCAAATCTAAAGAGATATTAAAATCTTGATGAAACTACTTATATGATAAATATAAAATTAAAAAGAAATGCCAAAAAAATTGATAAATTTTTAATTAATTTTATTAACAATCAGAAAAAATCTTTACTAGTAGCTCCCATGAAATACGGGGTTATCTCTGGAGGTAAAAAAATTAGGTCTACAATAATTTTTGATATGGGAAGATTATTCAAAATCAAAGAAAAAAAACTTATTCATATTTGTGCAGCTGTTGAGTGTATCCATTCTTATTCTTTAATACATGATGATCTTCCTTGCATGGATAATGACTCATATAGAAGAGGAAAGCCTTCGACTCATAAAAAATATGGCGAGGCCACAGCTGTGCTCGCTGGAAACTCATTATTAACTTTAGCATTTGAGATAATCTCTGACAAAAAAAATTCCCTAAATGCGAAACAAAAAAACGAAATTATACAACTTTTATCAAATTTTTCTGGTCATACAGGAATAGCCGGTGGACAAGAGCTAGATTTAAAATTTGAAAATAAAAGAAAAAAAATCAATCAAATTATAGATATGCAAAGAAAAAAAACAGGCAAACTATTTAATTTTTGTCTTCAATCAACTGTAATAATTGCTAAAAAAAATAAAAAGGAAAAAAATTTTTTCGGTAAACTTGGGGAAGAAATTGGATTATTATTTCAATTAGCTGATGATATATTAGATGTAAAAGGGTCAAAAAAATTAGTAGGTAAACCAATTAAAAAAGATAAAAAAAAAGGGAAATCTACTTTAATTCATTTACTTGGTTATAAAAATGCAATCAATTATGCTTATAAATTACAGAAAAAAATATTGCTTAAATTAAAAAAACATGGAAAAAATGCTAATGAATTGCAAAACACTATTAAATTTATTTTAGAAAGAAGTTTTTAATGACAAGATTAATAAAACAAATCAATTTTCCCTCCGACCTTAGAAAATTTAAAAAAGAAAATTTGAGACAAATTTCGGATGAATTAAGGGATGAATTAATTGATGTAGTATCTGAAACTGGTGGACATCTTGGCGCTGGATTAGGAGTAGTTGAGCTAACCGTAGCTTTACACTACGTTTTCGATACACCTAAAGACAAGCTTGTTTGGGATGTAAGTCATCAGTGTTACCCACATAAGATTATTACTGGAAGAAGAGATAGAATAAGAACTTTAAGAAAGGGCGGAGGGTTATCTGGTTTTACAAAAAGATCAGAAAGTGAGTATGATCCATTTGGCGCAGCTCACAGCTCAACCTCTATATCTTCTACTCTAGGAATGTCAGTAGCAAAAAAATTATCTAATAATAGAAATAACGTTATTGCGGTAATTGGTGATGGCGCTATGAGCGCTGGAATGGCTTATGAGGCCATGAATAATGCAGGAGCATTAAAATCAAATTTAATTGTAGTTTTGAATGACAACGATATGTCAATAGCAAGGCCAGTAGGGGCTATGAGCAAATACCTGGCCAATCTTTTATCTGGAAAATTATATTTCAGTTTTAGAGAAACTATAAAAATGATCATTTCTGCATTTTCAAAAAGGTTTAGCCAAAAAGCTGGCAAAGCTGAGGACATGTTAAGAAATATTGTGACAGGTGGAACGTTATTTAGTGAGCTTGGGTTTTATTATGTTGGCCCAATTGACGGTCATGATGTAGAAAATTTAGTACAAATATTTGAAAATGTTAAAAGATCAAATCACCAGGGACCAGTTCTTATTCATGTAAGAACCCAAAAAGGAAAAGGTTATAAGCCGGCGGAAGAGTCAGGCGATAAATACCATGGTGTCTCAAAATTTAATATTTCTACTGGAGAACAATCTAAATCTACTTCTAACACTCCTTCATATACAAAGGTTTTTGCAGAGACTTTAATTAAACATGCAGAACAAGATACTAAAATAGTAGGAATAACTGGAGCTATGCCTTCTGGTACAGGGTTAAATTTGTTCGAAAAAAAATTTCCGGATAGAACATTTGACGTAGGAATAGCAGAACAACATGCTGTAACTTTTGCTGCAGGATTAGCTACCGAAGGTTATAAGCCTTACGCAGCTATTTATTCAACCTTTTTGCAAAGAGCCTATGATCAAGTAGTACATGATGTAGCATTACAATCTCTTCCAGTTAGATTTGCTATTGATAGGGCAGGTCTCGTTGGTGCAGACGGACCAACTCATGCAGGCTCATTTGATATAACTTACTTAGCAACTTTACCAAATTTTGTTGTGATGGCTGCCAGCGATGAAGCCGAACTAGTAAAGATGATTAATACTTCATTAGATATAAATGATAGACCTTCTGCTTTTAGGTATCCAAGAGGAAATGGTATAGGAGTGGAGTTACCTTCGTTAAATGAAAAATTAGTTATCGGAAAAGCAAGAATTATTAAAGAAGGTAAAAAAGTAGCTTTATTAAATTTTGGTACAAGGCTCGAAGAATGTAAAAAAGCATCAGAAAAACTTTCTTTAAAAGGTATTGACTGCACAATTGTAGACGCACGATTTGCTAAACCTTTAGATGAAAAATTAATTATGGAAGTTGCTACTAATCATGAGGTTTTAATAACAATTGAGGAGGGTTCAATAGGAGGCTTTGGATCACATGTAATGCAAATGTTGTCTGATAGAGGTGTTTTTGATACTGGTTTAAAATTTAGATCTATGATTTTACCAGATATATTTATAGATCAAGATACCCCTGACAAAATGTATGAGGTAGCTGGTCTTGATAATCTTTCAATTGTAAAAAAAGTTGAAGAGACTTTAAATTCCAACATAATATTA